>CALDSX010000110.1 GCA_937924445.1 uncultured Chthoniobacterales bacterium
TCGGTGAGCGCGTGGGAGCCGCTGTGGGGATGGTTCATGCGCTCTGTGGGAGCGAAGAGAAGTCCGCCCAAATGAAAAGTCTGACGGCGGACAAAGGGTATTTTGCCGCGTCGGAAATCGAGGCTGTGCAGGAACTGGGGGCTACGAACGATTGTGGCAGATCGCCAGGCCGGCAAACGCAAGAACGAGAACTATTCTCCCGAGCAATGGAAGGCGATCCAGCGAGCCCACCGGAGTGTGAAATGCGCTTCGGGCAAAGCCCTTTTGCGCAAGCGCAGGATGCACCTGGAAGGAGCCGTCGAACATATTCTGGATGAGGGAAGGTCCTGTCGAGCGACCTTACGCGGACTGGAAAATCTGACCAAACGCTATCGGTTTGAGGCGGCTTGTTTCAATTTGAGCCTGCTTCTGCGCAAAATCTGCGGCCTGGGAACGCCCAAACAATGGGCCAGCCGAGGATGGGCGGCTCTGCTTTTGTTTATATTTTGTACCCAGTCCGACAGAATCTCGCTGCCACACCTCAACCAACTCTGCGAGGAGTGGTTTTTCTATGTTTTCGCAACCACCTTTCGGAGGTTACTTTTTCCCAGTGAGCCTAAAAGCACCCGTTTTTCAACGGTCTGCTAGATTTCTTTCTACAACAATGGCGTTGCAGTTAATCATGCGCTGATTCATCAATCAGCCTTTCTATTTCTATTCTGATAACCTATCACTTTGAAAGATCGAGATTAAGTTAAACTTTGTGTTGACTTCCAGAACGCGTGCTTTATGTATACGTCCCTTGCCGCTTTTGAGGCACATTAAGCACCAGACTCAAACTGCAAGTCTCAACACTCAAAACAGTTATCATCTCGCAGGAGGATCGCGCGACTTCAGATCTGAAG
This sequence comes from uncultured Chthoniobacterales bacterium, assembly GCA_937924445.1. Lineage (GTDB taxonomy): Bacteria > Verrucomicrobiota > Verrucomicrobiia > Chthoniobacterales > CALDSX01 > CALDSX01. The sequence continues at coordinate 885 of CALDSX010000110.1, forward strand.
TAGCCATCCGCCATTACTGCATTAAGCCATGAGCATTAAAAGAAGCAAGCGCTACCGCGCTGCGGCTGAAAAAGTCGCGCTGGATAAGTCTTACGAACTGGCCGAAGCTCTGAGAGTTCTCAAATCGCTTCCGCCGGTTAAATTTGACCAGACCGTCACTCTCTCTTTCCGGCTTGGAGTTGACCCTAAACAATCCGACCAAATGGTTCGCGGCACTTGTCCCTTGCCTAAAGGAAGTGGTAAATCCGTTCGTGTTCTCGTTTTTGCCCAGGGTGCGGCTGCTGAAGCGGCAAAGGAGGCAGGAGCAGAGTATGTAGGCTACGAGGAGTTAATCAAGAAAGTTCAGGGTGGTTTTCAGGATTTTGATGTTGCCATTGCCACACCCTCGGCTATGACCGAGGTGCGTAAGCTTGGTAAAATTCTCGGTCCACGAGGCCTGATGCCCAATCCCAAGACCGGAACAGTTACAGAAGATACCGCTTCTGCTGTTCGCGAAGTTAAAGCGGGACGCGTCGAATTTAAACTCGACCGTAATGGAAACGTTGCAGTGTCCGCTGGGAAAATTTCTTTTTCTGAAGAAGACTTGGCCGCAAATTGTAAAGCTATCATTGAAGCCGTGACTCGCGCCAAGCCTCAAGGGGTGAAGGGCAAATTTGTTCTAGGGCTGACTCTTGGAGCGACGATGAGCCCCGGCATTCGACTCGACCTTACCTCCTCAGGAGCAGCCATCTAACGACGCGTTGCTCAGAAAACAAATATCAACAACTTTTTCATCTATGAGAACAGAGAAAACGTCTATCGCCGCCGAGGTCATGAGCTGGCTCCGCCAGTCCCCATTTCTGATTATCATTGACTACCAAGGAATGGGGGTTAGTGCGTTCAGCGAACTGCGTAACCGTTTGCGCAGTGTCAAAGCAAGCTGTCATGTCGTTAAAAACAGCCTTCTCCGTATCGTTGCCAAGGATCTTGGTCAGCCCGATTGTTCGGATATTTTAACCGGCCAAACGGCAATCGTTTTTGGGGACGAAGACATCTGTGCGGCGGCCAAAATCTTGAAGAATTTTGCGGCTGAATTTCAAAAGCCGACTTTACGAGGCGCTATTCTCGACAATGCAAAACTATCTGCCGAACAGGTGGAAGCCCTGGCAGATCTTCCCTCAAAAGACTCTTTGCGCGCGCAATTGCTTGGTCTTCTCAATACCCCAGCAGGATCACTGGTTCGTTTGCTCAACGAACCGGCTTCAAGCCTTGCACGTCTCCTCAAAGCCTATCAGGAGAAGGCCACGGCTTGAGGATTGCCGCGGTAGTTGCGCATTATTCTTTAAGTTGGAGAAAATTGAAGCACTTCAAGTATCGAAACAAAAAATTCTAACAAAATAAAAGATTTCCCTGCCGCGCGGTTGCGGTAAGGGAGAGCAAAAAAAACATCAAACGGTTCCTCGTCGCCTGGCAGGCTTGCCAGGTGAAACCTCCAGCGGCCGCTGGGGACGACGATACCACAACTCACAATGGCAGACATAAAAAACCTGGTTGAAGAACTGAGCAAACTCACGGTCCTCGAAGTCGCGGATCTAGTGAGGCAACTCGAAGAAAAATGGGGCGTCAGCGCCGCCGCGCCTGTCGCGGTTGCCGCCGCTGCTCCTGCCGCTGGAGCCGCGGCTCCGACTGCTGAGGAGAAGACGTCATTCGATGTCATCCTCAAAGAAGTCGGGGCAAACAAAATCGGCGTTATTAAAGAGGTTCGCGCGGCAGTATCCGGTCTTGGCCTTGCTGAAGCGAAAGCCTTGGTGGAGAGTGCTCCCAAGCCTATCAAGGAGGGCGTCACTAAGGAAGAAGCCGAGGAGATCAAAAAGAAGATCGAGGCCGCTGGTGCCAAGGTGGAGATCAAGTAAGCCTCAGACCTTGTATCAGCATCGCGTGTAGTAATCGGACAGTATTTTATAAGCCGAAAAAATCCTTCAATGCGGCTGCAAGAAAAAAGACTTGCAGCCGCATTTTTTTGTGAAATCATATGGAGATTGCAACGCTTTTAAGCCGCACACCTTACGTCTTAACCTGAGTGGGTCTTCAAGTGAATCAAAAAAGGTTCGCCCGACTCCTCGGGTTTTTCGCGTCTCGGGACATTGCGACTTTTAGGCAGGAATACTTCCGTAAAAAAAAAATTGTGACAACGTCCAGTTTCGGTATCCTCAATCCTTCATTTTGGCAAAGTTTTCCATTCAAGCCCGCAAATGACAAGGTGCCAAGAGGAAACTAATCTGGATATTTTCCCTTAAACCCGCTTCTCCGGCAAAAATGTCAAACCGCAAATACTTCGGCAAGCTGCAGACCACGATTGAACCGCCTGATCTCATTGAGATTCAGGTTAACTCCTACAAAGAATTCCTTCAGCTTGATCTTTCGCCGAAGAAAAGAAAAGCCATCGGATTGCAAGCAGTTTTTAAAGAGGTCTTTCCGATAGAGTCTCATGACGGAAAAATAACTCTCGATTTTTCGCACTACGAGATCGGCGAGCCGAAATTGAGCGACATTGAAGCTCAGCGTGAAGGACAGACGTTCAGCGCACCGCTTCACGTCGTGTTTCTGCTCAAAGACGACCTTGGAACAAAAGAGGAAAAAGTTTACATGGGCGAACTGCCTCTCATGACAGAGCGCGGAACGTTCGTGATAAACGGCGCTGAGCGGGTTGTTGTCAGCCAACTCCACCGTTCTCCCGGTATTTGTTTTGAAAAGACACCCCACATCAACGGTAAAATGCTTTATAGCTTCCGAATCATACCTGACCGTGGATCGTGGGTAGAGGTTCAGTTCGATAACAACGACCTTCTTTACATTTATCTCGACAAGCGCAAGCGACGCAAAAAGTTTCTCGCAACGACCCTCCTCCGGGCGTTTGGCTACGGAAGCGACGAGGAAATCGTGAAGCTCTTTTATGAGATCGAAACGCTTAAACTTTCCGAGACTCTTGAGGACGAATTGCTCGAAAAGAAAGTTATCACCGAAGATGTGCGCGACGGAGACATCATCGTCGCAAGGGCCTTCGAGCCTTTGACAAAAACCGTCGTGAGACAAATTATGGCAACTGGCGTCAAATCCCTCAAGGTGGTTGATGTTAGCAAAGACGACTCGATTGTTAAAGCCCTCAAAAAAGATCCCGCCAGAGATCAGGAAGAAGCCCTCAAAGACATTTACCGGAAGCTGCGCCCAGGGGATCCGCCCACCGTGCCGAACGCCAAGGCTCTGATCAAAAGACTTTTCTTTGATCCGAAACGCTACGACCTCGGTCGCGTTGGGCGTCATAAAATCAATCAAAAGCTTGGGATCGATACGGATCTCAACCAACGTATTCTGACAGATCAAGATTTTATTGCAGCCATCAAACACCTCATCCGACTGAAAGGCGGCGAGGGTGGTACCGATGACATTGATCATCTCGGCAGTCGGCGTGTGCGAACGGTTGGCGAGTTGCTGGCAAACCAATGCCGCCTTGGACTCGGGCGAACAGAACGGCTTGTCAAGGAACGAATGACTCTTTTCGACTCCGGAATTGAGTCGATGACCCCGCAAAAGCTCATCAACCCGAAATCTCTCAGCGCGGTTGTGCGCGACTTTTTCCAACGGTCTCAGCTGAGTCAGTTCATGGATCAGATTAATCCTCTCTCTGAATTGACCCACAAAAGGCGTCTCTCAGCACTCGGACCCGGCGGTTTGAGTCGAGATCGTGCCGGCACACAAGTGCGAGACGTCCATCCCTCCCACTACGGCCGGGTATGCCCAATCGAAACGCCCGAAGGTCCTAATATCGGGCTTATCAGTTCTCTCAGCACGTATGCCCGAATCAATGAATTCGGCTTTATTGAAACGCCCTACCGTCGCGTCATCAAAGGGAAAGTTACGTCGCAAATTGATTACTTGACCGGAGATCTTGAGGAGAACTACCTCGTTGCTCAGGCCAATGCCCCAATTGGTCCTGACGGAAGTTTTCTTGGCGATAAAGTCGCTGTGCGTTATTGCGGAGACTTTCTTGAGGTTGAACCGGAAAAGGTTCACTACATGGATGTTTCGCCGAAACAGCTCGTATCAGTCGCTGCCGGTCTTATTCCATTCCTCGAACATGATGATGCGAACCGGGCTTTGATGGGCTCCAACATGCAGCGTCAGGGGGTTCCACTAATCGTTTCCGAATCTCCTCTTGTGGGAACCGGCCTAGAGGCCAAGGTTGCCCGCGACTCAAAAGCAATTGTTGTGGCTCAGGCTGCCGGGAAGGTGGCTTCCGTCACAGCAACCCAAATTGTCATCACCAAAGATGGGGAGATGCCCGATACGAAGAGAAAACTCAAAACAGACATCGAAGCCGGGGTGCAGGTCTACGATCTTCGCAAGTTTATGCGTTCCAACAGTGGCACCTGCATCAACCAAAAGCCTATCGTTCGGAAAGGCCAGTCAGTGAAGGCGGGGGACGTCATCGCAGACGGCCCAAATACTGACCACGGGGAACTCGCCCTCGGGCGCAATGTCCTCGTCGCTTTTATGCCTTGGAATGGTTACAACTTTGAAGACGCCATCACCATTTCTGAACGTGTTGTCAAAGAAGATATCTACACATCCATCCATATTGAAGAGTTCGAGATTGGTGCCAGAGATACGAAACTCGGACCCGAGGAGATCACTCGCGACATTCCAAACATCAGCGAGGATGCGCTGTCAAATCTCGGTCCCGATGGCGTCATCCGTATCGGCGCCGAGGTCAAACCGGGCGATATTTTGGTTGGAAAAATCACGCCGAAAAGCGAAACGGAACTTGCTCCAGAAGAACGCCTTTTGCGCGCCATTTTTGGCGAGAAAGCGGCCGACGTTAAAGATACTTCCCTTACGGTTCCCTCGGGAACTTACGGCATTGTTATGGATGTCAAGGTATCCAGCCGTAAAGAAGTCACACGGCAAAAGGTGTCCCCCGCTGAAAACCGTAAAGCGGTGAAAGAAATCAACGAAGACTTCAAAGCACGAACGGAGGCTTTGATCGAGGACTTGACCAACGCACTTGCCAATATCCTCATCAATGAAAAAGTCCCGCTTGATATTGCAAACGGACAAACCGGAGAGATCATCGTTCCCGCGAATCAGAAGCTGACGAAAACCAACCTCCGTAAAATTGCCCTCGAGTACAAACATATTGAGATAGATCCTAGCCCTCTTCGGAATAAGATCATGGATGTCATCGGTCAGTTCGCCGGAAAGTTCGAGGAACTCGAAATGGATAAAGAAAGGGCTATTGATCGGATTGAAGGCGGCGATGATGTCGATCCTGGTATTATAAAGCAGGTCAAGGTGTATATTGCCAGCAAGCGGAAGCTCTCCGTCGGTGACAAAATGGCCGGGCGTCATGGCAACAAAGGAGTTGTGGCTAAAATCGTGGCAGAGGAAGATATGCCATTTCTCGCGGATGGAAGTCCGGTGGACATCGTTCTTAATCCTCTAGGCGTGCCAAGCCGCATGAACGTCGGGCAGGTTCTCGAAACCCATCTCGGCGTGGCGGCCAAAGCCCTTGGGTTTAAAGTCGCCACACCTGTGTTTGATGGTATCACTGAGAAAGAAATCCGCGCCTATCTCGCTGAGGCCAAAAAGGTGCCCGGCTTTGAATGGGTCAACGAAAACGGCAAGGCCACCCTCTACGACGGCAGAACTGGGGAGAAATTCGACCAGCAGGTTGTTGTCGGTTACATTTACATGATGAAGCTTGGCCATCTTGTTGCGGACAAAATCCATGCCCGCGCTGTGGGGCCCTATTCCCTCGTCACTCAACAGCCTCTGGGTGGCAAAGCACAATACGGTGGTCAGCGGTTCGGCGAGATGGAGGTCTGGGCTCTGGAAGCCTATGGTGCCGCCTATCTCCTTCAGGAGTTGCTGACCGTCAAATCCGACGACGTTCAGGGGCGGACTAAGATTTATGAATCCATCGTTAAAGGAGATAACACTCTTGAGGCAGGAACTCCTGAATCGTTCAACGTGCTCATTAAAGAAATGAAAAGCCTCGGCCTCGATGTCAGAGTTGGCCAGCCAAACACTCTCCTCGATCAGGTCATCGCTTAAGAAGCTCTCAGCTTAGCCGCTTACGTCCATCCAATCCCTTCTTATCTTTCATAACCATCCTTGCCCGACTAAATGAACGTCACCGAAATTATCCTGCCCCAGGAAGAAACCCGCTCCACTACGTTCGACCGCGTAGGTATCACGGTAGCCTCTCCAGATGCCATCCGGAGTTGGAGCCGCGGCGAAGTCAAGAACCCCGAAACCATTAACTACCGCACTTTCAAGCCGGAGAAAGGGGGGCTTTTTTGCGAACGTATTTTCGGTCCGACACGCGATTGGGAATGTTCGTGTGGAAAATATAAGCGCATCAAGCATAAGGGTGTCATTTGTGATCGTTGTGGTGTGGAGGTAACACTCTCTCGCGTGCGACGTGAGCGAATGGGCCATATCGAACTTGCTGTGCCGGTATCTCATATATGGTTCTTTAAATGTATGCCATCGCGTCTGGGTTTGATGCTCGATATGACCGGGAAAGCCCTAGAGCGCGTGATTTATTATGAGGATTTCATTGTAGTGGACCCAGGCAATACCGGTCTTGATAAGTGCCAGTTATTGACGGAAGCAGAATATCGCGAAGCTCTTCAGGCCTATGGCGAAGGTTCCTTTGAAGCTGGCATGGGTGCGGAAGCTATTCAAAAAATCCTGCGTTCACTGGATCTGGCCGCCCTTCAAGTCGAGCTCGAAGCTGCAATGGCCACCACAAAAAGCAAGGTTAACCGCAAAAAGTTGGCCAAAAGACTTAAATTGGTGCAAGGATTTGCCTCGTCGCGTTCACGGCCGGAATGGATGATTCTCGATGTGCTGCCCGTAATCCCGCCGGACTTGCGCCCACTTGTCCCGCTTGAGGGCGGACGCTTTGCCACCTCTGACTTGAACGACCTTTACCGCCGAGTCATCAACCGCAATAACCGACTCAAAAACCTCCTCCAGCTTAAGACGCCGGACGTGATCATCCGCAACGAGAAGCGAATGCTCCAGGAGGCCGTTGATGCGCTCTTCGACAATGGTCGGCATGGGCGGGCCGTTACCGGCGCCGGAAATCGTCCGCTGAAGTCTTTGAGCGACAATCTTAAAGGTAAAACTGGCCGGTTTCGTCAAAATCTCCTCGGCAAACGCGTGGACTACTCGGGACGCTCGGTAATTGTCATTGGACCAGAACTCAAACTTCATCAATGCGGCCTTCCCAAGAAAATGGCGCTGGTTCTTTTCGAGCCGTTTATTATTCGGCGCCTTAAAGATCTTGGTTACGTCCACACAGTGCGAAGTGCTAAGCGCATGATTGAGCGTCAGCCACCTGAAGTCTGGGACATCCTCGAGGAGGTGACCAAAGGACATGCTGTTCTACTCAATCGCGCCCCGACTCTACACCGTCTTTCCATTCAGGCGTTTGAACCTCAGCTCATTGAGGGCGAGGCAATCCGTATTCATCCACTCGTTTGCTCCGCCTACAACGCGGACTTCGACGGCGATCAAATGGCCGTTCACGTGCCGCTCTCTATCGAGGCTCAATTGGAGGCACGCATGCTGATGCTCGCGCCAAATAATATTTTCTCACCATCGAGCGGCGAGCCGATCACCACACCATCGCAGGATATCACTCTCGGATGCTACTACATCACCCAGGCACCACGCCCCGTAAACGATATCAAAGAAGGACAACGCGTGCCTATACTTTCAAGTGTTGATGAAATCGAATTTGCTCTCGCTGATGGCGCTCTTAAAACCCACAGCCGAATCAAGTTCCTCAACCCGGACTTTGGCAAAAAAACCGTTTTCGGCGACAGCTCATCCAAGCTGATTGATACAACCGCTGGACGCGTGATTTTCAACAGCATCTGGCCCGCGGAACTCGGTTTTATCAACAAGTCGGTTGGGAAAAAGCAGCTCTCAGAAATTATCTGGAACTGTTGCCTGGTGGCTGGTCAGAAAGGGGCTGTGGAGGCTCTCGACCGTCTTAAAGAACTTGGTTTCCGCGAAGCAACGCGCGCTGGTGTCTCTATCGGTATCACCGATATGATTATCCCAAGCATTAAATCCAAGGAGATCGAAGCGGCCTATAAAGAAGTGCACAAGGTCGAGGAGCAGTACCGTCGCGGAATTATAACAGATGGAGAGCGAAAAAACCGCGTGATTGATATCTGGAGCAATGCGGATACTAACCTCGAAAAGGCACTCTCCCAGGCTATCCAACACAACGACGGCAAGTCGGAATTTAATCCTTTGGCGTTGATGGTGGACTCGGGTGCTCGCGGAAATAAAACCCAAATCAAACAGTTGGGCGGTATGCGCGGACTTATGACCAGACCTTCTGGTGATATTATCGAGCGTCCGATCATTGCCAATTTCCGCGAAGGACTCAGCGTGCTTGAGTTTTTTATCTCCACTCACGGAGCTCGTAAAGGACTCGCCGACACTGCGCTCAAGACGGCCGACTCTGGCTATCTCACGCGCAAATTAGTGGACGCGGCTCAGGATGTGATCATTTCCGAAGACGATTGCGGCACCAACAACGGCATCACTGTGGAAGCCATTTACAGTGGCGATGAAGAAGCGGTAGATCTAAAGAGTCGTATCGTTGGGCGCACGAGCTGCGAAACTATCAAAGACCCCGTAACGGGTGAGATAATACTCAGAAAAGACCAACTCATTGACGAGGCCACCGCCGATGCAGTTGTGCGTGTCGGCCGCGAAAAACTCACCATCCGTTCTGTGCTCACTTGCGAGACAAAGCGTGGGGTTTGTGCTGCTTGCTACGGTCGAAATCTTGCAACAGGCAAGATGGTGCGACTCGGTGAAGCGGTCGGAATTATCGCTGCTCAATCTATCGGCGAACCTGGCACTCAGCTCACCATGCGAACCTTCCACGTCGGCGGGGTTGCTGCTCAGACGTTCCGCCAGCCCACCATCGTCACAAAACATGAAGGAATCGTACGTTACGTGGACCTGAGGGTTGTGCAGTCCAATGAAGGCACATGGGTGGCGCTCAACAAAAGTGGGTTTGTTGAAATCCACGCCGACGACGGGCGTGAACTCGAGCGGCATAAAATAATCCTCGGTTCCACCATAACAATTCCCGACGGTGGCCGCGTCAATAAGGGCCACAAACTCGCGGAATGGGATCAGCATAACGTGCCGATCATCGCTGAACGCGGTGGGCGGGTAGACTTCCGCGACCTCATTGACGGAGTGACTGTTCGACGCGAAGTGGACGCTTCTACTGGACGTCCTGGCACCGTCGTTATGGAGCACAAAGAAGATCTCCACCCTCAAGTTGCCATCCTCGGCGCAAATGGTGAAGTGCTCACAAGCCATGCGATACCAGCTGGCGCCCATATTATGGTTCAGTCCGGTCAGGAGATTGGGCCGGGGGCACTTTTGGCCAAGACTCCACGCAAAGTGGCCAAATCGAAGGACATCACCGGTGGTCTCCCACGGGTGGCCGAACTTTTTGAAGCACGACGCCCGAAAGACTCCGCCGAGATTGCAAAAATCGATGGCGTCGTTGAAATGGGTGGCACCATCCGAGGTAAACGCAAGCTTATCGTGCGCGACCCGAATAGTGGTCTCGAAGAGGAGCATCTCGTGCCGATTAGTAAACACGTCATTGTCTATCAGGGTGATAACGTAAAGAAAGGGCAGCAGCTCACTGAGGGAGCTGTTCCACCTCATGATATTCTCGATATTCTTGGACCGAAGGCCCTTCAACAGCATCTCGTCAATGAAGTGCAGGAGGTTTATCGTCAGCAGGGCGTAAAAATTAACGATAAACATATCGAAATCATCATCCGCCAGATGCTGCGCAAGGTGAAGGTTACCGATCCTGGTGATACCCCATTGCTTTGGGGTGACCAGCTCGACCGTATCGAGTTCGAGCGTGTTAACGAGGAGACGCTCAAGAAAGGCGGCAAACCCGCCGAAGCCTCTCCTGTTCTTCTTGGAATTACCAAGGCTTCACTTGAAACGGAGAGCTTTATTTCTGCCGCATCTTTCCAGGACACCACTCGTGTTCTTACAGAAGCGGCCACCCTTGGAAAAGTGGATTTGCTACGCGGGTTCAAAGAAAACGTCATTATGGGGCATCTCATTCCGGCGGGAACTGGCTTTCACCTCAATCGGGGTGCTCAAATCATCCCAATGGCAGAAACTCTCGACGAAACTCCTGATTCTATCGAGGACAAAGAGCCCGAGGTAAGAGCCGCAAGCTAAATTGGCCCAATGTCCATTGCGACGCGCACCGGGGACGACGGAGAGACCGGGTTGATGTTCAACCGTCGAGTTCCGAAAGATCATCCACGGGTGGAGGCCTATGGGACGGTCGACGAATTAAACGCAGCCCTTGGTCTTGCGCGGGCTCATTCAAGAAATGCCTTTTTTCACGACACTCTCGTAGCTGTCCAGCGCGATCTGGTCGCTTTAATGGGCGAACTCGCCTGCCTGCCCTCAGATACGGAACGTTATAGATGCTCTGGATATGCAACTCTGCCTTTGGAGGCTGTCGAAAAGCTCGACCGGCTAATTGTCGTATTTGAAAAGGAACACAACTTAACTTACAAGGGCTGGGCCACGCCGGGTGGCACCCTCGCTGGAGCGGCATTTGATCTTGCCCGGACTGTTTGTCGCCGTGCCGAGCGCCGGGTTGTCGCTCTTGAGCGAGCCCACTCCGATCCAATGCCCGTAGCAATAAAAATCTATCTTAACCGCCTGGCAGATCTCCTTTGGCTTTGTGCGCGTTACGCCGAAATGCAAACCTAGAAAGAACTGTTCATTTCGATCAGTCCTGAAGTCTTCTCAAGCGAATTCGAATGATGAAAGTTGATTTGATCACAAAAACCTGTAATACCCCATCTTTCACCTGCCACATGCTAGACTTGGCTTGCAGAAAAATACGAGGTTTCAAGTTGTGGCCGTTGAATTTTTAACGCAACATCCTCAAACAATTTTTATATGGAACTTTGTATCATCGGCTCCGGCTACGTCGGCCTCACGACGGGTGCCTGCTTTGCGGAAGTTGGCCATAAGGTCATCTGCGTGGATAACGATCAGCGGAAGATAGACGCTCTTCGTGCCGGAAAAGTGCCAATTTATGAACCAGGCCTTGAAGATTTGGTGCATCGTAACGTTTCGGCTCAAAGACTCTCATTTAACAACTCGATCGAGTATGGTGTGGACAACGCAAAGATCGTCTTCATTGCCGTCCCGACACCGCCACAACCGGATGGCAGCGTGGATCTCACCTATATCGAACGCGTGGCTCGTGAAATTGCCGCAGTTCTTAAGGAATATCGGGTTGTTGTGGACAAAAGCACCGTGCCCGTAAAAACCGGGGAAAAAGTCGCTGACACCATTAAGCGCTACAATAAAGCATCCGCGGATTTCGATGTTGTGAGCAATCCCGAATTTCTTCGTGAAGGATGCGCGGTTGATGATTTGATGAATCCAGATCGTATTGTGATCGGTTCGAACAGCGATCGCGCAACCGCTTTAATGAAGCAGGTCTATGAGCCGTTCCTTGCACCTGTCATTGTGACCGACATAAACAGTGCCGAATTGATTAAACATGCTGCAAACTCCTTTCTTGCATTAAAGATTTCTTATGCCAACGCCCTCTCCGCAATTTGCGAGGCGTCGGGAGCTGATATTGAGCGTGTGGTGGATGGCATCGGTTCAGACAAGCGGATAGGTCGCCATTTTCTCAACGCCGGGCTTGGCTATGGGGGCTCCTGCTTTCCGAAAGATTTAGCGGCTTTCATTGCTATTGCCGAGGATATTGGTGTTCCGTTCAATTTGCTCAAGGAAGTGCAACAAATAAATACCGCCCAGCGGGAGCGCTTCGTCAAACGAGTTCGTGACGCACTCTGGGTTTTGAAAGAAAAAAGGATAGCCGTTTGGGGCTTAACCTTTAAGCCGGACACCGATGACGTTCGCTCCTCAGTTGCGGTGGATCTTGTCAACGATTTCATTCGCGAGGGAGCCGAGGTCACTGTTTACGACCCTAAAGGAATGGACAAGGCCGCAGAGTTCAATCTTGTGCCTGGGGCAAAATTTGCTGACTCTCCTCTCGCTGCGGCGATGGGGGCCGAGGCACTTATACTTGCCACTGAGTGGAAAGAATTTCTCAATGTGGACATGGAGGAAGTATGTAAAGTCATGCACACTCCGATGCTTTTTGACGGGCGCAATCTATTCGATCCGCAAACTATGCGTCAGTTCGGATTTCAATACTACGGAATCGGCCGCAAGGTTTGAGGAGATGGTGTTGCCTCTGGCGGTTCAAGACGAATTGTTAGCGGTTTGTCAGTCGCAAGATGCATATTCCGCGTCGGATACGCTATTTCAAGCCCTGCCGCGGCAAATGCTTTGGCAATCATAAATCGCAGATTGCTGGCGACGTCAAGGCGTGATGCCTTGCCGAAATCAGTCCAATAATCCACTCTGAAAACAAGGCTGCTCTCACCGAAATCATCAAAATAAATCTTTGGGGGCGGCTCTTTTAGCACTTCCCCGTGTTGCAACACGCAGCGGGACAGTATTTCAGAAACAACCTGTGGGTCACAGCCGTATGCCAGCCCCACTTTGATTGTGTCGCGAACAAACCGATCACTAAGCGTCCAATTCGTTACGTTGCCCTCTAGGAGAGTGCTGTTGGGAATAAGCGTCTCGATGCCATTCCAGTGTCGGATGACAGAGGCTCTCAGACCGATGGTTGTTACCCTCCCTTCTACGCTGCCTGTGCTGAGAATGTCATTCACACGAAACGGGCGCTCGAATAAGATAATTAGCCCGCTGATGAAATTTCTTATCAGGTTCTGCATGGCGAACCCGACGCCAATCGCCAGGGCACCACCGAGAAAGGCAAAAGCCGTGAGAGGTATTCCTGCAGAATGCAAAGCTGTGAGCACAAGAACAAATACTCCGATAGAAAGAATCCACCGCCGGGCCAGTGCCGAGTGTTCCGGTGCCAGAGAAAGCCTCTTGGCTAAGGTGCGCTCGAGTCTGAGTGTTGCCCAGCGAAGAAGTAGATAACCAGAGGCCAGAACTGCCAGCACAAAGATTATTTTCCCAATAGTGATGCCGCGAGAACCGGTGACTTTTTTACCGTCCACCATTAATGTATCCTCAACGGCATAAAGTTCCGTTTGCCATAGCTTTTTGAGGATATCCCATAGAGTGGAGGAGACATCAGCGGCAAGAGTTGCGGCGGTGAAATCCCCCTCACCCATATCTGCCCTGAACCAATCTACTGCTTTCTGTGCCGAGCGCGAGGCCTGAAGAGCTTCCAAATGGAGTGCAACAACTCTCTCGGCGCGTTCGGCTTGTTGCTCGAGGGCCATGCGCTCAGACTCGTGCGCAGCCCTTAGTCTTGCCCTTGCCGCGTTGGCGGATGAAAAGGCCGCACCTGAACCCTCCTCCAACTCCCGGCTAAAAGCTGCCAGCTTTTGTTTCGCTGCTTTGATGAAGGCTTGGGCCTCTTTCCGTTGCACTTCTGGTTCTGCAAAGTAATCTGCGCGACGCTGCCAAATAGCACCTTCAATTTTGATAAGTTCACTACGCAAATCGAGAAGTTTCAACTCCATTCCCGCCTGACGAGCGAGCTCTCCGGTATCCCTTAAGGCCGTTCGTTGAAGTGCGCTCCTTCGTCGGTCGAGCTCTTTCGCTGCTTCGCTAAGACGAGTGAGAATGGCCTCGAGATCCTTCTCCGAGAGACGAACCGAGTTTCCGATTAGTTGAATCTTTTTCTCTGCCAAATCCCGCTCTGCGCGCAATTGCTCCACTCTAAGTCGGCCGAGGGCCAATTGATCATTCATTAACCCAATCTGTATGGCGAGTGCTCGCGCGCGGGCCAGTTCGGTTTTTACCTCAATTTCACGTTCTGTTCTCGCGGAGGGATCCTTCTCTCGGAAGGCTGCTTCCTCAAAACGTCGAGAGCTTGCAGATGCCTCCTCCAGTTCGCGTCGAAGACGGGTTAAAGACGCTGTAATTTGTGCCGTGTGAACTTCGGCTGATTCGATCCGCTGTCGGGCAGCCTCAGCGTCTTCACGTGCCGCGTCAAGGAGAGCCACAGGGTAGGGTGGATTTAGGCTAAACCCTTTCCAGCCAGCGAGCTCTTCCTGCGCTTTCCGTAAAGCTTCTGTCGCTTGGGAGAGTTCCTTTTTCAGGCTTTCTCGCATCTCAGCGGCGGTCACGGCTTGGCCTAACCACTCAGCGAGTGCGGTTGACAACGGATTGGGTGCGCTGTTGGAGGATTCATTCTTTCTAAACTCGGCAAGCGCGGCTTTGGCAGATTCGAGTTCTGTATGAGAATCATTCTCCTGGGCGAAAGAACTAATACATTTGACCCAAACAGATACACAAAACACGAGGGCCAAGGTACAGCTCTTCGCGTAGGCATTTTGGATTCGAAAACTGATCATTCCTGCTGATAGTCGAAAAGCCTCATCGGCGCAATACTGCCGCGCACATGTTTCAATCGTCGGATCAGAAATCTGAAACAAGTGGCGGGGACACTTGTTAATTATGGTTTTGCATGTCAGAAAAAAGAGGATCTCGGTTGGATTCGATATCCGATCTGACGGAATTTAAGTCAACGTTTTGGATCTACCAGGGTGACGCCCTTCTTATCACCGCCCGGCTAATCCAGTGCAATTAGGGCAAAAATTCCGTTTACGTTTTATTATCGGGTATGAGCGCAAGTTGTAAGCAATGCTAGCGCGCATTTCTCAAACCTATTCTACTGCGGCTTGTTTTTTCCTTCGTGGCGATATTGCGTTTGCTTGCTCCTTGGGCAGTATTTTCCTATAGAGCCTTTCGTCCTTGTCCTTGTGTGCATTGCCACGAAAAGTGTGAGAAAAAGTGGAGGCGACCTAGGAAAGGCCAAAACATCAACGGTCGTGAGGGTTGTTTAAAGGGTGAGGCTCCTTACGCTCTGGGCGCCGAGCTGCTAAAAGCACGGGCTTGGTCGAGGATAATGTCCGAAAAGCCCGGCTCTGTTCCGATTGCACTCGCATAATAGAGCGTCCGGCCACGTAACCGGTGTGGGTTTTGACGAAATACATCGTTTCGGCTCGCTGCTCCGGGTGATTGCTCGCTTATACCGAGCAAAACCGGGATATCTTCGTAACTATGCAACCCATCTGAGATAAAAAAAGGCACAACCACCACATGATGGTAATGGGTATAAGAATCCCATTCCGCGATGAGAGGGGCTTCCTCCATGTAGGCGTTCAGTACTTCGCCATAAAGGCCAAGGGCTCCGATCGCGGCGGCTTGATGCTTGGCGGCGACGGCAGAGTTGTCATTCAGGCTGGTGCCATGCCCGACAATGAGAAGACTTGTTTCGGTGGGAGGCACAGAGGGGGCGACTTCGGCGGCGCGCTTCAGCAAAAGTTCCGTCATTCGCGGATGACTGCCGCTCGGTGCACAGTAGCGGATGCGCTTCCCGTCGCGTTCTGTCCATTCTCCGTTGAGGTCAAGTTCTCTGGGAATCACCGTGCGGGTGAAATAACCTTCGCTGATAAAGTTGGGCACCACCCAGAGATCATCCGATGCCACAGCGTGGTAGATCTCGCGCATCGAAGGCTCTTCTTTCCAAAAGCAGGCCACGACCTCGGCGAAAATGTTTCGAGTTCTTAACTCGGCCACAATCGAGTGGGTCGGTTCCGAGGAATCAGGGTTTACAGTCGAGCCATGTCCAACAATAATGAGCGCTCCAGCCTCGAAAATATCATTTGAACGCGGCTTAAGTGTGACACTTGGTCTTGCACTAGAAGTCATACATATCTAGTTACGCACGCCATCCTCATAAGGAGCCGCACGAAGACGATTATCCCGATGCCCTACCAGTGCGAATCTGTTCTGAGTCCAGCCAGCTTTGCAAGAGCACGACTGCGGCGGCTTGATCAATTTTTTCCCGCGTCTGCTTTTGTGATCGCCCAGCTTCGCGGAACTGACGCTTTGCTGCAAGCGTCGTCATCCGTTCATCCCATTCCACGACCTTAAACTGCCCGAGCTCTCTGAGATGTGACATTAACGCCCTCGCCTTTGCCACCGCCGCCCCCGCCGACCCGTCCATGTTTAGCGGTAGTCCTACGATCACTGTTTCGACAGCCCGTTCTGCGGCCAGCGCGGCAATGCGCACCGCAACAGCTGCTGCCGCGTCGTTGTTGCTTTGCCCGCTTGCTTTGAATTTCTTGCTGACAACTCGGACATCAATCGTCTCAAGAGGATGCGCAAACAGCCCGAGTTCATCGGAAATGGCCAATCCGACACGGACGTCCCCTGCATCCACACCAATTGCTCGCATCATTGCAACTCCGCAGGCAAGGCGGCCACAATCTGTTTGATCCGCTCGGCTTGGGACTTGTCTGCCACTAGTAAAGCATCCTCCGTTTGAATGACTATCAAATCCCTCACGCCAAGGAGAGCCACATGGGTGCCGGGAGCAGCCCGAACGATGTTATGTGAGGAATCAATCGCCGTAAGTCCGCATTCGGCTGCATTCTCTAATTTATCCTTAGGCAGATACCTCTCCATCGCCGGCCATCCTCCCACGTCATCCCAGTCAAACGAGGCATCGAGCTCGAGCACATGTTCCGCCTTTTCCATAATGGCGTAATCCACGGATATCTTGGGCAGGATGGGAAATTCCTCCCGCCACGACGGGGCGAGGGTTCCTTCACGCGTTGATCTTTCGATGAAACGCGCCAGTTCCGGTGTGTGCGCCGCCATGGCGGAGAGGATGGACGTGACACTCCAGGCGAAAATCCCCGCATTCCAGCGGAAATTGCCCGCTTTTAGAAAACTCTCCGCCAGCTCAGCGGATGGTTTTTCACGAAAACGCCGCACCCGGAAGAACTTACCATCTAACTCCCGAACCTCCTCGCCTTGTTCGATGTATCCAAAAGAGGGACATGCCCAAGTGGGGAACACTCCTATTGTGACAAGAGCACGACTTTTTTTGGCCGCATCCAGAGCCCGTTGTGCGTCTACTCGAAAAGCCTCGACATTCCGAATCAAATGGTCTGCAGGCAGTACAAGCATCGAGGCATCGCGTTGTTGCGAGGCCACCCACGCCACGGCGATCGCAATCGCCGGTGCCGTATCGCGCTTGGCCGGTTCAGCGAGAATGTTTTCCGCAGGAAGATAGTCGGCCAGGATATTGCGGACTGCCGCGATTTGGTCGTCATTCGTCAATACGAGAACGTTTTCGACGGGCACAACCCCACGAATTCGTTCCAGCGTCTCCTCAATCATCGTTCTGCTTGAGAAGAGCCGCAGCAGTTGTTTGGGTGCGGCTCGACGGCTAAGAGGCCAGAATCTTTCGCCACTTCCGCCAGCGAGAATTATTGCAAATTGACTCCTCAACATATCTATAAACAATGTTTGCCTTGGCGGTTGCGCGCAACGCCTTTTCGGCGATAATTTTTAAAATTTTTAAAGTTCGCAGCGGGCAACCTCAAATAAACAGAATCATGCTACAGGCTTTGCATTTCCGTCTTTGAATAAATGGCCTTGGCGGTATTTTTTTGTTTCTATATGTCAGAGCAATCAACCCACGCTCAAAGCTTCAAAAAGTTCTTAGTGAAAATGAAAGATGCCCCAAAAACTCCATTCCACCTCGCGGCCCACATTTCAGGGGCTGTCTTCTGCACCACGATTTTTTGTTCTTGCGGGAAGCCTCCTGTGCGTCAGGTGCCCCCGCCTCCGGTGACTGTCACCGATGTGGGAATGCGTCCGACTCAGAAAAGCGAAAAATGGATTGCTCGTCTTGATGGCAATATAAATGTGGATATCCGCGCCAGGGTTTCTGGTTACATCACCGAAATAAATATCGTAGAAGGCAGTTTTGTGAAAAAAGGGGATGTTCTGTTGAAGATTGATCCCCGGCCTTTCGAAGCAGCTCTGGCCCAGGCTGAAGCTGGTCTGGCCAAAGCCACTGCAACGCTTGGCAAGACGGAAGCAGATGAAAAAAGACAGAGGGAACTTTTTGAAAAGCGGGCAGCCAGCCAGCAGGATTTTGACAACGCGGTGCAGGCCAACCTAGCCTCCAAAGCCTCTGTTGCCGCTGCGCAGGCGGAGGTGATCCAGGCACGACTAAATCTCGAATTTGCCACGCTCACAGCACCACTCGACGGAATTGTCGGTGGGCACTCACTTAACGTAGGAGATTTTCTCAACGCAGGTTCCTCCGGCGAGCCGGTGACCACCATCTCGCAGGTTGATCCGATCAAAGCCTCCTTCGCGCTCACCGAGAGGGAGTATCTCACCTTCGGGGAGGCAATCATGGAGTATCTCAAAAAACCGATCGAGGAACGTGTATTCAACATGGATCTTATTCGCGCAGATGGAGCTGTGCATCCGCACAAAGGCTATCTTGCGACAATTGACCGCGCTGTTTCCGAAGAGACGGCCACCATCTCAGCGAGCGCACTTTTCCCAAATCCAAAGAATATCCTGCGTCCTGGACAATTTGCTCTCGTTCAGTTCACGTCCTCCCAGACCCAAGAGGCTCTGGTCGTTCCGGAACAGGCTCTTGTGGAGCTCCAGGGAAAAACGTTTGTCTGGGTTGTGGATTCTCAAAATATTGCCCGCATGCGCCCGGTCACTGTCGGGCGGCGGACCGAGGGAGGGCGAATAATCTCGGAGGGACTGAAGGAAAAGGAGAAGGTCATCGTTGAAGGGGTCCATCGTGCAATGGAGGGACGGCCTGTTAGCCCTCTGGGTGCCCCTTCCACACAAAACCCTCGCTCAGAGAAAGAACCGCCTCACTCGGCGGGCGCATCTGGCGGTTCATGAGAAAAGTGAGGAGATAATTATGGCAGAATTTTTTGTCCGAAGACCCATCGTTGCGATGGTGATTTCCATCTTGACGGTCATCATTGGGCTTATTTCGCTGACACGCCTGCCCATTGCGGAATATCCCAATATCAGCCCCACGCGCATCACTGTTAAGGCAAACTATCGTGGTGCAGCCGCTCCGGCGGTGATGGACTCCGTTGCGACACCAATTGAATCTCAAGTGAATGGAGTAGACAAAATGCTCTACCTCCAGAGTTACAGCGCCAATGATGGCAGTATGTCCCTGAACGTTTTATTCGATGTCGGCACAGATCCCGACATCATGCAGGTCAACACGCAGAATCGCGTTTCGCTGGCCTTGCCGCAGTTGCCTGATGCCGTGCGTCGCGAGGGAGTGGTGGTGAATCGCTCGAGTCCTGATCTGCTCATGGCGATCGGCCTTTTTTCACCAAAAGCCTCTTACGATGCGATCTTCCTTTCAAACTACGCCAGCATTAACCTCATCGATGCCATCAAGCGTGTGCCCGGCGTCGGTGATGTGATAAATTTTACCGCTCAAGATTATGCGATGCGAGTTTGGCTCGATCCGGATCGTCTCACCTCATTTGCGCTCACGCCTGAAGACGTCGCCAACGCAATCCGCGAGCAAAACGCCCAGAGCCCGGCCGGTGTCATCGGCTCAGAGCCTGCCCCTGAAGGCACCGTGTCCCAGTATAATGTCCGTGCGCCGGGTCTGCTCCAAACGCCCGACGAATTTGCCGAAATTATCATCCGTTCGAACCCAGACGGTTCACGGGTGAAAATCCGTGACGTTGCGAAAGTCGAACTCGGGGCTCAGACCTATGCTTTGCGTGCACGTCAAAATGGAGTTCCGGCCGCAGCGCTCGGAATTTACCTTGCGCCAGGGGCCAACGCACTGGCCACTGCTGATGCAGTAAACGCCATCCTCGTCAGAGAAAGAGCTTCTTTCCCTCCCGACATGGAATACGAGGTTACGCTCGACTCCACACTTCCGATCAAAGCTTCATTGGAGAACATCATTCATACGCTTTTTGAGGCGGCTTTTCTCGTCCTGCTCGTTGTGTTCCTCTTCCTGCAAAGTTTTCGTGCGACACTAATCCCCATGCTTACGGTGCCTGTGGCGTTGATCGGCACTTTTGCAGCGTTCCCGCTCTTCGGTTTTAGCGTGAACACACTCACGATGTTCGGTCTTGTTCTGGCAATAGGCATTGTTGTGGACGATGCCATCGTTGTGGTGGAAGCGGTGCAACACCACCTCGAACATGGCAAATCCCCCCGGGAGGCCACGCTTCAGGCCATGCGGGAAGTTTCTGGTCCTGTCGTTGCCATTGCACTTGTTCTTTGCGCCGTTTTCGTTCCTGTTGCATTCATGGGTGGTGTCACCGGGCGACTCTATCAGCAATTTGCTATTACCATCGCTGTCTCAGTTGTGCTCTCAGCCATAAATGCACTGACGCTCAGTCCAGCCCTCTGCGCCATCTTGCTGAAAAAACCGACGCCACAGAAAGGACCTCTCGGCATCTTTTTTAGATGTTTTAATAACTCTTTCAACCGCATCACCGAAAGCTACACCGGAGTTGTCGGGCTGCTCGCGGGCAAAGCCTTTCGCAGCATGCTTTTGCTCGTTCTGGCTGCCGCAGGAACCTTTCTGTTGGGAAAAGTGATTCCTGGCGGTTTTGTTCCTGATGAGGACAAAGGTTATATTTTTGTTAGTATCGAATTACCTGAAGGGGCTTCGCTTCAGCGCACAGATGACTTAGCCAAACAAGCTGAGGCCATTCTCGCCACCAACCCCGGTCTGCGATCAATGATGACCGTCGTTGGCTTTAACCTTCTCTCCGGGCTGAACGTTCCCAATGCCGCTGTCATTTTTGCGGGGCTTAAAGACTGGCATTATCGTGAAGACAAAGCCATGTCTGCAGCTGCAATCACAGCGGAGTGGAACAAGAAACTCTTTGCCCTTCCGGGAGCAAAAGCCTTTGCCTTCGGGCCACCACCACTTCCCGGTTATGGAAGTGTGTCCGGATTCAGCGTGCAAGTGCAGGACAAATCAGGCGGTTCACTTGAAAACCTTGATCAGGTTGTTTCAAATTTCATCTCGGAACTCTCCAAGCGCCCGGAGATTGGTCTGGCCCGAACGAGCTTTCGCATCGACACACCGCAGGTGGGGCTTGACCTCGATCGTGACAAAGCGCGTGCGCTTGGCGTGAAGACGGACTCTATCTTTCGAACACTTCAGAGCGTTCTCAGCGGTCTATACGTGAACGACTTTGTGCGCTTTGGACGAGTGTTCAAAGTTTTCCTGCAGGCTCTGCCTGAGTTTACCGCTTTGCCCGAGCAGGTGACAAAGTTTCACGTCCGCAATGACAAGGGACAGATGGTGCCGCTCGGCACAATCGTCAACGTCAGCAAGGTTTCTGGACCGAACTTTGCCTCCCGCTTCAATCTTTTTCCTGCTGCTGAGGTCACGGGCTTGCCCGCTTCCGGTTACAGCTCAGGTCAGGCCCTTGCCGCGGTCGGTGCTGTCGCAAAACAACTCCCCTCCGACGTAGGAATTGAGTGGTCTGGCCTCACTTTGCAAGAGAAGAAATCGGAGGGTGAAGCGGCGATTATCTTCGTCATGGCTCTCGTTTTCGTCTTTCTCCTCTTGGCAGCGCAATATGAAAGCTGGTCTCTCCCGCTGGCCGTTTTGCTTTGCACACCTTTTGTGGTTCTTGGAACAATCGTCGGTCTGTTTGTTCGTGGTATGGAGCTCAACATCTACGCTCAGATTGGATTAGTTATGTTAATCGGTTTGGCTGCCAAGAACGCCATCCTCATTGTCGAGTTCGCAAAATTAAGATCTGAAGAGGGGTTAACATTTCATCAAGCCGCTATCGAAGCCGCTCGACTGCGTCTGCGTCCAATTCTAATGACCTCATTCGCGTTCATCTGCGGCTGTATACCGCTCATGCTCGCTCACGGCTCCGGCGCTGCAGCCCGAAGTGTTATGGGAACCGCCGTTGTGTTTGGCATGAGCATTGCGACCATCCTCGGTGTGTTCCTCATTCCAGTCTGCTACGTTTTCGTTCGCAAATTGTTCTCCCGAAAAGATGAGCTGCCTCCGCTCAACGATTCAGAAGACAAGCGGAAGGATTTGCAAACCGAACCTACGGTGTTGTGACATAGCATGCGGACTTTTGCCGCCTGCTCAGAAATTCCTCTCCCAAAAACAATCTCTGCAACCGCTTCACCTCCTCGCTTCTCAACGGCACTTCATGCATCCCGTCCACTTGTGGGAGGGGACATGGCGGTCACCAAAAGCCACCAGACGATTTTGCCAACGAAGTGTTGCTTTGCTGTTCAGCCCATCCTGTTAGTAGCGGTCAATCTCGAAAAACAAGCAGCTCCTCTTTAAGAGAGAGGAACGATGAGATAAAGAATAAACCAAAATCCCGCATCTGGATTTCGAACAAACTTGAACGACACCCCTGCTGCCACAACCTGCTTAAACCGAAAACGGCGATAGAAAAAAGTCGTTTTGCACGGAGGGGGTTTATGCATGGTGATGTGTGAAAAAAACAAGCACTCCCGCGACCGTACAAAACGATACACGAACCTTCGCACCGATTTTTGGCGGAGGCGAGATCAAAATGAGCAGCACGCAAAAGG
>CALDSX010000111.1 GCA_937924445.1 uncultured Chthoniobacterales bacterium
CGTGCTTCCGCCCGAAGACATCCCAGCGAAAGCCTTTATCTTGGTGGGCGTCGGGAGCCGGGGCGCAAGAGAAAAAATTTCCGCTTTTCTAGCCGCCAGCGGGCGACAGGAAGGCGCCGATTTTCTCTTGGCGGCATAACCCGCCGATTTGTGAAAATGCCTTGAACCCTTCCGCAGGTTTGACGCTTACAGGTGGCCGTAGATGTAACCGGTGATAGTCGCCATGAGCACCACAAGCCCCGCATAAACCAGCGTGCGCTGGGCGCCAAAAATTTTGCCCAGGACGAGCAAATTCGGGAGGCTCAAAGCGGGCCCTGCCAACAGCAGAGCGAGGGCAGGGCCTTTAACGCGTTTGGCCTTAGGTATCTCATTACCACCTTTGGCCGCATAAGATTGGAAATCGCATCGGCGATAAAAAGAACCGGGATTTAGCATAAAAAAGGAACTTCCCCTTATCGTTGCTCGTCCTCTCTCGGTCGTTCTGCCTCCTTCCCTTGAATGTGCGAGCCGATGCCCCCGACTTTCGTGACAAGATTGTTACATTAAAACACTTCTCTCATATACCCCCTGGGTCGTAAAATTGAATTAAAAATTTAAACTGCTAACGCGTCGGGCGAGCTTCTACGCGGTAATGCGGTTCTGCGATAAGCCATGTCGCTCGAATCGTATCCGGTCCACGAGTCGAACGATGACTGCCTCGCAGCGTCGGCCGCTCGCCTTGGAACCCATCTCAACATCCAACCGCGCCCTCAGAGGGCGGATCACAGAAACACATCAACCACAATCCGAAAACAATGAAAAAACTCCTAATCACCATCGGCCTCGCGGCGCTCTCGCTGGCGGGGGTAAATGCTCAAATCTTCTACTCTGGCGGAGCATACTCCGAGAACTTCGACGGGCTCATCTCGTAAGGCAACGTTCCTGGTGTGTTTTCGGCCACTAGCGGCACACAAGCGGGAATTCCCAGCTTGAGTGGCTGGAGCGGCGCAAAAATCGCAGGAACTGGAACATCGGCCACAAACTTCGTGGCGAATAACGGTTCCAGTAATGCTGGTGGGCTTTACAGCTACGGTGACACCCCAGCCTCGGACCGTGCCCTCGGCTCTTTGGCCTCGGGAACCAATACCATGGCTTTTGGTGCCGAATTCCTAAACAGCGGAAGCACAAGTTACACACAGTTCACGATCACATTCGATGCGGAATTCTGAAGAAGCTCAACAAACGTGGCTAATACCCTGTCATTCTTCTATGGTTTCTCCAGCACGTCCGGGTTGACCTCATCGAACTATCTGAGCTCAGGCCTAATGACGTCGTTGACTTCATTGGATGTTGTTGGGCCGGCCCCGGTCACAACGAATGGCGCCCTCAATGGTAACGCAGCGGGAAATCGCACCGTGGGAATTACCGCAACAGTCTCGAGTTTCTCTTGGGCACCGGGCGAGAGCCTCTTCATCGCATGGCGCGATAATAACGATGCTGGAAACGATGCTGGACTGTCTGTTGACAACTTCTCGTTTTCAGCGATTCCCGAGCCAAGCACCTGGGCCTTGTTTGCAGGTAGCCTGGCAACGTTGTTTATTTTCCGTCGTCGCCGCGCCTAATCAACCTGTTCACGCTTCTCACGGGCAGGGGATTTGAATCTCCTGCCCGTTTGATTTTTAGGCGCTGAGACGGGAAAAGAGGAGATATGGCAAGGAAGCGGCACGAGTGTGAAGTCAGCGAACGCCGTTTGGCAATTTTTGTAAAAGCGTAGGTTGGTCTTTCCAGATGTCCTTTTTAATGGGGTGATTTTTGTTTTGACCAAACTGGCAGCGGGGATGGCTGATGCAGCAGTGCTGATGGTCAAATGACGTGTGTGGAACCTGTCAACTCGGTGCCTCCGGGCAGGGTTGATGGCTTGGGTGAAGCGGTGGGCGGGATCGTTTCGTCGAGTCAATCAATTTCGGAAGATTTACTGCTGTTTGCAGATCACGGGTTCTGTGATTGGGGGTGGATCACAAGCTGCGGCTGCACCTCTTCAGGCATAAAACAAAAGGAGTGTGCCCTAGTGCCTGTGCTGCAGCGAACGACGCCAAGAGTTGTTCTAAACATTCAAAGGGGCGATTGAAGATCAGAAATTATGTAGTGAGCAATTAGGGCCTGCGACTAGAGGAATGGCGCGTTTGTTCACCTCATGAAGCGGGATGTCCCTCTGGACTTTTTCGAGCAGCCCTAAGTCGCTTATCTTTTTGAGCCGAAATACAGATTCGTCGTCTGCCTTAATCCCAATTTGGAGGTTGGCGACGAATACCCGCTCTGAGCGAACATGTTAGCAGACTGTTGAAAAACCTTCCGAAAGTCAGGCAGGCATGATAGGAGAGAAAAATGTTTGAGAAGCGAGTTGTGAGAGAAGATCAAGGAGAGTTTGGGGTTGAGCGCAAGCATATGGTAACCTCGCGAGGGCGGGGATTTTACGCTAAACT
The DNA here is from genome assembly GCA_937924445.1 of uncultured Chthoniobacterales bacterium. GTDB lineage: Bacteria > Verrucomicrobiota > Verrucomicrobiia > Chthoniobacterales > CALDSX01 > CALDSX01. The sequence goes on from CALDSX010000111.1 coordinate 2,463, forward strand.
CCAACGAGACTTTGGCCGAGATGGGATTTGCCCAGAACGTGAGGGTGTTGTGCGAACCGAGCTACCGGGAAGCCAATCGGGGAGGAAGGCCCGAGATTGACCCGGTGGTGTATTTCAAGATGCTGATGGTGGAATTTTTTGAAAACCTGGGGGTGGACTTGAGCGTCATCGAAGCCAATGCCAGCCTGCGGAGTCTGGAACACCGCAACACCGAGCAATCCTATTGGAAGTATGTCAAGGGGTTGGCGGTCGAGGCGGGGGTTGATCCAGAGGACGGGGAGGCGGTAAGGCGGTTCGACAAAAAGAGGCCGGCAAGAAGCACCAGCAACAAAGACTGGAAAAAACCCTCATGCCGAGGACGCCAAGGTGGGCCAGACCAAGGACGGAGCCTGTGATATGCTTTATAAGCCCGAAGCGGTGACCGATCTGGACACCGGAACGATCGTGGCGGCGGAGGTGTTGCCGGGAGATCAGGCGGAT
>CALDSX010000112.1 GCA_937924445.1 uncultured Chthoniobacterales bacterium
GGGGCGAATCAACATCAACGGCATCCTGCGTGACAACGGATTAGCTCTTCGCTCTGCGATCGAGGGTTTCCTTTTTACCAGCGGCGCTGGGGCTGATCCTCTCATTGCAGGATCAGGACTTAATGTGGAGAATTTTGTGAAAGCCGTAATGGACCGCCTCGCGCCGATTGTCGGGAGTTCGCGCGCACAGCCAACGCCCGATACCATTTTTTGGGAGCGCGGTGCTATCTCTGAACTGCCCCTTTACCATCAAACCACCGCCCTAGCCGGAGCCGACATGGGGAAAGCCAAAGATCGCGCGCGCGAAGAGTTAGTCCGGCGTCTTATCGAGTTGGTTTGCACGAAAGGAAATGTGTTCCGCATCTATTGCGTCGGCCAGGCCTTGCAGGAATCACCAGATGGCACCATCCGTGCCGTGGCAACCAACACCCGAACCACGGTTGTGCGAATCATTCCTGTATTTGATCCCGAACCCTCAGATACTTTTGACCCATCGTCGGCATCCGCAGTTATCGAGCGGTTCCGCCGCCCAGACGGCTGGAAGATCGAGGTGCTCCAGTAAGATTCGTTATCCACTCCACTTATGCCTATCTCCACTCCTCTGACCCGCTCCGCCGCTTTATTTGCCACCGCGTTGCTTCTGGATGTTTTCCCCACCGGCGGTTTGTGCGCGCAAACCCCGCCGCCTCCCCGAGAATCGGAACCTGCGCCTCCTGCCGACGTGGAAGCCCAGTCAGGAGAGGAAGCGGAGGAAAAGGCGGCTTTTATGCGCGTCTGGTTCATGGCAAAAGCCACTGATCCGGTTGATGTGCAGTTCCAGAACTCAAAAGATGGCACTCCGCCCAGTGTGCTTTTGAGCGAGCCGCCCCCTTTTTATCTCGTCACCGGCTATCGCGACCTGCCTGCCGGTAGCGGAATTCTCACCGTCAACTCGCGCGGTTCCCAACCTCGCTCGCTCGCAACAGCCTCTGTGGCTCTTCGCGAGGCCGGCCTTTACACCGCTATTGTGCGGCAAGAAGGATCCGGTTATCGCATTGAGCTGATTGACGACAGCGTCGAACGGCGCCCCCCCCCTGATCCGAACAATCTCAGTTTGAAACCTAAACCGGTCCGCCTTCCGCCAAAGCTTAAGATCTATCATTTCACCGAAGATCTACCGGTCGAGGTGCGCGTGCCCGTCAACAATTTCTCCGCCCGTCTCGAGTTTGGCGGTTTTTCTGTTTTGGAAAATCCCGCTACTCTTGCGTTTCCCATCGAGATCCTCTATCCCGGCCCGGACGGTCAGCCTGTCACCGCCTCTACCGAGGCGGACCTTAAAGAGAACGCTTCGTGCTCACTTGTTTTGGTGAGAGATCCCTATGGCCGCTTCTCGCCACGCATTGTTTTGAATGGTAGGCTGGACTGAGATCCTCTTTGCAGTCTTTTAGGTGGAGGGTTTCTGGGTCAGAAGGGAAATGTCTCAGCGGACGGGGCTTGCTCCGGGGCGGGGGAGGGCTCGGGGGATATGGCGGCCAGAGGCGTGAGCGAAATGGGACCGGGACTTGAACGGCAACGGACCTCGATGCTTGTGACACCGCCATTTTCCGAAAGGTTTTTCCGCACCTCGAACGCGTCGAGTGAGGCAAAGAGGTCGCTCAGTTTGCTAAAACCATAATTGCGAGGGTCAAACGGGCCTTGGTTGGAGATGTGTGAGCCGACTACGCCGAGATGGGCCCAGCCCTCCTCGCCTTCATGAGCGCGGACGGCGTTGCGAAGCATCAGGATGAGCTTGGGTTCAGGCAGTGTTTGCTTTGGTTCTTGGAGTTTGTCGGAGCGGGCGTCAGACGGTTTCCGTTTTTCGGTCAGGATTAAAAATTTGTTGCAACTATTGACGAAGGGCTCAGGGGTTTTCTTTTCGCCAAAACCGATGACCTGTTTGCCTTCGGCGCGCAGGCGAAGAACGAGCGGTGTGAAGTCACAGTCTGATGAGACGATGCAAAAAGTGCCGACCGGTTTGGAGTAGAGGATGTCCATGGCTTCGATGATGAGGGCCATATCACTGCCGTTTTTGCCAGGCACCATGTCAAGCAGGTGGATTGGCTGAATGGCGTATTCGTGCAGAACCGCCTCCCAGCCCTGAAGCGCCGGTTTTTTCCAGTTTCCAAACGCTTTGCGTATGCTGAGGCGTCCATGGGAAGCCATTTCGGAGATGATGAAATCAATCTTCGAAGAAGGGGCGTTCTCCGCGTCTATGAGAAGGGCGATATTGATTGGGCTTGAGGCACTTTCCACAAAGGGAGAAAAATAACAGAGAAAACTAAGGATTGAACGTGGGGTTAATCAGGAAGACTCTGTTTTACATCAAAATAGACTGAAAGTTCGTTTTTGTAACGTTCGCTCATTGCTGCGGCCTCTGAAAGAAGGTCGCGCCCGAGAGATTGGTTCCCCATCTCAAAGGCAAAAACTCCAGTCAGCCAGATCAGCCGTGCTGTCGTTTCTCCTTCGGCCGAAGAAGCGATAATTTTTCTTGCCACATCTATAATTTGGGCAGGATCAATCTCCGACCATTTTGCGAAGACTGCTCCGTATTGGCTGGAGACTTTGATGCCCGAGTGTGTGATGCTGGAAATGCGATCCCCGAGAATCAAACCAGAGCGATTTTTAATTTGGCCGGAATCCGCACCCGCAGCGATGTGTTGGCTCAGAGCGGGGATGAATTCAGAGAGCCATTCAACAGATTTCGCCCGAGCCTCCGCCAGTTCGCGGGTTGGGCCGTCGGAGGAAGTGGCCGCCGCACGAAACTTGTCCACAACTGGTCGAAAATCGAGGGTAACACGCGCTTTTTCGAGTAGTTCCTCAGCCTCCTTCAATTCAGGAGGTGTACCAGAGGCTTTGCTGTTTAAGGATTTGATTTTGGCTTCCTGCCGCACAGTTTGAGGCTGTTGCGCTGGGGGGAGGTCGCGAAGTTGGTTTTCTATTGCCTCAAAAGCTAAGAGTACTTCGGTTCCGCTCATCACTTTGTTCTTCAGGTTACGAACGCGTTGAAGTGCTCTGGCACGGTCGTCGCGGCTACCACCAGAAGATTGTGCGATTTGCCGGGCCTGCACAAGCAGTTCATGGTCTTGAAGATGATATTCTACGATGGCTTTGTAATCGGAAATCCATGCAAATTCCCCTGAAGGGTTCGACTCTAAGAATGCACGAATAAATGCCGCCCCTTCGTCGAGCGCCAATGCTTGCCAGTTCTTGATACCAATCAGTAAAAGACCAAAGGCAGCCGCTCCGTTACTTTCCAATCCCGCTGCCTGAGAGAAAGGGATCGGAGCTGGCTGGTTAGCAATTCTCGCTATCTCTGCAAGAGCTTGTAGACCGGCTTCGCCAGATTTTCTGATTTTGTCGGCGTGCAGCAATTTTTGGGAGATGATGTCTTCAGCTTCCTCGCTTCGTCCGGTGAGAAAGGCGCAAAGGGCTTCATGAGCGAGACACCAGAGGCGGAAGCTCTCAGCCTCTGGGGTGCGCCCAAGCATGTTAAAACTGCTGTAGGCAGGCTCAAAGTCCCCGCCGGCAAGTTGCTGTTTTGCTGCTTTAAAATCCTCGATGAGGCGTTCGGCTTTTTCCTCTTTGGTCTCCGCACGGCGTACGTCCTCAACGATCTCTTGAGGTTCGGGTTCTATTTCCCTTGTGGTAAATTTGGGCCAGTTAAAAATAATGAAAATAATGCCGGCGATAACGAAGAGCAAAAGAGCCAGGGAGACCCAACCCATCATGGTGACGGACTCATCTGAATCAACCACCGCCCGGTGTCTGTCAATTTTCGGCCGTCCCAGGCGAGCAGCCACCTGCTCTCGTGCATAACGCAGATGCTCGATCAACTCGGCGTAGGATTGATAGCGTTGATTTGGCTCTTTATGTAGCATCCGATTGATGACGTAAGTCGTCTCACCACCCACATGAGGAGCGAAAGCCTGCAAACTGACTGGCATCCCCTTCAAATGTTTAAGCGCAACCATTGATGCAGTATTGGCCTCGTAGGGCGGACGCCCGCACACCGCGTGAAACAGCGTTGCACCAAGACTGTAAATATCACTGCGAAAATCTTCGGCGCGATTATCGAGTTTTTCAGGAGCGATATAGTAAGGTGTGCCCCAGATTTCGCCACGCGAAGCAGCCTCTTCATCCATCAGAAGCGCCAGCCCAAAATCCACTATTTTTGCGTTGTGCGCATCGACGAAGAGGATATTTCCAGGCTTGACATCCCGATGAATCAAGCCGGAATTTAAGGCGGCCTCCAGGCCCATGGCGACTTGAATGCCTACATCGAGCATCTGAATTTCAGCGATGGACCCCTGAAGAGCCATCAAATCATCGAGACTTCCTTTATCGGCGAGTTCCATCGCGAGATAAAACTGTCCGTGATCAGAGCCGAAAGAGTAAATTTTTATCACATTCGGGTGGTTTACCGAAGCCGTGATACGTGCTTCCCGCTCAATCCGGCCTACATCTTCGGGGTTAACACTGAATTCCTTCCGCAATATCTTAATGGCAACATGGCGATGCAGGTTGAGATCCAAGGCTTTGAACACTCGCCCCATGCCACCCTGACCAATAAGCGAAATTAGTTTGAAATTCCGAAATTGCGTCCGGGCATTCATTTGAGCACCGCAGGACGGGCAATGAACAAGAGCGAAAGGTTCCTGCTCTGAAACATCGAGCAACGCTCCACAACTTAGGCACGATTCAATCAACTGTTTGGATTCGGCATGCTGGTTTTCGGTCATTGCACTGGGGGAGGGCTGGGGGGGCGGGGAAAGGGAACGATCACAAGGGTCTCAGCTTAAAGGCGTGGAGGCACCATGTTGTTCCGATTTTAAGCGAGGCGGTTGTCCTTTGACAATCTCAATTGTTGAGACGCCCACGGCGCTTTCGGAGGGCTTGGCCGCATTCTCATTGGCAACTGGGGTAGCGAGTTTGCCCAGTTCACCAAGCGCTTCCAAATGATGATGTGAGGTAAGGCCTTTGGGTGTCACAAGCCCAACCGACACGAGCATTTTAGTTGCCTCGTCCAGGCCGAATGGCGCATCCACAATGTTCTCTGAGTCAATTGCTAGCACAAAGCCAGTGATTGGATTTGGGCAAGTGGGAAGAAACACAGTTGTTAACTCTTTTTTTGATGTCGGATCAAAATACTGGCCCGTGACAAATCCAATGAGCCGACAACCTGGGGAGGGATATTCTATGTAAACCACGCGTTGAAACGACGTTGGCCCGCTCATTCCCTTGAACGCTTCGATAATCTGTTTGGTCGCACTAAAAACGGGTGCCACACCGGGAATTTTGAGCATCAGACGCTCTGTCCCGGCAATGATTCGTGCTCCTATAACATTTGTGGCCATAAAACCCAGGCCGAGCAAAATTACCAAGGTAACAAGAAAAGCCACCACGCGTGGAGCTTGAAAACCGACAGCTATCAGCCACGGAAGAGAGATGGTGCTAATAAAGTTAAACGCAATTTGAAGCACCCAGATTGTGACTATGATCGGGATGGCGATAAGAACACCTGCCAACAGGCGATTGCGAAGAGTTGTTATAATCAAGTTCAGGCGTATTCCGCAAAGGAAATCACAAAGCTGATCAAGCAGAGGGTATTTTTTGCGAAGTTCCTCCCACCGCATCCTGAGTTTTTGGAAATTAATGGGATCCCGGACAGGGTTTACCCCGGTGCTTGGTGATTTTTGGATAGGATCTCCTTCTTTCATCTTCCATTTTAAAGCTATAATCAGAATGATTTATTTTCCAGCGGCTATTTGTAACCTTCGCCTGCTGAAGGCATGTCTCGTGAGTCGTTTGATAGCCCACTGAGCATGTTCAGCCACAAGCGCAGATTCAGAACTTGCGAGGCGTTCAAGACGAGTGAGCAAAGAAAGCTTTCCGGAGTTGCCAGCGACAACGCAGGCGTTGCGTAAAAACCCCTCAAACTTTGCCCGCTTTACAGGTGACTCTTTAAAGAGGCGGTTGAACGCCTCCCTATCCAAGTCAAGAAAGTCTTCAAGGGTTAAGCTGGCTAACTCAGTGGACATTGCAAAGGCAGCCTCTTGAGAGAGTTTTGCAAAACGATTCCATGGGCAAACTTCCAGGCAATCGTCACAGCCGAAAATTCTATCGCCAAGCGCTTCACGAAATTCCAAAGGAATCGGCCCCCGATTCTCGATCGTGAGAAATGCGAGGCAACGCCGGGCATCCAATCGCCAGGGAGTGGCAATCGCACCCGTGGGGCAGACATCAATGCAACGAGTGCAGCGACCGCAACGCTCGACAGAAGGGATGTCTGGCCGTAACTCGAGAGAGGTAAGAATGACACTTAAAAAAAACCAGGTGCCCAATTCCCGATCCAGCAGCATGGTGCTTTTTCCTTGCCACCCAACCCCTGCAAGGCTCCCGTGATCGCGTTCAAGCACAGGACCGGTGTCTGTATACCACACCTGGTGGCCTCCGAACTGTGCCAAATAATTACTAAGACGAAGAAGACGTTCTTTAAGGATTTCGTGATAATCCCGTCCCCAGGCGTAGCGCGCCACTCTCCAGCCGACCGTTGCCTGGGTAGAGCCTTGAAAATAATTTGTCGCTAGAACGATAACTGAGCGTGTTTTTGACATCACAAGGCGCGGATCGCAGCGGCGCTCGAATTCCCGGGCAAGCCACGACATCGTAGCGTTAAACCCTTCGGCAAGCCATTGTTGAAAAGCCGCTGCATGAGGCGCTTCTCTGGCCACGGCCACACCGCATTTTGCAAAACCTAACTCTTTGGCAAGGCGTGAAAGTCCAACTTTGATTTCGTCGCGATCCAGAGAAGTGTCAGTTATGGCGACCGAGTCGGCAGTCATACAATTGGAGAAGCGTATTTGCTACTTCATGGAAATCTTTACCAGAAGTGTCGATCACCACATCGGCCACCTCACGATAGAGAGGCTCCCTCAAAGCAAGAAGTGTGTGGATGGCAGCGCGTGGGTCAGCATTTTGCAACAAAGGCCGATTGTTGTTACGCGAGACTCTGGCCAAAATTTCATTCACGTCTGCAGTAAGCCAAACCACAAACCCAAGTTCTCCAAGCAATGCGCGGTTTTGCTTCCTACCGATAATGCCTCCGCCACACGACACAACGCAGCCGGTCCCAGGTTCGATGTGTCCAAGAGCATCACTTTCCATTTGACGAAAAGACTCCTCGCCGAGGCGGTCAAAGATTTCCGGGATCGCAAATCCTGCCACACGCTCAATCTCGCGGTCAAGATCCACAAAACTGTAGCCCCGTTCTCTTGCCACAAGGCGTCCAACGGTCGTTTTACCAACGCCCATAAACCCAACGAGAATGATGTTTTCGTCAGGAGCGGGCTTAACTGTCATGATTTACCCCGCTGCTCAATGCGGACAACATTCCGTGCCTTGGCACCCTTTGCGTCAGCGTAAAGTTCATACTCCACCTCCTCGTTATCTTTCAACGTACGGAAGCCTTCACATTGAATCGCAGAAAAATGGACAAAAATGTCTGATGGGACGTTCGGATCTACGATAAAACCAAATCCGCGCTTTTCATTAAACCATTTTACTGTACCACGCGCCATACTACTGATTATTAAGAATAAATAAATTTTCTTTACACGGAAAATAGAACAGAACTTTGACTAACATGCTGCAGTGCAACATGATTTTCACCTAGCGATTTCCCGCTTCGCAATTATGCAAAATAAAACACCTAATTCTCAGAAAATCAAGGCGGCAATTTTAGGCGTTGCGCAGAAGTCCAAATCAATGAAAGCAATGCTTGAAACGCTTGATTTCTTCGGTGTCTCTGCACTCACCTCGCCAATCCCTCGGACATCGGCCGCGCTTGCCGCTTGGATACAAAACTCTGAATCAGACGGGGCACGCGTTTTTATCGTTGCCATCGCGCCAAATGTTGATGCGGAAATTGCGGCGAAAGCAGCGACACTGACAAAGAGACCGGTGCTTGCGTATTACGACAAGCCATCAAACGTTACGCCGGAACATCTACTCCGCGCACTTCCCAACCGGAGTGCTTCTCCATACGCTTTGCTCGCCGCCGGTCTGGCCGGGGCTAAAAATTCGGCACTTTGCGCTATTCACATCCTCGCCTTGGAGGATCCCATACTTGCAAGTAAGATAAAGCAATTCCGCTCTCATCAAACGATGTCAGCTCTCGCCTCCCGGCTGCCTCAGACGCGATGAATCCACCTGGTTTTTGTAACACACGCAGACTCCGGCCGGAAAGAATCAGCGCTGGAGATGCGGCTATTGCGGAAGCGGCGGACTTGATTCGCAAATCCTATCCCGTGGCGTTGCCTACAGAGACCGTTTATGGTTTAGCTGCAGACGCGACTTCAGAAACGGCTGTCGCACGAGTTTTTGAGGCAAAGGAAAGACCTTTTTTCGACCCACTCATTGTGCATCTTCCATCTTTAGAGTGGCTCACTGAGATCACGTCGCCTGACCCTACACTCAACAAGCTCGTCGCAAAACTCACCCAAATCTTTTGGCCAGGGCCCTTGACCATTCTCTTGCCGCGCTCGGATGCCATCCCAGACCTCGTTACATCCGGATCACACCTTGTCGCGGTGCGACTACCGGCTCACCCGGTTTTTCGCGCTGTGGCTCTCGCCGCAGGACGTCCATTAGCAGCACCCAGCGCCAACCGTTTTGGACGTGTCAGTCCAACGGATGCGGATGCGGTAATCGAGGAACTTAATTCTCGTATCCCGTTAGTGTTAGATTGGGGAGCAACTCAGCATGGGATTGAGTCTACAATCATTGAGCTATTGACTGATGGTTCTGGTATTAAAATTCGTCGTCCGGGGCCTGTCACGGTCGAAGAACTCTCTTGTTTTGCCCCTGTGCTGTCTGATTTCTCCAACTCAGAAAATCAGGCTGTCACACCGGGGCAACTTGTCTCCCATTACGCTCCAGCAACCCAAGTGAAATTGTTTCATCGCATCGAAGAACTTCCCCAACCTCCTGAGGGCCAAAGGCTTGGGTTTATTCTTTGGGATCCTCCACCGCCGGGGTTTTCTGCGAAAAGAGTTGAGCGCTGGAGTTCCACAGGCAATCTGATTGAAGCCGCTTCCCGTCTCTTCCGCCTGTTGCGCAGCTTCGACCATCAAGGCTTCGACACAATCTTTGTGCAGACTGTGCCAGAAAAGGGCGTCGGAGCGGCAATTAACGATCGTCTCCGGCGCGCTGCAGCCAAAACGACGCATGCTGTCGAGTCTTAACGCTTTACATTTTGATAACACGCAAAAGACAACACGTTCTAACCAGACGTAACTTCTTGCCAAAATGGTAAATGTCATAAATGTCAAATAGCCTCGGCAGTCTGAAACCGTGAATTCTTCGCCCAAACCACCACTTGTTTGTGATCTTGATGAAACTCTGATCTGTTCGGATACTTTCAGAATCGCTCTCTGGCACCTACTCCTTAACGATCCAATGGCTCTCCTCAAAGCCGCACCTGCTTTGTGTCGAGGTTGGCCTGCTTTTAAGTGGGAAGTGGCAAAAAGGATCTCAATGATCGCCGTTCGTCCGGCATTTAACGGGCGCATTGTTGCTTTCCTCAAGTCAGAGAAGGAGAGCGGACGAGAGATCGTCCTCTGCACTGCGACCCCGCAAATTTGGGCAGATCAGATCGCCACGCAGCTAGGGGGGCTTTTCAACACTGTCATAGGTTCGACACCTGAACTCAATCTCAAAGGGCACCGTAAGACCGAACGCCTCGTCTCCCTGTATGGCGAGGGTGGGTTTGATTATGTGGGCGACTCAACCCCAGATCTAAAAGTGTGGGGTGCCTCGGCAAATGCCATTTTTGCGGGTCATCGCGAGGCGGTGCGGCGACGGCTGCGGATACTGAAACCCGGGTTCCTCGATTTGTCTGCAAACCATTAACTTGCCCGCATCCGCGAGTATGTCTCTCAGTTCACCGATTGGCACTTAGCCGAATACGACATTTGCTCCATGAGCAATGAGCGGTTTTGGAATTTTTCCTTAAACCTCAACAGATTCAAACAACTACTTAGGCCCCTTCGACAACAAAGGAGATGGAAGCTTGGCTAGAGAAGAAACATGTGCAGTTCGAGAGACCGAGTAACTCCTAAAGAAGTCACTCTGTTGCAGCTAGGGCGGGAATTTTACAAAAAGGTTTTTGAAGGGCACACGCTGAAGTAGGGTAGGCAGGAGTCGGCGGGTTGAGAGGGCTTCTTGCCCAATGACCGCCTGACTCCCGCCCCCCGTCAAACCGGACGGGCGGATTTCCCGCATCCGGCTTTCCCGCGAGCCTTTCTCGCATCGCACTTCATGCCGA
>CALDSX010000113.1 GCA_937924445.1 uncultured Chthoniobacterales bacterium
CTTTCGCAGCATCGAGGCACTCGTGGACTTCTGCCGCATCCGCGGCTACGTCTCCACGGCACGCAAGAACGGCCTCAACGCTTTGGAGGCGTTGCAGCGCGTGTTCTTCGGCACCCCTTTCGTGCCAGCGGTCAACACCTCGTGAGTCTCGCCCAAGCGTCGGGTGCGTGCGCCCCACCATTCACTCACAGGTGGCCGCCCCAAGGCGGGCGGCTACCAGAGCAGTTAATCAATCTGCTAAATAACGCGATTAACGGCAGTGAGGTACGCACGGGCACTGGCCTCGACCACGTCGGTGCTGGCACCCTTGCCGCTGATGAGTTTGCCATCACCGAAATCCACCTTGAGCGTAACCTCACCGAGGGCATCCTGGCCTTGGGTAACAGCATCGACATGATACTCAATAAGATTACCATGTTTGGAGAGGATACGGTCTATCGCCTTCATAGCCGCATCCACCGCCCCATTGCCCGACGACGAATCCTGCAGCGTCTCGTCACCTTTGCGCAAACGCACTGTCGCGGTTGGAATAGTTGTGCTGCCGCTGGTTACATTAATGTAATCGAGGATCCAATTATCGCGTCCGGCAGCAATCGAATCCTCGACCAGCGCCGCGAGGTCGTCATCGTAGACGAATTTTTTCTTGTCGCCAACCTCTTTGAAACGGATAAAAATGGTGTCTAGCTCGGCTTCGTTCAACGTGAAACCAAGCTGCACCAAACGTGCGGCCATCGCGTGACGACCACTATGCTTGGTCAGTGGCAACTCCGTTTCACCCCACCCAACCTCTCGCGGATCCATAATCTCATAAGTCTCCCGTTTTTTCAGGATGCCATCCTGGTGGATTCCAGAGCTGTGGGCAAAGGCATTCTCGCCAACAACAGCTTTGCTGCGTTGCACGTGAAGACCGCTCATACGACTAACAAGACGCGAGGTTTTGACAATCTCCCGCGTATTCACTCCTAACTCCAGGCCAGCAAAAAAATCCGACCGTGTTTTAATGGCCATAATCACCTCCTCCAGCGCAACGTTTCCGGCACGTTCACCAATGCCGTTGATCGTGCCTTCAACCTGCCGCGCACCAGCTCGGACAGCAGCCAGAGTGTTTGCCACTGCTAACCCTAGATCGTTGTGGCAATGGACACTGAGAACCGCTTCTCCAATATTTTCGACATTTTCGAGGAGGTAACGAATCAGAGCGGCAAATTCTTCCGGCACCGCCCAACCAACCGTGTCGGGGATATTCACGGTGCGGGCTCCTGCGGCAATTGCTACGCGCACCACCTGCGCCAAAAATTCCGGTTCTGTCCGCGATGCGTCCTCGGGCGAAAACTCGACGTCTTTGACGTAGCTCCGCGCCCGTCGCACTCCCTCTTCAGTCAAGCGCAAAATTTCGTCGTTTGCCTTTTTGAGTTTGTGCTCGCGATGAATTTTTGAGGTCGCCAGAAAAACGTGCACCCGACCACGTTCGCCTGCAGGGGCTACAGCTGCCGCTGCCGAATCAATGTCTCTGGGCACACAGCGCGCCAAACCAGCGATCACCGGCCCGCGCACTTCGGTGGCGATTTGTTTGACGGAGGCAAAATCGCCATCGCTACTGACAGGAAATCCGGCCTCGATAATGTCCACACCGAGACGTGCGAGCTGATGAGCAACCTCAAGTTTTTCACGCGAATTCATCGAGGCTCCAGGGCATTGTTCCCCATCGCGTAAAGTAGTATCAAAGACGTAAACTCGGTCAGACATGTTGCTTCGCTATTATTCGCGAACCTTTAATATCGCCTAACACAACAAAAAAGCAACGCTCACCCTCCATAATGCTCCCTCAACCTGCGGTGGGTGCAGGACATAAGTAAAATAAATTACAAAAAATTGACGAACTAGAGAGCTGCGGATTAAAATGCATTTTCCCTTTTGCACCCCCTACCCCCACGCAAAAAAAATGCCACAAAAAATCATCAAAGAAACCCTCGGCGAACTGCGATCGCAGAGCACGCAACTGGATAATACCGAGTCCAGTCATCGCCTTGAAAGTCTCGTCGCATCCATCGAAACCTCTGGTGGGTTGAGAGAGAAAAGACACGGCCTGATCGAAGAGATTCGATCCGCCATCGAACATTTTGAAGTGGAACACCCGCGCATCGCAGAAGATCTCAATCGAATTTTGATAGCTTTGAGCAACATGGGCATCTGAGAGTCAGCTCCAGCATACTGCTTGTTGTTATTCACACTTGCGGGTGCGCAAAGACTCAGCCCTCGGGGTGGGGGGGGGTGTTGTTAAAAAGGTCGAAGCTGAATCGATCAACGCCGAATAGGGCAATCGTCAGCTATTCCTCCTAGTGCACTTCGCCCGCGGTGCGAGTATTGCAAATCAAAATTGCCCTCACTCGTTGGATTTGACGCACCACCCAAGCTTTTGACAAGCGTCCTTCAGGGAAGGCTTCCACAACCCGTTATGCCAACGTTTCTATCAGTTCAAAATCCGGGATACCGTTTATTGAAGTAAAAGTTTATTTCCTGCGCAGCACGAGGGCGACGCAGGAGCCCCAGAGCCCGAAGGATACCAGACATGAGCAGGGCTCTGAGGAGCGTTGCGGAGTGCTTCGCACCAATTCGAGATGTTGTGTTTGCAGTGGCTCGGCCAAATGAGTGTTTGGGGGAATGAGGCCGAGTGCGAGCAATTGAGAGTCCAGCGCAAGTTCCATTGCAGGGGTCGCGCCGAGACAGTGGCCTGTCTGTTTTTTGGTTAATAAAATCGGAAGTTTATTGTTGGAGTGTCGTGTTGACGCAAAAGCATCGAGTGTGGTTGCTTCGGCCAGATCGCTTCGCGGGTTGCCATTGCCATGTGCATGCAAGAACAGCAGATCATCCGGGCTAGCTTTTGCCATTTGCATGGCTGCGGCAAGGACTCGGGGGAGCACCGTCGCAGGGGAGGAGATGCCGCAGCGATCTGCGGGATCGGTGCCTCGCGCCCATCCGGCAAGTGTGACAGAGGACCCAGGATAGACCACCACTCCGGCACGGGCCAGCACAAGAAAGCCGGCACCATTTCCAAGTTGAATACCTGTCGAGCGGCGGTCAAAAGGCAAACAGCCATATTTTGTCTCGCGATCTTCAGCGGGACAAAGTCCGTTGGCGACAAAGACAGCCCTTACGGCGGGATGAGCACCAAAATCCACACCACCCGCAAGTGCAACATCAATTGCCCCGGCTCGAATAAGATCGGCCGCCAGAGAAATAGCCGATGCTGAAGAGGTGCAGGCGGTGGAAAGTGCGAAGTGTGGTCCGCGTGCTGCGATGCGACGCACCAAAGTGCCGACAAGAGCGGAGCCGGTGGTCATAACGAGTTGGTGGAGTGGGGTATCGCTGTCAGAAGAAATCCAGCCCGCAGAGCGAGAAGAACCAACGAACACTCCTATGCGCTCGGGTGGGAGGTCAGCAAGCAACGATTGGGGCACTTGCAACCAGGCGGCGTCAGCTGTCTCAATTGCCAATTTCCAAGCCGGAGCAACCCTCACGGGAATAGGGCGAAGCACGCCCTCCTGAGACTCTGACATCTCTCCAACGGCAGCAGCAGTAGCAAACGGCGGCCGTGTCGCTGCGCCAACAATCAAAATAGGATCGTGAACCGTTGAGATCAGGGCTTTAAGTCAGTGTTATCAAGCGCGTTGGCAATGGTAAATTTCTCGATGTGGCTGGCCGGGTCGGAACGGAAGGTCAGGCGCCCGGAGTATTTCCTCTCCAAATCCAGGAGGAGTTCCTCATCCTCAGAGCGAAGCCGTTCGAGAACACGTGGATGAACAGTCACGCGGAATTCGTGGACACTATCGCGGTATTTACGCATGATATGATTAAGAGCCCGCTGAACCTCCACGCTCATTGACATGGGGGTTTTAACTAGCCCGCGTCCGTTGCAGTTAGGGCAAGGTTCGTAAACGGAACTGGTCAACGATTCTTGAGCACGCTGGCGCGTCATCTCCATCAGGCCAAGGTTAGAGATCGGCAGGACTTGAGTTTTGGCCTTATCTCTTTTGAGCCGTTCTTTAACGCGCTGAAGAACCGCCTGTTGATCCTTGCGGTTCTGCATATCGATAAAGTCAGCAACGATAAGGCCGCCCACGTTGCGTAGCCGAAGCTGGCGGCAAATTTCATCGGCAGCCTCGAGGTTGGTTTGAAGAATGGTTTTATCTATGTCCTTGCCGCCTTTGTTGCGGCCGGTATTGACGTCCACCGCTATCAGCGCCTCCGTTTCGTCAATGACAATATAACCACCGCAGGGGAGCCAGACCTGTCGATGAAAAGCTTCGGCGATGGCTTTTTCCACCTCGAACTTCTCAAAGATCGGGATGGCTTCGTTAAAGAAATGCACTTTCCTAACAGACCGTTTTGAGATCTGTTGAACGAGCTTGCGCATTCTCTCCACAGAGGATAGATCATCACAGTAGATAGCGGTGATGTCGTCGGTGAGAAAATCCCGAACAGTGCGTTCAATCAGATCCGGCTCCTCGAATACGCGTGCAGGTGCAGGAGACGATTTGGCCGCTTCCTCAATGCGCTTCCATTGTTCAAGCAAAAAATGCAAGTCTCGGACAAAAAAGCGGGCCTTCTGGCCTTCGCCGACGGTGCGCATAATGACGCCACACCCTTCAGGCATTTGCAAATTGGCGAGTATTTTCCGCAGCCGCTCGCGCTCCTTTGGATCTTCAATTTTGCGGGAGATCCCTGCCTGGTCTGTGAAAGGCATGAAGACGAGAAAGCGCCCCGGCAGGGAGATGTTTGTGGTCACACGCGGACCTTTGGTGCCGATAGGACCTTTTGTCACCTGAACGAGGATTTCAGATCCGACAGGGTAAATGTCCGGGATGTCTTTGGAGGTGATTTTCTTTTTGGGCCGACTTTTGCCCGTGGCACGCTGGACAGTCTCGAAGTTATTGTCGAGCGCCAACGGGAGCGCATCCCAAAAATGGAGAAAGGCATTTTTTTCAAACCCTATGTCCACGAACATGGCTTTAAGTCCCTGTTCGATATTGCGGACACGACCTTTGTAGATGCTGCCAACAATATTGCGGGAAGTGGCGCGCTCGATACCATATTCCTCTAGCGAACCGTTCTCTAGATAGGCAACACGCGTTTCGAGCTTTTCTTTGTTGATGACAAGAATATTAACATCCTTACTGGTTGTAACGCCGAGTAGTTTTTTGATTTTTTCGATAAGTTTTTGCATGGAAAAAATTAGAATGGTGTGCATCGGCTCAGCGGAAGAGACCCCGCCTTGGTCGCTCTCTCTCAGGGGACGGGTCGGGTTTCGCTTTTTGCGTTTGGTCTCTTGAAGTACGAAAGAAATTTCTGAGTAATCCTTTGCGCTCCTTTTTCACTCTGCCTTGTTCATCAGCCTCCTCGGCGATGCCGGGTTCGGCGATGGAAGAACGGACGGTAGAGATCGAGGCAGCGGGAGCCGCGTTTTCTGTGTGATCAGCAGTCTCTTCATCATCCCCGGCAAACTGGCTGGGGACATTTTTGTCGAAAGAGATTGCTTGGTAAAATTTGAAGTTGCCTGGTGCGGGGTCAAGCCTGGTGATTTCCGGAGAGTAACCGCGCTCCAAGGCGAGACTCTCTTCGATGATTTTGCCCGCAATCGGAGCGGAAACGGCACCGCCGGCATGGGCGTTGGCTACAAGAACGCACAGCGCCAGTGTCGGGTTTTCGTAAGGTGCAAACGCAATGAACCATGTGTGGTTATCTTTAACACGAACTCCCTGTTCATTGATGCGCCAAACCTGAGCAGTGCCAGTTTTTCCGGCGACGGTCACACCCTTCACCCGTGCAGCTGAAGCGGTGCCTCCGGCGCCATTAACAACTTCGCGCATTGCAACGCGCACGATTTCGATTTGTTCCGCTGTGATACCCATCGTGCGCAGATCAGCTCGGAGGTGGGGCGAGTCACGCCTCACAACATTTCCCTGGCGGTCGATAACACGATTCACAATCCTGGGAGTGAAAGCAAGGCCTCCGTTTGCAACAGTTGCTGTGACCATCGCCATTTGAAGCGGTGATGCAAGAACAAACCCCTGACCGATCGAGGTGTTGGCGGTGTAGCCGGCTGACCAGCGCTCGCGGGGATAATGTGTTGCCAACCATTCGGGGTCGGGAAGAATACCCGGGCTTTCCCCCTCAAAACCTAGACCTGAAACTTGGCCAAGCCCCAGAGCTTCGCCGATGCGTTTGATGTTCTCGATTCCCGCGGCATTCCCATATTGATAAAAATATGCGTTGCAGGAGCGTTTGATGGCTTCGACAAGCCCTAAAGTGCCGTGGGCTCCGCCCTTATCTGCGATCCAACATTTCATCGCCTTGTTTCCGTAAGTTACCGAACCTGTGCATGTAAACAGAGTGCGTGGGCCAAGACCCTTGAGGATACCTGCAAGGGCGATGGGAATTTTGAAGGTGGAACCAGGCGGAAAAGCCAGAAGAGCACGGTTTGTCAGCGGGTGGGTTGGATCATCAAGGAGAGCTTTCCAATCCGCGGAGCGGATCTGGGGAATGAACATGTTGGGGTCAAATGAGGGAACGGAAGCCATGGCCAAGATGTCGCCATTTCGTGGATCCACAACCACTGCAGCCCCCCGGCCAATTGTGCGGAGCACTTTTTCGGTGATGGCCTGTATGCGGGCGTCTATCGTTAGGCAGACATCATTGCCCTGAACCGGCTCGACACGTTCGACCTCGCCCTCGATCACGCCTTTGACATTACGTTGCAGGACTCTTCTGCCTGGAATGCCGCGAAGGTCAGGGTCGAGAAGTTTTTCAATATTTGCTAGTCCAACATCATCGGGCTTATACCCTGCGGTATGGAACTGCCCAAGATCGGCCTCCTGGGAATGATCGCGCAAAGGCCCAACATAGCCAAGGAGATGAGCTGCAAAGGCCCCGTAAAGATAATGCCGAGCAGGATAAATGCTGATATCCACTCCTGGCACTTCAAGAGCACGCTCGGCAATCTTAGCAACGACGGAGAACTCAACATTTTGAAGGTATGGGTATGGAACGTAAAGCTGTTGCCGGTAATGGCGAATCAACCGTCGCGAGCTGTAGTCCTGTGCCAAACCGAGCTCCACCAGAGCTGGTATAACGGATTCGTTGACAATCTGAACGATGTCCGCCTCGTTTTTCTTCCGCACCATTCCACGCTCGAGGGCCTCATAATTGCGCACCGGCACAGACCCGCGTTCCTTGCGATAGGCATCCACGATATCAGGCAGATAGAAGGCTAGTTCAAAATTCGCCCGATTCTCAACCAGTGCAAGGCCATTACGGTCGCGAATAGCACCCCTCGGCGCGGGGATACGCACAACTAGCTGGCTGTTGCCTCGAAGACGCTGGGTCCATTTGGGCGCCTCAGTGACCATCACCTCCCAGAAGCGCCCCATCACAGCGACCATTGCCAGCGCAAACAGGAGCCCGAGAATTTGGATTCTGATGTCTATGTTGCCGTTTTCTTGCTGCATCAGATTAGTGAAAAGGTAATCTTTCGCGTACCGGAGAGCCGCAGAGAGACTCCACCCCTGACAATGAAAAATAAACAAGTGGCGCGGTCAACAGCGCAAAGAGCGCTGTCGCACCAATTTTGGAGGCAACGGTGAAACTGAGTTCAGGTGGAGTTGAGCTGGAGCGCAACAGGGTTATGTAAAGAAATTCTGCAGTGAAATGGAAAAGAATAACGGCACCTGTCGCGAGTGCGTGCAGGTCCCAGCGCCCTTCGATAAGCACGTGGACGCGTAAGCCATTAACAACGGCTGCCATGCAACCAAAAAAGATAACAGACCAGCCGGGCCGGAGCAACTCGGTGGACTGCGGGTCGTCGAGTATCGGAAGATTAACCAGATCCCAAATCACTCCCGAAAGAGCCGCAAATGTCATTGCGCCACCAAAACGAAAAACAACCGCACCATAGACGAAAACGGCGTGAAAAAGCAGAAGCCTCGCCCCACTGGCAAAATCAAGCGGTGGCAGCATGAGCCCCACCCCCGCAGCAATCAGGAGGGCGATAATTGTGGCAAACGAAAAGATGATCATGAGCGGTTCACCGTTTCCCTTCCCTCGTGTTCGCAATGAAAACGTGTTCCAAACGTCCAAGCGCGGCTGCAGGGATAACCTCCGCGCGAGCATCAACGTCGCGCACGGTTATGGACTTTATTGTACCGATGAGTATTCCGTATGGAAAGACCCCTCCAGCTCCAGAACTGTAAACCTTTTGACCTGGCTTGAGATCAGCTTGCTTTGACAAAAAATCAAGGTGCAGAATGGGGTCGTTTTTTGTGTGATTACGTGCACCCGAGACAATTCCCTGTTCATTGGTCCCCTCCACAATCGCGGCAACTTTGCAACTTTCGTCCGAGACAAGAAGAATGGAAGTGCTGCTTTTAGAGGTATTCACTGTTTTACCGACGAGACCATCCTCGCTCAGAACCGGCATCTGTGGTTCGACGCCATCCTCAGAACCGCGATCAACGATTGCTGTGCTCCAGAACAGGGAAACGTCACGGACGAGGATACGCGCCGGGATGAGCTTGAAAGATGAGCGACGTTTAAATTCCAGCGCGGTGCGTAGGTGGTCGTTTTCGCGCTCGATTTCTTTCAGGATTTGATTCTCTGCGCGCAAGTGGGCAACCTGTGTTTTGAGATCCTCATTCTCTTTTTCCAGAAATTCGAGCGTTTGCAGCCCTTGTGTCAGAGAGGAAATTTTTCTCTGCAAATCTGTGCCGTGCGCCGCAAATGGAGTTAGGATCTGGAACAGTCCAGCTTGAAGTCGTTGCGTCGTGCGCGGGGAGAAATTTAGAAACATTGCCGCGAAACCAAGAAGAAAAAGAAATGTGATAAGTTGAACACGAGAGTTCATTCAAACGGATAGTAAGGATGCCTGAAGTATCCGGAGTGCGTCATTCGGGTGGAGTGCCCAAAAGGGTTCAGCGCCATGTTTTTTCAATAGAGGCAAGCGAGGAGAAATTCTGCGGATTCTCCAACAGCCGTCCTGTTCCTTCCACCACGGCGCTGAGGGGATCGTCGGCAATGTGCACCGGAAGATTGATTTTTTGCGAAATAAACAAATCCATCCCCTTAAGCAAAGCTCCGCCGCCGGCAAGAATCAAACCCCGTTCAACAAGATCGGAGGAGAGCTCCGGAGGGCAGCGTTGAAATGCAGCAAAAATAGCCGAGACAATCTCTTCCAAAGGACCCATCAGTGCTTCGCGGACCTCCTGACTGGTTATCGAAATTGTCCGAGGTAGTCCGGTTGTAACATCCCGGCCCTTGAATTCCATCATTACCTCTTTTTCTCGGGGCATGGCCGAACCGGTTCGGATTTTAATCTCCTCCGCCGTGCGCTCCCCGATTTCTATGCCAAACGCCCTTCGAACGTAGGCAACAAGAGCCTCGTCGAGGGCATCTCCAGCCACGCGAAGGCTGCGGCAGTAAACAATGCCCCCAAGGGAAATAATAGCGATCTCAGTCGTATTGCTGCCGATATCGACAAGTAAATTCCCGGCGGGGTCTTGAACAGAAAGCCCCATGCCAATAGCAGCAGCCATCGGTTGTTCGATGAAGTAGACATCTCTTGCGCCGATGCGTAAGACAGCCTCACGCAGCACGCGTTTTTCAAGCTCTGTGATCCCGGAAGGAACAGCCACAACAATCCGCCGCTTGCGAACTTTTCGCCGAGGATGAGCCTTATCGATGTAATGGTTAAGCATCGCCTCGGTGAGATCTGGCTCCGAGACGATCCCGTTTTTTAAAGGGCGGAGAGCGGTAAAATTTTGAGGCGTTCGTCCCATCATGCGCTTGGCTTCATCACCAAAAGCAATAACCTCATTCGTGCCTGTCTGAACGGCTACGACAGAAGGTTCGCGTAAGACAACTCCTTGGTCCTTGACATATAGCAGCACGTTAGCGCTGCCGAGGTCAATTCCAATGTCATTTGAAAAGATATTTGTTAAAGAGGAAAACATTTTTCAGTGTCTTCGACAACTCGTGCCGCTTTCTTAGATCTCTAGGGAGCGACCGGGCAATGGGCCGCGGCGCGGTATTTTACAGATGGAGCTGGTGAAGCAAGAGAGGGCGTTTGGCCGTTACACTGGTAAAAAGTTCGATTTAGCGATCTGGCCATCTCTCCCACCTGGGTGTGTGTATCTAACGCCGGCCAGCGAAGGCGTCAAGGTCTCGACCGCCACATGAACCCCGTGTGCTCGTAGGATGGCGCAAATCCAAAAAAGATCATTGAGAGGCTAAAACTCGCCAAGCGACCATCACATGTTTGTGGATCGGTTACCTTTTAGATTTTTCACTGTAGTCTTTCAATAGCAACCAATAAACGGAGTTTCACGACATGATTGATTTAAGAACTTCTATGGATGTGAAATTCGCGCAGGATAACATCCGCAGCACGCTTACTGGCGCCTCGCGTTCCGAGCTTGTTGACAACGTCGCGAAGGCTTTCTTGCATTTTTAGCCTAGCTCCGTCGTTGCTCACCAAATGAAGTATTTCGAACATGACATTCGATTCACTAGCCCGATTCTGAATATATTCATTTGCCACAGTGCGTCCGGCGAGAATGTTCACCAATCCTATCCAGCGCAGTCGCACCACCATCTTTGCAGCCAGATAAGTCAGCCACGAAACCTTGTAAACAATTCCAAACGGCAAGCCAAAGTAGGCAGCCTCGAGTGTTGCGGTGCCAGATGCGACAATTCCAACCATCGCACGCTGCATCAACTCGCGCGAGCGCCCCACCTCGACCTTAATGATGGTATCATCTCTCAACAAACGCCGGATTTCTCTGGCAATTCGTTCGTCCGCCGCAGCCACCTCAAAGACAACCTCGGGCATCACCCGGCGAATACGGTGCGCAGCACGCAGCATAATCGGAAAAAGTTTGCGCACCTCCCTCAGACGGCTGCCTGGAAAAAAGCCCACCAGATTCTCTGTCCTGGGAATGTTGAGCTTTTGTTGCCATAAATGGTCCAGCATTGGGTGCCCCACAAAAACTGCGCGAAGACCACTCTTATCATAAAGCGGCGGTTCAAAGGGCAATATGCAAATCATCAAACTTAAAAGTTTGACCATTGCAACAATGCGCCCAGAATTCCAGGCCCAAACCTGTGGGCTAATGTAATAAATGAGCTGGCCCCGATACCCTTTGCGCCGGAGCGCTCGCGCCATACGCAAATTGAAACCCGGGTAATCTACAAGCACGACGCCATCGGAATTCAGACTAAGGATCTCGGCCAGGGTAGTATTAAATTGTCTCTTGAACCATCCGTATTTTTTGAGCACCTCCCAGAGCCCCAGCACAGCCGCCTCGCTAGTCCAATCGGTAAAAACTCCACCGTGCTCTCTCGCCACTTTAGCCATGAGAGGCCCTCCCACTCCAAAGAGGCGAACCGGATAGCCTGATCTTGCCAAATGCTGCATTACAAGCGCGCCGTGCATGTCGCCACTCATCTCTCCGGCAATAAAATAGAGCGAAAGTGGTGCAACTGTGTTAGGTGAATCGGGGCGGTTCATTGAAAAATCATACCAAGGTGATGGCACCGGCGGAGTGGACGAGTTGCGTAATACGGTCTGCAACTTCAAGAGCGGCCGCTGCCTCACCGCCAGATACCTTGGGAGTGCCACGAGTCAGGCAGCAGGTCACAAACGCTTCCAACTCCAGCGCGAGCGGCTCCGCTTTTGCCACAACGACCTTGTGCCGGGTGATCTGATGATTCTCCCGCCGATATATCTCCCCGGCTTGGTTCTGGTAATCGAGCGAGAGATATGCCTCGGTGGAGAACAGACGCAGCTTACGCATCTTCTCAGGGCTGATGCGGCTTGCAGTAAGGTTTGCTACACAACCATTCTCGAAGCGTAATCGAGCGTTGGCGATATCCTCTCCTTTGCTTAGCACCGGCACTCCCACTGCGTCTATCGAGGCGATGGGACTCTTGACAAGATGAAGCACAATTTCAATATCATGAATCATCAAATCCATTACCACACCGATCTCTGTGCTGCGGTTCGGATATGGAGACAGCCGATGTGACTCAATAAAACGCGGTATGCCGGTCTGCGAACCGATCAAGTCCAAAACCGGATTGAAGCGTTCGATGTGTCCAACCTGCAAAACACGCCCCAACCCGCGCGATCGCGCAACCATCTCTGTCGCTTCAGCGGGCGTGTCGGCAATCGGTTTTTCGACAAGCACATCCACCCCTCTCTCCATCAGGTAAATAGCAATCGAATGGTGAAACGACGTTGGCGTCGCAACACTTGCTGCATCCGTAAACTCTGCAAATTCTTCCAAAGAAGCTACTGCACGCGCTCCGTATTTTCTCGCCGTATCCTCAGCCACGCCCCGGTCAATATCGTAAATCGCAGCAAGCTCTGCGTTTGCAAGGGAGGCGTATATCCGGGCGTGGTTCCTTCCAATGCTGCCTACCCCAACAACTCCGGCGCGAAGTTTCTTTTTTTTCATTGCCATTTGGCGATTTTAGCGTTCCGATTCTTTGACGCAAATTTGAAATCCACACCCTAACAAAAGCCATCACAGCGGTATGCCCGAGGATAATCAACCCCTTCAGCCATCTGATGAGGCCTCTGCGCCACCTTACAGACTGCCGGCAGAATCGCTTCAAGGTAAAACAATCGGTCACCTTTCCAAGCAAACATCCTCTCACGGCCGCAAGCTCGGTTGTGCCGCAGCAACTGTACTTATTTTTACAATCGCAGCCCTTTTCATTTATGCGCTCCTCTCTAAACTGATCGAGCTTCCGGGTGAAGCAGTGGACAAAACAGCACAAATCGCCAACCAAACAAAAAACGTCCTTGTCGAACTGTTTCAACTCAACCCCAAAATCATCAATAATAACACCATCGTCTTTGAGGAAAACCAGTCAATTACTGAACTCGCAGTCATCAGTCGCAAAACCCAAGTGAGTGATGAATTTGAACATTCCTTCCTCGGCAGCACAAAACGAATCCGAGTCGAGGGACTTTTCGTCATCAAAGCCGGGTTCGATCTCAACGAACCGTTTTGTGCCGTCATAGAAAACAATACAGTCACCCTTTACATGCCGCCCACACGCATCCTTTCCGTCGAACAAAAAAAAGTCGAAGTCAATGAACTGAGAAATGGAATCTGGAATAAAATTCTTCCCGAAGATCTTGAAGAACGCGTTAATCTCCTCGCCGCTCTTGCCCGCCAAAAGATGCAAACCGGAGGGTTAGATGCCGAAGCGCACAAATTCTTGCTCGACAGCCTCAGCAAACGACTCGGCCCAGAAGTCATTGTGCGCATCAAACCCTCCACCAAATCAGCACCCGCAGAACAACCTGCGCCCAAGAAATGACGCCACCTCCGCCGATTCGCGTTGCAATTGCCTGTGGCGGCACGGGCGGCCATATTTTTCCCGGCCTCGCTGTGGCAGAGGAAGTCCGCCGTCGGGGTGGCAAAGCACTTCTGCTCATTTCAAAGAAACAAATAGACGCCACCGCTCTTCAGAAGAGTAACTTCCCCCGTCGCGTCCTCAGCGGAGCCGAAGGTTTGCAATCCCGAAACCCAGCCGCAATCCTTCGGTTCGCATTTTTGCTTGGTTATGGCATTCTCTCTGCGTCCCGAGCCTTGGCTGCACACCGTCCAATGGTTGTGCTAGGCATGGGCGGGTTCACATCCTTTGGACCAGTCGTTGCGGCCCGTCTGCGCCAGATTCCATCAGTAATTCATGAATCTAATGCCATACCCGGCAAAGCAAACCGCCTCAACGCTCGATTCGCCAACCTCGTTCTTCTTGGTCTCGAAGGCTGCAGGCCTTACTTCAAAAGATCCCTCTGCGAGACCGTTGGCACCCCGATCCGCCCCGAAATTCGCTCCTTGCCAGATCGCTCCGCTGCACGAGCCACACTCGGTTTTAATCCGGAAGCCAAGGTCGTCCTCTTTACCGGCGGCAGTCAGGGTGCGCGCGGACTTAATACTCTCGCTCTTGGTGCGGCCGCAATCCTGGCAAAGGAAGGCTTTTCTTTTATACATCTCTCCGGGGAAGCCGATCTGCAGCGTGTCACCCAAGCCTATCGCACCATCGGCTGTCCTCATCTCACCGCAGCTTTCAGTTCCGAAATGCCATTCCTTCTGGCAGCCTCCGATGTCGCGCTTTCACGCGCCGGAGCCGCAAGCCTCTCCGAAATCGCCTGTGCCGGTCTCCCCTCGCTCCTCCTGCCTTACCCCCACGCAGCTGAAGATCATCAGACCCGTAATGCTGAAGTTTTCACGAACTCCGGCGCTGCTCTCATGCTTTCGGAATACTCCGCCTCTCCCGAAGCGGTCGCTGCCGCACTGCGCGAGCTCACTTCCCCCACCCGAGCTACCACAATCAAATCTGCACTCGAACGCTTTGCCCCTCGCGACGCCCACACAAAAGTTGTTAATGCTCTTGAACAAATTGCCTATGGCCACTCTGGCTGATTTATTGCACACCATCCCCCTGCGTGTTCACCTGCTTGGAGTCGCAGGATCTGGCATGAGCGGTCTCGCCGGACTGCTTCTTGCTATCGGACATCGAGTTTCAGGCTCTGACCGCACCACCACTTCCGAAACCGAACGCCTCCAGCGTGGTGGTCTGGAATTTCACCTCGATCAACGCCCGGAACATGTTCATGGCGCCGACGCCATAATCTATTCTTCCGCCATCCGCTCCGACAATCCATCCTTTGTTGAAGCACAACGCCTAGGCATTCCACTCTACCGCCGCGCCGATGCACTCGCGGCGATTCTCTCTGCCAAAAAAGGAATCCTGGTCTGCGGCACTCACGGCAAAACCACCACCTCCGCCATGATCGCCCATCTTCTTCGCGAGGCAAACCTCAACCCCTCTCACTACATTGGCGCAGAAATACCTATTCTTGGAACAAACGCCCATTGGAATACGGACGGGACCCACATGGTCGCCGAGGGAGACGAAAGCGATGGCACCTTGGCCAACTATAGACCCTGGACTGCCGTTGTTCTTAACATAGAAGCCGACCACCTCGACTACTACAAAGACCTGGCTGCCATTGAGGAGGTGTTTGCCACTTTGGTTTGCAACACGTCCGGCGCTCTGATCTATTGCGCCGACGACCCCGTCGCACGTCGAGTTTGTGAATCTCATCCTGGCGCCTCTTCTTTTGGCTCCAGCCCTGATGCAATATATCGCTTCGACAACGTCACACTCGGCTTGCACGGCTCCGAGTTTGATCTTTTTCAAAAAGAACACCTGCTAGGACGGATAAACCTTGGTGTTCCGGGACGACACAACGCCTCCAACGCCACTGCTGCTGCTGCCGCAGCTCTTATGGCGGGGGTAGATTTCCAAACCATCCGCAGAGCCTTCGCCCACTTTCAAGGAGCCAAACGCCGCATAGAACTCCGGCATGAAAGCGCGAATTATCGCGTCTTCGATGACTACGGTCATCACCCCACTGAAATTCGCGCCACGCTGAAAACAGTCCGACACTCGACGAAGGCGCGCCTCGCGGTCATCTTTCAGCCCCACCGCTACAGCCGCACGGTCGCCCTCCGCGATGATTTTGCTACCGCGTTTAATGAAGCCGATTCCGTATTCATCTGCGACATCTATCCCGCTGGTGAAACACCTCTTTCTGGTGTGAACGGTTTCTGGCTTGCCGAGGCCCTCACCACCCTGGGCCACCCCGCCGCTCGTGGCTGTACAACGCCTCGTGAAGCCCGCCTTCTTGCCGGGCGTTCCCTTCAGCACGGCGACACCATCCTCACCCTCGGAGCCGGCAATATTCATCAAGAGGCCAACGCTCTGGTTCGCGACCTCGTCCGGCTTGAACGTTTCCACGAGGAAGTTCCTGACTGTAACCTCCGGCTCTACGAACCCCTCTCCACCCGCACGACGCTTAAAGTCGGTGGGCCTGCCCAGTTTTTCGCTGAACCGCACACCGAAACAGCCCTCGCCGCCCTTCTCCGCGTCGCCGCTGAACTCGGTCTCCCACACTTTCTCATCGGCCGCGGCTCCAACCTCCTGGTTCGCGACGGCGGCATCCCTGGCCTCGTCATTTCCCTTTCCCGCGGCGAATTCACCTTAATTGAAATCTCCGGCCACGAAATCCGCGCCGGTGCAGGGGTCCGCTTCAAACAACTTGCAGGCGCCGCACGCGCTGTCAGCCTCGGAGGATTCGAATGGATGGACGGCATCCCTGGCACCGTCGGCGGCAGCCTCCGCATGAACGCTGGAGCCATGGGCGTTGAAACCTTCGACCAAATCGTTTCTGTCCGGGTCATGGACAGCGACGGACGAATCTACGAACGCACACCTTCAGAACTCGGCGTCGGCTACCGCCACGCGACTGGTCTCGACAAAGAAATCGCCCTCTGTGCCGTCTTCCGAGGCACGCCCGCCTCTAAAACCGAAATAGACGCAAAGACCGAACAATCTGTTTACAAACGCAAAACAACGCAGCCCGTTGCCGCCAGCGCCGGTTGTATTTTTCGAAACCCCGACGCTTGCCCTGCAGGCAAACTTGTAGATGAACTCGGCCTTAAAGGCACTGCCGTCGGTGCCGCCCGCGTCTCCGAGGTGCATGGCAATTTCATCGTTAACGAAGGGGGTGCCACCGCCTCCGATATTCTTTCCCTCATCCACCTCATCCAGGAACGGGTCGCCTCCGAACGCGGAATCCTGCTCGAACCAGAAGTCCGTATCGTCGGCTTCGACGATCCAGCTTTCTAACACCACCCCACCTGCATCATGCCGACAACTCACTTCAAATGGCTCTGCGGCCTCTGGCTCGGAGCAATGCTTTTCTTTACTGGCGCTGTCACTCCCGCCCTTTTCACCTCCTTTGACAAACTGGAGGCCGGGCGCATCGTCGCAGTCCTTTTCCCAAACTATTACCTTGCCAACCACGTCGCATTTCTGCTCGTCCTTCTCAGCGGCATCTTTGCGGTGCGCTCGCGGCAAACCCGCGGGGGTCTTGCGGCCATCACACTGATCGTTCTGGCCTGGCTCATCGGCCCCGCACTCAACCAACTCTGGCTCGCACCATTCCTTCGCGAACTCAAAACCGCAGGCAATGCGGTCGCCTTCAGCAAATGGCATGGCCTCTCCATGCTGCTCAATTTTATCGCCATTCTTCTCGTGGCCCTGGCACCATGGCTGGTGAACGAATCAAAATCGGCCGGTTATCCCGCAAAATCTTGAGCCAACGCCCAAGCAAGCACCACGCCTCCCACAACCTTTGGTCATGACACATTTTTCCCTCTTCCTCGCACTAAGGTATCTTCGACCGAAACGCACTTTTGTCTCCATCATCACACTTATCTCAATACTTGGCGTTACTCTTGGTGTCACCGTCCTCATCCTCGTCATCTCTGTTATGACCGGGTTCGACCGCGAAATTCGCAAGTCTGTTCTTGAGTTCGACGCGCATCTCATGGTCGGCACCGGTGGCGTCCTCTACGACTGGCGCGAAGCACTCCAGACCGCAAACCATATCCAGGGCATCGTCGGAGTCGCCCCGTTTGTCCAGGGACCTGTCATCCTCCAAGGACCGCCGGTCGAAGGTACAATCCGTCGCACCGCACCCAAGCTTCGGGGCATAGATCCCGAACTCGAACTCAGCGTGGTAGACCCGCGTCGCTTCATCATCGAGGGAGAATTCAAACTCGAAGAAAACGAAACCATCCTCGGCTCACGCCTCGCCCAAACTCTCGGCGTTCACGTTGGCGACACCGTCTCGGTTTATTCCCCCGGCAACCTCGATGCCATCTTCACTGAACTCGACAAGATCCAAAACAAGGAGGACGAAGACGCTGCTGTGACCAAACTCCGCGAAATGGTCCTCCCTGCCGACCTCACCGTCACTGGCATCTTCGAAACCGGCCGTCTCATTTACGACTCCGAATTCTTCCTCGTCCCCCTCCATGTCGGACAGGAATTGTACATGCTCGGCGACGGTGTCCACGGTCTCACCGCCAAAACGAGCGACCCCTACCACGCCGCCCTCGTCCGTGACCAACTCCTCACCAAACTCCCCGCAGATTACCAGGCTCACACCTGGATTGACATGAACCGCGACCGCTTCGAGGCCATTCGTCTCGAACGCAGCGTCATGTTTTTTCTTCTCTTTTTCATCGTGCTCGTTGCGGCCTTTGGCATCATGAACACCCTTATCACCGTTACCGTGCAAAAAACCCGCGAGATCGGCATCATGAAAGCTCTCGGCGCCACCACCGCACAAGTTGTCTGGGTCTTCCTCGCCCAGGGCATGGTTGTCGGGCTTTTTGGAACACTTGCTGGCCTCGGTCTTGGCATGTGGCTCGTTCAATACCGCAACCAAGTGCGAAATCTCCTCTCCCAACTCCTCGGCATCCAGGTGTTCCCGCAACAAATCTATGAATTCGCCGAAATCCCTGCTGAAATCATTCCCTCTGACGTTGCCATCATTTGCGGTGGAGCCTTCCTCATTTGCACTCTTGCCGCCCTGCTCCCTGCTTGGAACGCCGCCCGCCTCGACCCCGTCAAAGCCTTGCGCCATGAATAAGGATGACACCTTCGGGCAGTTTTACGTCACACCCTAAAAAAATAAATAACATTTTTTGGGGTGCCCCCACGGATGACCCACCCCCAGTGGTAGGTTTCCCCTGAAATCAAAGAAAACACCCTGAAAATGCCGTTTTACGCCCACACCGCAACTGCCTCCAACGGCACCCCTCTTGAGGAATCTTCCGGTCTCTGGCAACCGCTGGCCATCCATCTCCAGAATGTTGCCAACCTGGCTAAGCACTTTGCCCAACCACTTGGAATTGAAAAGGAGGCCGAACT
>CALDSX010000114.1 GCA_937924445.1 uncultured Chthoniobacterales bacterium
GCACAGTTCACGGCTCAGGCGCGAGCGACACCACTCGGGATGTTCGTCCAGCAGCCCCCGGATCGAAGCGATGTCCGCGCCGCTCAACTGGCGGCCTTGCATCACCAAGACGCTTGTCATGGCGAGCAAGATACGGCAGGCCCCCTGGTGAATCCAGCAAAAAACGAACTTTTTTCTGTTGCGTTCGGGGGGGGGTAATCTATTCTTCGGTTACTGATGGTCCCATGGTGCGACTACCTGAGCAGTTACTCTTAGTATTCAGAACTGCGCATTTTGGAAAGCTCTGCTTGGTGAAGCGCCGCCCCCACGACTCTTTTTTGTTGTAGATGAAGGTTAAGACTAACATTTATGTGGATGTGGTTTTTGTATAACTGACCGATTCCCGGAGGGATGCCCTGTCATTGATCTGCACGCTGTTGAGACAGCCAAAAGCGCCAGCCGCCGGTCTGGGTGATGTCGCGGCAACCTGCGACAGGGGCGGGTTCGCAGAGGAACCCAAGGATTTCATTTCCAGAAAAGAGCCGGACACGGCCAAGGCCGAGAGGGGAGGGTATTTGAACCATTAAGTTGCCCACCTTACTTTGAGGGAGTTGCCAAACTTCCAGAGCCAGGCTTTCGCCACCTGTTTGCGCGCGAAAAACTCCAGGGCGTTTGCCATCCAGGTCTACCATGCGATACTCAGGTGCGGTGCGATCCTCGCGTAAAAATTCGCCACCGAGCGTGCGCAACTGCTTCTCTAACGGCAGTCCGCGCATATGGGCACCGAACACCGCCAGTTCGATGACTTCCTCCTTACAGAGAAGCGGCGTTGTGGCAATTGCCCAACGCAGCAGGCGCTCATCCGAAAAAGCGGGCATCGCAAGGGTAATGCCGAAGGGGAGTCCGTCGGGGTGGCGTCGCCCTGCCGGGAGAGCGATCCCGCAGAGGTCGAGCAGGTTGAAGAAGTTCGTGTTTCGCCCCAGGTTCGTGTTCAAAAGAAAAGGCTCGCGCTCCACCTCATCCTTTCGATAAATTGTGCCGGTGGTCGGAAGGCATAAAGCGTCGACGAGATTCCAAATCTTTTCGGATTCCCGCCGTAAAAACGCAAGTCGATCCATTGCTGCAAAGACCTCCCATGCTTTCGGTTTGGAACCCTCCTCCAGAATTGTTCGGGTAACTGGGAGCAGGTCTTGCGGCTTTTCAAGAATGAAAGTTTTGAGCGCCGCATACCGCTCCGCAATCCAGGGGCCTTGGTATAGCAACTGTGCGGTCTCGAGAAACGCTCGGATCGTGACCTCGATAATTTCAACCTCATGCCTTTTGAGTGCCTGCATCGTCTCACGCCAGCAAAGTTCGTAGCCTGTGTCACCAAAGAATTCCAACTCTTCCGTGTATGGCACGCCGATGGTTCGTAGGGGTTTTGCGGGATGTGCGCGGAGGTGATGCTCAATTGGGCGAGACCAAGGATCGAGTGGATCAAACTGAGAAACTATCGATGCAATCTCTAGTAGATCTGACGGGTTCGTAGCGAATACCGAGACACAGTCGAGACTGCGGCAGGCCGGTATCACCCCGCGGGTGCTGAGAAGGCCGCGTGTGGGTTTCCACCCGAAAATACCCTGAAAAGCGGCGGGCACACGTCCGCTCCCAGCTGTGTCGGTTCCAAGAGCGAAAGGAACCAAGCCCATCGCAACAGCTGCGGCGGATCCGGAGCTTGAACCGCCGGGGATGAAGTCCGGATGGTGCACGTTTTTTGGAATCCCAAACGGAGAGCGCGTGCCAACAAGTCCCGTGGCGAATTGATCCAAATTCGCCTTACCGAGGCAAATAGCACCTGCATTGAGCAGCGCTCCCACCACTGGGGCGTCAGCATCGGGCATTTGCTTTGCCGCGGGACAGGCTGCGGTTGTTGGTAAGCCAGCGACGTGGATGTTATCCTTAACCGCGAAAGGAATACCAAAGAGGGGGAGGTGCGCGGCCTTCTGCGCATCCAATTCTGAGGCCCGTTTCCGCAGCGCATCTGCAGAGGCTCGCGTGATCCAAATGGCCGGATCGTGCCGGTCTGCTTCGGCGAGGTTTTCCAGCCATTTTTCGAGCGCTTTACAGACCGATCCTGCTTTTTTGATTTCGCTGCGAAAATCGTTCAGCCCGCGTGGTCGCACCGCTATCGATTTCATGTGTCGAGGACCAGGATTACCTGCCCGGGAGTGACGGGGCAGCCTTCAGCAATGAGCACTTTCTTGACCACGCCCGCACAGGGAGCTTGGATGGGAATTTCCATTTTCATACTCTCCAAAATCGCTACAACCTCTCCCACTGTGACGCATCCCCCCTCTTCAACGAGCACCTTCCAGATGCTGCCGGCTGCTGTTGCACTGACCGGTTTACCTACGGGGATGTCAATTTCTGCTGGCTTGTTCGACAGTTCCTCTGCGGCGCTCACCACATTCTGTCCTAACGCATTCCATCTTTGGCGCTCGGCTTCAAAAGCCGCCCTTTGTTTTTTGCGAAACATCTCAATTCCCTCAGCCTCGCGCTCAAGAAAGGATTGGTATTGCGCGAGGGAGAATTTGTCGTCTTCGATGGGAGGCTCGAATTTACCCGTGAGAATGTCAGCACGAAGTTTCAACAACTCCTCCGCTGAAACTTGATAAAAGCGAATGCGGTCGAAAAAACGAAGCAGCCACGGTTGTCCGTTACGGAAACTCCTCGTTTGTCGGAACGTGTTCCAGACGGGTACTGTGCGCCCCACAAATTGGTAGCCACCTGGGCCTTCCATCCCATAGATGCAGAGATAAGCTCCACCAATGCCGACGGCATTCTCTGGAGTCCACGTTCGTGCGGGGTTGTATTTTGTGGTGACAAGACGATGCCGCGGATCAAGTGGAGTGGCCACGGGTGCGCCCAGATACACATCCCCCAAACCCATGACAAGATATTCTGCCTCAAAAACAATCCGCCGCACATCCTCGACACTGTCCAGCCCGTTGATGCGTCGGATAAATTCGATGTTACTTGGGCACCACGGCGCATCCGCCCTCACAGATTGCATGTACTTTGAAATCGCGAGTTGCGTGGCGGGGTCATCCCAAGAGAGCGGCAGTCGAACCACTCGGGATGGTACTGTAAGGTTTTCCAACTGCCCGAGATTTTCCGTTTGTTCTTCCAACAAAACCAGCAGACGCTGGAGTGACAACTGGCTGGAATCGTAACGCACCTGCAGTGAGCGGATGCCTGGTGTTAAGTCCAGCAACCCTTTCATTCCGGAGCTTTTGAGCGCGAGGCAAAGCGCCTGCACACGGAACCGGAGTGTGAGATCAAGCGTCATCGGCCCAAATTCTACTAACACACCTGTGTCTCCTTGTCGCCTGATCACCACGTCGCTCCGCTCAAATAACTTCACAGGCTCGCAGACTTCCGGCAATGCACGAATACCTTCTTCCGGAATTTTCGCAGCAAGCGCGACGGGACGAAAACGCACCCTGTCTCCAGGGCGCAACTGCCCGACCTTCCAAAGCTCTCCGGAGAGCACGATGGCAGGACAGACAAACCCCCCGAGGCTCGGTCCATCAGGGCCAAGAATAATCGGCATGTCTCCTGTAAAATCGATCGCGCCAACTTGGTACGCGTTGTCGTGAATGTTTGAGGGATGCAACCCGGCTTCGCCCCCGTCTGGCCGGGCCCATTCCGGTTTGGGCCCTATGAGCCGCACACCGGTGCGAGCTGAGTTGTAATGCACCTGCCAGTCGGTCGTAAAAAAGCGGTCGATATCCCTTTCCGTGAAAAAATCAGGAGCCCCATGTGGGCCGTAAGAAACCCCAATTTCCCAGTGGTTATCCCACGATTGCGCCCCGTTCCAGACGGTTCGGGGAAGATTATTCGTCGGCAGGGTTTCACATCCCGGGTTTAGGCGCAAAAAATCCCCTGCCCGTAGAGCACGCCCTCCGTGACCGCCGAATTTGCCCAGTCGAAAGGTCGTTGCACTTCCGAGATATTTCGGCACATCGATGCCACCGCGCACTGCCAAATAGGAGCGCATTCCAGGCCCGGGAAGAGGTCCTACACGCAGAACCGCACCGGCCGACGCAAAGAAAGGTTTTCCCCACGTCACGGGCTCTGTCTCAAGGGTGGCTTGAGAAGGCGCCCCGCAAAGGCTACACCAGGCACCATGCAAAAATCTAATGGTCGGCCCTTGTAATGTAATCTCAAGACCTGGAAGGCCTTCGGGATTTCCCAACAGCCGATTCGCTGCCCGAAAGGATTGATCGTCAAATGGCCCTGACGGTGGCACCCCCACCTCCCAATATCCCGTGCGTCCCGGCCAGTCCACAACCAATGTTTCGATACCGCTTTCGATCACTTCAGCAAGCCGTGCTTCAAATGGAAGAGCTTTCAGAAACCCGGTGCAAACACCGCCCGTTTGAAACTCGGGGGTCTCCAAAATGGTCAATAAATAGTCTCGGTTTGTCTCAACGCCATGGATGTTGGTCTGCTGCAACCCACGCAGAAGGGAGTCCAGAGCTTCCCTTCGCGTGCTCCCTTTGGAGATGACCTTCGCCAGCATCGGATCGTAATAAGGAGTTACCTCTGTTCCGTCAGCTACCCAAGTTTCCACGCGGAGATCTGAGGGGAAAACGGCCCGCGTTATCAACCCGGTCGAGGGTTGGAAATCTTTTGCAGGTATCTCAGCATAGAGTCGCGCCTGGATTGACGTACCCCGCCTGACGGGCGTCGTCTCCGGAAAAAACGACAAATCTCCCGCGGCCAGCTTCAACATCCATTCAACCAGATCCACGCCGTAGACCTCTTCCGTGACTCCATGTTCCACCTGCAAACGAGTGTTGACCTCGAGAAAGTAAAAATCTTGTGTCTCGGCATCGAGCAAAAATTCCACCGTTCCTGCCGAACGATACGAGACGGCTTGGCCCATCTTTTTGGCTGCGGCGTGCAGTGCGGAACGCACAGCTTCACGCAAACCGGGTGCGGGCGTTTCTTCAATGACCTTTTGATTTCGCCGCTGCACGGAACAATCGCGTTCCCCCAAGGCCAGCACACGCCCGTGGCCGTCACCAAAAATCTGCACTTCAATGTGGCGGGCGCGCTCAACGAATTTTTCCAGGAACACTCCATCATGTCGAAAATTCGCCTCTCCCATGCGGCGGACACTTTCGTAAGCCGCGCTCAATTCAACCTCATTGCGGCACACTTTCATTCCGATCCCGCCACCTCCTGCGGCACTTTTGAGGATGACGGGGAATCCGATCTCCTCTGCCGCCGCACGCGCCTCTGCCTCGGACTCAAGCAGGTTTGTACCTGGTAATAAAGGCACCCCGCACGCCTTCGCCTTGTCCCGTGCGGTGTGTTTCAGACCAAAAACACGCATTTGATCGGGTGTCGGCCCCGCAAAAGAAATCCTTTCGGCTTCACATAATTCACAGAAATCAGCGTTTTCACTTAGAAACCCATAGCCTGGGTGAAGAATTGACGCTCCGGCGTTTCGGGCCGCGTTGAGGATTTTTGCCGCGTCGAGATAACTCGACGCGGGGGGCGCTGGGCCGACGGTGATTGCCTGATCTGCCGCAAGGACGGGTTCTGTTTCCTGATCGGCTTCCGAACAAACCATAACAGCCCGCCAGCCCAGTTTGCGACAGGAACGCAACACGCGGTGAGCGATAACCCCACGATTGGCAATAAGAACCGTCCGGCTCAAGGGTTCCATACCGCTACCTCAATGGGAGTTGGGTTATAAGCGTTGCATGGGTTATTGAGCTGCGGACAATTGGAGATAAGCGCCAGCACGGGCATTTCCGCCCGCATCTCGACATATTTTCCAGGATTTGAGACGCCATCATCAAACTTCAGGCCGCCCTCAGGGGTGACAGGCACGTTCATAAAGAAGTTGATGTTATGTGCAAGATCACGCTTCGTGACTGGATAGCCGGAGGTTTGCATTTGGAGCAGGAAGGTGTCGCGGCAGTTGTGCATGAACCGCTTTTCCAATCCGTAGCGCACCATGTTGCTTTCGGCAGCACATGCGCCGCCCAGGGTGTCGTGCCGCCCGCAAGTGTCTGCGACGATGGTTAAAAGGGGGCGACGCCGGTTGGACATGAGCCGTGTACCGGTCGTGAGGTAGATGGCACCTTGTTCGCGGATGGTGTCCTGGGCGCTGTAACGTTCCGCCACGTCGTCGGCGGCAAAGAAAAAGGTATCAGCCGCCTGGTTGCCCTCGAGATCTGTGATGCGGAAAAACTGCCCGGCTTCGATGCGCTGCATCCAGCCTTCTCCAGCAGGGATGACCTGTCGAAAAAGTGCTTCCGCCAGGTCACGGGGGCTCTCGGTATAATTAAGTATGCTCATTTTAGGTATAAGGGCTGTTTAAGAAAATTCAAAGAAGATAGCGTTCGGTAAGAGCCATGGCGTGGTGACATTCCGGGCGAAAGTTGCGGCAGAAATCGTCCGGATCGGCCGGTTCGCCTGAAAGCAACTCGACCCGCACCGAGGCGTTGGGGTATTGCCCAGCGGGGTGCATCGGATGTGGGGTTGCCGAGAGCACCACAAGTGTGTCGAGATCCGCACGCAGAGTGATGGAACTTCCTTCCGGGGCCCCCGGTTGTTCCAGGCAAAGGGTGCCCTCTTCGTCTGTGATAATTTTTGAAAAAAAGTTGATATTTGCCACAATATCTCGTTCGCCCAATCCAAACTTCCCCAGCTCGACGAGAAAGTTGTCCCTTCCATTGCGGTTAAACGCATTGCGCGCCTCCTGATAACGGCGCACCCCGAATTTTTCTTCAACAAGGGCGGCATCTATTACCCCACCGATTGGATCGTGCCAGCCAACACTGTCTTCCACGATAGACATAAGAGCACGCCCCATGTCAGACATCAGCACATGCCCGCGGTGTAGTTTTGCGGTGTGCAACGCCTTGAGAGTGTCGGGAATATTCAGCCTGTCGAGGAACTGTTCCGCGTTGTAAAGCAAGGCGGAAATATTTGCGCCATCGCCCTGAGTGGTCAAGCGCAGCCTGCGGCCACGCCGCACGCGCATGGACCACATGCCGCCTGGAGGAATCTCTTCGGAATAGAGGAGCGGTTCGGTCATAATGAGGATTCTTTCTATTTTTTCGTTCGATTTGTCTTTGCGTATCTGATTTTTTCGGGAAGCGGGTGGAGTGGGGGAATGAGTTCTGACGTGAGAGTAAGGCTGCCCGCTTTAACGCCTTTACAAGCGACCAATGCATCGGTAAATGCGTGCAGTTTTTTCACCGGCCCTTGAACCAGAAGCACCTCCATGAGATGAGAGTCGGCAAGCTGCACCTGGAGAGTGCCGATGACCTCGTCAATAAAACGTCGTTTAAGCTTTGCTAACAACTCCAGCAATCCCGAACGATCCTGTCGGAAAAAAAGAGTGATTGAACCGGCCATTAACGCTTCGGGATTTTCGCGTTGGGCGGTGAGCAATTCGGTCTGTAGAACGGCAGTAACCGCCTGGGAACGGTTGCCGAAGCCGCGTGCGATCCAATGCTCATCGAACTGACGAAGCAACTCTTGGGGCACTGAGAGGCTGATGCGCTCGACGCGTGAACCGGGGCCGGTTGTTTTTTTCATGTTATTAAAATTGTATCGTAAAGTATTACGCACAAGACGGGACTCAAATGATTTTTTTATGGAATAGCTGATCCCGGGATCCGCGCTGTTGCGCGGGGAGGCTGGCGTTTCCAGATGCCCCTCCAGTTTTCACGACGACGCACCTGCGCAAGGTGTGTATTTGGCGTGACGCGGGAGATGGTCGTCTACTTCAAACCATGGAAGCCGGTCACAGGCCCAGTTGTGGTCATTCGGACGCACCATGGCCGCATTGTCAAATGTGCAGGTTGCCATTTCATAGAGATTCGGAATCGCAGGATCACGAAACATCAACTGTGTTCCGCATTTAGGACAGAACCGGCGCTCACGACCAGCCCAGAAAAAAGCGCTCGGCTTAGCCTTAAGCCACTCCGGCTCACTCCCCCGGAAAAAGCTCCAGACCATCACCGGTGCGCCTGATGCGCGACGGCAATCCTCGCAGTGACAATACGAGCTGAAAAAAGGCAAACCGTTTGTGCGATAACGCACCGCTCCGCACAGGCAACCGCCAACCAGGTTCTCATTAGAGCTGCTTTTAATCATCCGACTGAAGAGTCCTCCAGGTGTCGTTTTAGAGTTTCGTGCTCCGCGAGCGCAAGAGACCAACCGTAAATGGTGGCCCCTCTCTGACGAGCCCTCCACAGGAGAGCAAGGCGAGCCCCACCCCGGTGCGGAGTCTTTA
>CALDSX010000115.1 GCA_937924445.1 uncultured Chthoniobacterales bacterium
CCGGTTGCGTTGACCGTTGGGCGAAGAGCGGCGCCGCGGCGGCAGGCGGATATGCTCGGCGCGCTCGAGCTTCAGCAACAGCGACCGTGCGGCCATATCCTTGGGCTGGCCCAGCGCATTGCGCCAGTTCCAGCGCGCGCATAGTTCACGGCTCAGGCGCGAGCGACACCACTCGGGATGTTCGTCCAGCAGCCCCCGGATCCAAGCGATGTCCGCGCCGTTCAACTGGCGGCCTTGCATCACCAAGACGCTTGTCATGGCGAGCAAGATACGACAGGCCCCCTTGGTGAATCCAGCAAAAAACGAACTTTTTCTGTTGCGTTCGGGGGGGGTAATCTATTCTTCGGTTACTGATGGTCCCATGGTGGGACTACCTGAGCAGTTACGACGCTTTATCGACCAGGAATTAAATCCTCGAGGGCCCGGGCAATCTCGAGGGGTGTAAATTCTTCCGGTGGGCGGTAACCTTCGGGATCAATACGAACTTTTTGATAACCCACACCATAAATCGCCTGAAGGGCCGATTGCTTGAGGCTCTCTGGCAATTCTTCATTTCTGTTTACGCATAAGACGGCAACAGGCTCGTTGTTCTCCAAACGATGACGCACGCGAAACTCGCGCAACCCGAGTGCTCTCAATCTATCCTCTGCTTGTTCAACGCGTGCCAGAATATCAGCGGTAATCGGGATCCCATGAGCAATCCTTGAACTAAGGCAAGGTTGCGCAGGTTCATCAGCGGTGGGCAACCCTATCGCGCGTGAAGCTTCACGGATTTCAGCTTTACCGAGTCCAGCGTCTCTTAATGGAGCGAGAACGCGAAAATTCTCGGCCGCCCGCGCTCCGGGCCTTATTTTCCGGGCGTCATCCGCGTTTTCTCCATAAGCAAGCCTACTCATACCCAATTTGCGCGCCTCAGCCTCCATCAGCTCGAACAGTGCGCTTTTACAATAGAAACATCGGTTGGGCGCATTAGCCACATACCTTGGATTTTCCATTTCCTTAGTTTGAATAACAATCACCTCTAAACCAAAAGCCTCCGCTGTTTGAAAAGCACGCGCCTTGGCTTTACGGGGGAGACTAGGGCTGTCAGCGAGTATACCACGAACCATGCCTGGCGGCAGGCATTTATGCGCAAAAGCCAACAAAAACGAACTGTCAACGCCGCCAGAATAGGCAACCAAGAGATTTTGACCATCTGACAAGATTCTTCGTAGTTTTGAAAGTTTATCGTTCATTATTCCTTTTCCTATCTGCACGAGAGCTCTGCAATTGAGTCTATTGAAAGCTGGTAAGTTATCTCAAAATTATCTCAAAAGAAATTCAACAACAGGAGAATCCCATGAATCTTTAAAGCGAGATGCTCGGTAACACAAAGCCAGAGGGAGCGTAGGTTTTTGGAAAAAGCTCCCGGGAACAACCCTAAACCACAGAGACATAAAACAGATGGAGGCAACCACCGTCCGGAACTCAAGCCGTGGAGAGCGTTTAAGGTGCTCCAAAGGAACAAAACGATTCACGAAATAGCCAAGAAATTTAAGATCCATCCGGCCAAGTCTCCGAACGAAAAAAGACAATCGCCAACCGGGCCGCCAGTCTTC
This sequence comes from uncultured Chthoniobacterales bacterium, assembly GCA_937924445.1. GTDB lineage: Bacteria > Verrucomicrobiota > Verrucomicrobiia > Chthoniobacterales > CALDSX01 > CALDSX01. The sequence goes on from CALDSX010000115.1 coordinate 1,599, forward strand.
TCTGACGAGGCACCCAAAATCAGCAAGCCTAAGAGGTCGAACGGAAGTGAAACTGGTTGCACGCCAAGGACAGGCGGCAGGCTGTGGAGCTGGAGCTAGACAGTGAGTCCCCGAAGCGCCCGGCGTGGCAGTGGGTGGAGGATAAACTGGTTTGTAAAGAGCTAAGAGAAAAGGTCTGCAAGATACCGCAGCTGGCCGAGGCACCTACTTTCGACATCTGGAAAAACCGGCAAAAGGAGAAGGCAAGAAAACAGGAATTAAACAACCTAAGTGACGCACCCTGAATCACACGCCACCTCAAATCTGTTGTTGCGGTGGTGGGAGCTTCAAAGAAAAACCGATGATTGCAAGAGAGCCCGGCACTCATCGAGCAAAGATACTGCTTGCTGCTGTGTAATGCTGCCGAACGACTTGACCCTGAGGTTTGTTGCGGAACATCTGCAGATAAAAAGCACAGCCATTATGAGCCATCAAGCGCGCCGGACCGTTAAGCAACCCGCATTGATTGAGCGCGTTGGCGCTGTCGCTGGTTATGGTGCCATTATCGTTAAACAGCACCCGATTGTCGACGACATCGTGGGTATTGTTGAGCGCGACGAGCGGGTCGTTCAGTGAATGATGTTCGATGGTCACGATACGGCCGAGAGGATGTTAGTTGCAAGACTCAACGGTGGGCCTTTTGAGAGTCTTTGCTGTCCAGCGACCTGCCATATCGACCGCCATTTCTCAGGAAAACCAACCCAGAGTCTATCCGTCAAGAACAACCGTGGCCAGTTGCCCACGGACAAACTACCTGTGGCGGATGATGTTGCCGCCGATGTATTTGGTTGTGAGATAACGTCCGTCGGCATCGAACTAGAAAATGTGCGACCTGTCCCTGTAAAGAATCCAAGTGGTTCATTTGATATTGCTGCCTGGCAGTCTAGTTGCTTAGTGGCCCTCCCGCCTCATAGCTCTCCGGAAACCGAGGCAGTCCGAGGCTGAATACTTCCTAGTGGGACGTCCACCCATATCGGCACCACCTTCACTGGCTCACACAAGGCGGCAGCCACAGATCAGCTGCCGCAAATGCCACACACATACGATAAAGAGTGTGTCCCTTTCTACTCGGATGGGTGAGTTCAGCAGTTTTACGTTTCGTTCCGTGCTCTCGTGCGTATCAGTACGTCACCATTCGCGAGGTTCGGAACTCATCGGCAACGGACGCTCGCACGAAGTGGTCAGGGTGATTCTCCGTCCCTCATGAGCCGATTCGTGAATGGCTTGCATGATTTCCACCGCATGGAGAGCAATGATGTCGTTGGCGCGGTGTGGGCGTCCTGTTTTTAAAGCGTCAAGCAGATCGATAAGTCCTAATCCGCGGGATTCCTCGAAATACGGATGACTCAGCGCGATCTCATTCCACTGATCTTGACCAGCAGGGCCGAGCAATACCCTCCCCCCAAAGCCATTCGGGTCTGGCACGCTCAGAGAGCCTGTCTCTCCGTAAATTTCGATGCGGGGGTTATTGTGAGGGCTTTTGACATCAAAGCTGACCGTGAGCGTTCCGACCACCCCGGAATGAAACTCCAAAATTGCGATCAGGTGGGTGGGAACTTCAACCTTGATACGGCTGCCGTATTTCGGCTGACTCGTAATGATGCGCTCGGCGTAGCAAGCGGTTGCCGATGCCACAAGTGACTTGACCGGCCCTAACAGGTTGATCAGCGCGTGCAGGTAGTAGGGGCCCATGTCAAAGAGCGGCCCGCCCCCTGGCTGGTAGTAAAACTCCGGATTAGGGTGCCAAGTTTCGTGGCCTCCGCACAACATATTTGCGACAAAAACGAGGGGTTTGCCGATGGCGCCATCGTCCACCAGTTTCCGACACGTCTGAATGCCAGCTCCGAGCACGGTGTCGGGCGCACACCCCAAGCGAAGATTTCGCTCTGCAGCAAGTCTCGAAACACGTCGAGCTTCCTCAAGATTCAGCGCGAGCGGCTTTTCGCTAAAAACGTGCTTTCCCGCTTCCAATGTCGCAATATCCACACCGACATGGGCTTGCGGAATCGTTAAATTCACCACCGCATCGATCTGCCCATCCGCTAGCAATTCTTCGGGGCTGCAACATTTGGGAATCGAAAATTCCTCTGCTCGCGCACGCGAAGCCTGCGAGTTGATGTCTGCACAAGCCACGACTTCAACGTGGGAAAACCTCCGAAGTGTCTCGAAGTAAATCTTCGAAATACTTCCACACCCGATAACTCCAACAGCATATTTTCCCTTCATAAAAGTTTGAGATTGCTATTTCGAAGGTTAATCCCGCGCGGCCCATAAAAAACCACGCGTATGCATCTCGCGGACGTGTGGATATTCATAATACTCGTCCGGTGAATGGCCAAGCGCGGAATAGAAAACCCGGCCTTGTCCCCATGTTTTTTTCCAAACGACAGGCATGACGCAACGCCGGTTCTCGTAGGTGTAGAGAGCTTCTGCAAGCACCGTGATGCCTGTATCGACAAGCATGTAGTATTGTTCTGAACAATACTTGAATTCTTGAGCCATCCCGTTGGTTATCGGATCGCACTCGGCGGTCAGCCGTACGGTGTATTCACCGCAATAAGGATGCCCGACAAACATGCCACCCACCATCCATTCGTAATGCAAGTTTCCACGAAACGCATCTCCCATACCTCCATGCGTCCCCGCGAGACCCGTTCCAGAGAGCACAGCACCTTGCAAATTCTTTCCTTGAGTGTCCGTTAATGTGCCCATCGTCCAGCACGGAATAATCAAGTCGAAGCCCGAAAGGAGGCTGGGGTCTTCAAGCGGCAAAAGCGAATTTTCCGAGTGCACGTTGAAACCGTTGGTTTCGAGGTCCTCGGCAAAAATCGACGCCATCTTTTCGGGTTGGTGTCCATCCCATCCGCCCCAAAAAATGAGCGCATTCTTTGTCTTCATATTTTTTGGTATGTTGTTTGTGTATCGTTAGTTGTGTAAGCAATTTTGTAAGCGTCTGACAATTGGAAAAGTAATGAATTCTGGGGGCTCCTTGCGCGTTACTTCATACTGTGAGTCGGTGTGGATGCTGCAATCTGTCAAGCCACCCTGGTGAAATTTGCGACAAAACGATTCCTCGTCGCTGAAGACACAAAAACCAAAAATATTGTTTTTGACAAAACAAGGCTGTCCGAATCCTAAGGATAGGAGTCTTTGACGAGGGGCAAGCTTAAGCATTTTGGAGACGCAAAAGCGCCGAAGTGCGCTTGCCTTTGCATAGGAACACTTCCCGTCTTGTGTGAGCCGTAGCCTCTTTCATTTCACAAGGATTCTGCCTTTAGTTTGCTCACATTTTCTTTATGACCGGAGTGTCTAGGGCAAACACTGCCCCGCCTCCACTGTGCACATCCGCTGCCGCAAGTCAGGGGCTTTGCCGCTTCGCGAAAGCGCCACACGTCACAGGGGTAGAACGGCTACGAAACAGGAGCAGAAACCTGACCTCAAGGGAATCGCCTATTCAAGCAGCGCAGACCCCGGGCAAGAAACGCATCCCATTACCATGCCAGTCCGTCTCGGAAGATTCGAAATGCCCAGGAAGTTCGCAAGAAATGCGCCACAAAAGGTGTGCTCCTTTATCCGTCTGCAGTGTGTTTTCCGGCCTATCGCCCCAGAAAAGTCTTTCATCCAAGCCAGCCCGCCTGGGCACCGGCTCGCGCTCGAATCCGCTATCTGTTTTTGGTTTAGGTTCCTGAGGGTTCGCAGGCAAGATACGTCACTGACCCGAGCGGCCCGCCGTGAACGAGCAGGCTGTCCTTGGTATCATACTTGAAGGATGGAAATGCCACCCTGCGCGGCTCTGTGAGTTTGCCCAGGTTTGGGAACCATTTGGAAAACTTTGCGACCAGACTCCCGGGGGCGCCAAAAGTTCGCTCCGGCTGCTGCCCATTCACAAGACGCAGGGCACCTTCCTGCGTGGTCCCGACTCGTAAAAATGCTGACAGCGCACCAGTTAATCGCGCTAACCATGCGAGAGTGGCCAGGAGAAATTCCGGCGTCCGAACTGGCGGAGTTAGATGCGGAGTGCGAGTCCGGGAGCGATATCGTAGGCTTGGCGTTTGGGCCGGCATCTGCGATAATTTTTTCAACATAGTTTTTGAAATGATTACCCACCGGCACATTGCCACCGCCAGGCGCCTCAGGATAGTCAAATACCACTCCGTCTTCGTGGTAATTAAGCTTGGTTGGGGGGCGAGGAAGCGCGACAGGCAGCCTTGGACCGCCCGAGGAGGAATAGCCGGGGCAGTTTTGAATTTTGAATCGCAGTCCGAGCCACGCCGCCCATGATCCCGGCCTCCCTCATTGCCTCGAGATCTTTCGTGAGCCACATCATGGCTGTTGTGGCTCTTGATTCAGTGGAACCATCCATACAGTTGGTAATCCGCAGGCGGATGCTGAAAATCTTTTTCCAACCCTGTGGACACTTCGGATGCAGCCATATTCCCATGCGGGGCCAGAAGAGCTGCGGCAGTGAAGACTAACCTACGCACCGGGGGGCGCCTTTTTAGCTGGGAAAATCGAGTGCCGAATCGAACAGGGCGACAATATTCTCCGGGGGCACGGTGGCTTGTATGTTGTGAACCGCTGAAAAGATCAGACCGCCGGAGAGTGGCAGTAAAATTTCCAGATGCTTTCGAACTTCAGCACGCACATCATCGGGAGTGCCAAAAGTGAGCGTGTTCTGGCTGTCGCCGGAAGCGCCCCAGAGAGTCAGACGAGCACCGAATTCCTCCTTGATGCGCACGAGGTCCATGCCTACAGCAGTGGTCTGGATGGGGTTGAGAGCATTGACGCCCATTTCGATGAGCGAGGGAATCAGCGGGAAGATGGCCCCATCGCTGTGCATAAGGACTTTCCACGGAGTGTGCGCATGAATCCATTCGATCCCACGGCGATAGGCGGGCATCACGCGCTCACGGAACATTGTCGTGGATAAAAAGGGGGCCGATTGAGTTCCGAGATCATCGCAAAATTGCAAAACGTGCAGGCGGTCGCCCACCGCTTCGTACAGCTTAGCAAGGTTCTCGATCCAGCGGGTGACGATCTTGTCGTAGAGCTCATCCACATACTCAGGCTCGGAGGCAAAGGTCACCATCCACTCTTCGAAGTCGCCCTGACCTAGTCCGTAGAAGAGTTCGTAGCCCGGCCCGAATCACATCACGAGAGCCTTGTCGGTCTCCCTATAAAGAACCTCCGCTTCGCAGGCCAACGCTTCAAAGTATTCATCCGTGTAAGTCCAGCATTCCCAGGTAGCGAGATCTGGGTGCTCGGCGCCCGGATGTTTGGTGAGCATATCAAAATAATATCCACCAGCCGGCATGCGTGCGAGGTCTACTCCGTTCCTGCGCACCAACCAGCTCCCGTCGGAGTCCTTGACCGGATTGAATGTGCCCGGCACGAGACAGGTTGCGCCCCCGGTAAGAGGGAAGGGTTTCCAATCCGACCGTTTCAGACCAAACGACCCTGCAATTCCGCGGATCATCACTGTGTCCGAACCAAACCGCTCCAAAAGATCCACATCCGGCTCGGCCAACATCTGAACCAAATCCGAAACCTTGGCGGGTTTGGCGAAGGCGCAGGTAGGCGATCGCAGCTATTCCGGATTGTCCGGTTCCACCCAAATCCACTGGCACACGATCAACAGCTAGACAGTTCAAAGCAGCACGAACTCTCTGACGAGAAGTCATTTAGCAAGACTCCTTAAGAAGTTGTTCGGAACGAAAAACAAAAATCATTAATCAATTATTCCCTTAAAAGCTTAGATCCAATCGAAAATTTGTCAACTTATTCCGACACCCTGATGGTTCAAAGTCGGTTAATGCCAGATTTTGGCGCAAGAGCTGCCGGATCTCGATTTGACCATTGACGAGGGAAAATACAAGTCACTGCAAAATTCCTGCGCCGTTACCATACGTGTCTGCGAGCAGCAGACTCCGTAGGCGCAACGGTAACGCTATTGCTGCAATGATAAGGTAGAAATCAGATAATTTCTCGCGCTTCGCATCGGGCTTTGCGTGGTTTACAGAACGAGCTTTAAACGGAGTTTTATAGCGTTGTACACGGGTGTCCGGTTAACTGAAAGAAGGACCTTGGGAACGTTCATATTATGAGCATGTTGCAGAAGAAAATGAGTGTGAGGCATTTGAAAATTTCCCACACTTTTCGGCATGAATTCCGGCCGAATTGTCTTGACCTAGCTCCTCGATTTGATTCACCGCCAGACACTCGACCGCTTGGTGGAGCGATACAACGCCGAGTCTCGGGTGCGACATTTGGTTCATCCGGGAGGTTCATGTTTAGACGCCTGTTAGCACGGCTTTAGATTCATGAAGGCTGTAAAGTTTCAAGATGAAGAATGTCTCATCGCGGAAACCATAAGCTTTGCGCTTGAGAGTCTTGATTTTGTTGTTGATACCCTCAAGCTTTCCAGTCGAA
>CALDSX010000116.1 GCA_937924445.1 uncultured Chthoniobacterales bacterium
GCCAAATCCATCTGCGCTTCTCTCAGGCATGGGGTGGTCTCCAGAAGCACAACCCACTCATTGACGCCGCTTTGCTCTTTGAAATACCAATCGCGCCGCTTTTGCCAAGATCCCCGACTGCCGAGGCCCATACCGGTCAGGATCCATGCGGAGCCTATGTGATTTGATGGCCCGACACTCCCTCTTTTTTTTACTTCAATCGCCGTTTTCTGGCTTAATCCAAAAAACAGGTTAGCCGACGCCTCCTCATCAAAAAGGCAACTGCAAAATTTAAGATCGATTCTCTCATAGCGTGCTTGCTCGCACCTTTAGATACGAGACGCAGAGATTCTTTCTCGTGCCAAGGCGCGCGCGGAGGAAAACGAGGGGCCAGATAGGAACATACTGCCCTGGGAGCGAGCAAGCACAACAGCGCCACGACGGGAAAGAGTCAGTCGCAGTAGAACGGATGTGAGAAATGCGGGCTGGCACAGGGGGCCTGCAAAGACGGAAAGGATAAGTTTAATATCCCCTTCTACGCGCGAATAACAACCTTACAGCCTCATGACACTGTCTAGTTGCCGCCAAGAGCTGTTTTTCTCGTAGGCTCCTTTGCAAAGGGCAGGGAATAAATTGTTGAACAACTTTATTGAACCTTGAGAATTTTTTAAAAAAGACCCTCAGAATGGTCTTTTTGCGATGGGCTTTGTGCGCCTGAATTTTGGCAATTACTCAGAGGGGAATTCTTTTCTCGCACATGCTTTCCAACTCAACGCCACCAAGCAAGTGGGAGATCCTAGTGCTTACTTTGTGAGGTGTTAAGACACTGGCGAGAATTTCGACTTATAAGTTTGGGGAAGGGGATGCTAATTCGCTTAAACGACCGCCTTCAACCCCCGCCCCCCCCACCTTTTTTTTGTGGAAAAAACGATTAGTGTCTTTCTGTAAACCCGCCCTCATTTGAGGAGAGGTCATTTAAATCGAACTGAAACCCTGGTGCGGAAGATGTCCGCATTTTGGCCAGTAGAGAAGCGAGGTTCGAAGCTGTCGAAGCGGAGTAAAACCTCACGAGACCGACGGTGGTCTGACTGCCGAAGACAGTAATCATAATAGTGTCCTCATCCACTGAATTCATGAAGATATGACTTCCATTTCCTTGGTGGTAGAGGGCGTTGAATTCGACTTCTCCAATACGACGCGCAAGTTCTTTGGTGGCGGCAAATGATCCTGCTGCCAGCGCGGCGATGACGGTTACGTCCATTACCTCGAGATCACCGACCTGGGCAATGAGATTACCTCCTTTGTCAATTACAACAATAAGATCGGCCTCGGCGCGTTGAAGGTAATCTTGTAAAACGTTATCTATATTTGCAACATCTTCGATGGTAAGCACAGGAATTGAGTCCATAATTTTATCGTATTATTTGGAAATGATTACCGGGCGGTTTGGATTTTTTTGGTGGAGAGAGGATTATATCTGGCCAGCTCATAATGATGCGGGCGCAGCTGAACGCTGAGCGTTGCTGTCTTTGCTGAATTTGTGCAACAGAAGTTGTGAAACAGCGTTTAACGCTGCAAAGACATTTTGTCCTGTGGTAGAAATGACCTCGAAATCGGGCACGCGCTTTTTCCGGTTGTTAAGCAGGAATTGTAGGTAATGCACAGGGGCAATGTTGGGTAAATCCCGTTTGTTATACTGAATAACATAAGGAATGTCATCCAGAGCAATATTCTGTTTTGCGAGGTTTTCCTCCATGTTACGGAAGCTCTCAGCGTTTTCCTCCATTTTTTCCCACTGCGAATCGGCGACAAAAACGATGCCGTCAACGCTTCTAAGAACCAGTTGGCGAGTGGCGTTGTAGATTACTTGACCGGGCACGGTGTAAAGCTGAAACTTCGTTTTGAATCCTTTAATGACCACTGCGTTGAGGGGAAGGAAATCGAAGAAAAGAGTACGGTCTGCGGCAGTGGCCAGCGAGACGAGATCGCCTCTGTGGCCGGGATCAATCCTTGAGTGGATGTATGCGAGATTTGTTGTTTTACCGCAGAGCGCCGGGCCGTAATAGACAATTTTAAATTGGATCTCTTTACTAGCGTAGTTGATGATCGACATGATTTTTATGCGGTAATATGTGCTCGGAGTTAGGGTGGGCTGATGGATATAGGTATCTATTAATGAGCTTTGTCTGGTGTGTATAACCTGCCAATTTCCTTCATAATCGCCATCAATTTTTCACGAACTCCGGGCAGATAACGGTCTCGACTGTGGATTATGACCAACCCAACGCCTTGGGAGGCCATGAAGCTAACAGGGCTTTGGTTGGTGTAGAGTGTGACTGAGGACACCTCGCCGAGGGTGAGATCTTTTGCTGTCTGTTCGATCCGCGACCAGAATTGCGGACACAGCGCACTAAATGCCTCGGCATTGAGACCTTCTGGCAGGTTTCCGGCGATTGGGAGACCGTCGGAGAACATGAGATGACAGCTGGCGATCCCTGGTAACCTGGAGATATGTCGGACGATTCCTTTTGCGTCGAGATGGTCTTCGGTCATAAAAAGAGCCTGAAGCTCTGTTTGATCATCATGTGCTCCGGTATGTTCTGGCTGTGTGATGGGATCAGCTCGCTTTGCGGAGCGAGCGGGCACGAGGGGAGTGATGGCCTGTTGTCGGGCTGGTTGAGATGCTGCAGGCGTTGGAGAACTTTTTGGCTGATCCACGGGCGTAGATTGCACCTTGAATGAAACCGGAGCGGGCGGGTTCTCGGCAGGAGGCGCCTCTGTAAGGGGAACAGGGAGTGAACTATTTTTTTCGGAAACTTCGCTCCCTTTTTCGAGGTTAAGATCCTCCATGACCTCAGCCTTGGGAGTGGGAACATTCTGCACTTGGGATACCGGTGCAATCGACGAGATTTTCGGTTCGGCAGCGGGTACGGGATAAGGTTGGGCCTCAGAGGAGGGGGATGAGAACGGGCTGGAAAAATGTGATTTTGCGGGCTGAGTGCCTGGAGAAGTTTTGTGCAAAAGAGCGTCCTCTTCAGCTTTGCGGCTGAAAGGCGTATCGAAAACCTCGGTAAGTTGTTCGCTTACTTGATCCCGTCGCATCTGAAGTGCTCCCTGCGGTAATGCTGCGAATACCTCGGCTAAAGGAAGTGCAATGGAGGCGTCGTTGGGAATATTTGAGATTGCTTGGCGAAATTCCTGGGGCAACACGTTTATAAACTCGCTTTTAGAGAGTTTCACGCTGCCTCGCGCCAGTTGATTTTCGACAAATGAAGTCTCCAACTGAATGCAGATGTCGTTTGGGATAGAATCGGGAAAGAGGACTGAAAGATCTGGGGGAAGGGCCTTTACAATTTTTGCAAGTGAAATAGAGACGAGGGCGTTGGGCGATTTTGATGAAGGAACGGTCGGTGCCGAGGGATGTGGTGGGGGGGCAACTTTTGAAGCTAGAGCGACGGGAGGCGGAGCCACAGGAGTTGGAGAGACCTGGACCGGAGTTGCTTGAGATGGGGATTCGGGAGGTGGGGCTTTTGGAGCCAGTGCGACTGCACCCGAAACTACTGGAGATTGAGTTGTCGCAATCGAAGAGGTCGAAGCGCCACCTTCGGGAGGAGTCGGTTGAGAGGGCAACAACGGGATGAGCGGGGCAGGAGCCTTCGGCGCAGGTGCGGAGAGTTGAGGAGAGGGCTCGCTTTTACTCGCTGGGGGCGGGGTGAAAGAGATTTGTGCGGTCTCGACCGGGGGAACGGGTGGGAGCGTTGGCTCGAGTCCGGGTTTTAAAACGGGTTGAGGTGCTGAGATGCTAAATGGCAAAGGCTTTGGGGCGACCGGCGCAAGCTTTGCACCTTCTGAATCGGGGTTGTTGGTATTTGCTGTTGGAGAAGAAGCGGTGTTCAGTAAACGAAGGGACGGCAATTGTATGCGAGCGGTCGATCTGGTTTTTTGAGCTGATCCCGTTGGGTTGGGTCGCAGGAGTGGCTCAGGTCGGGGAGGAGAGATTAATGGTAGAGACTGCGATTGCGATGGAGGCAGTGACGGATTCTCCTCGGAAGCGGTGGGGGATGCGCGGAGAGTGATTTTTCCGCCGGTGAAAGAGGCCCGCACAGTCGCAGGTGGGCGCTTTGGCAACTCGGTTGTGGGTAATGGTGCGGTCAGCGGGGACTGGGCTACATTATGAGATTGTTCGAAGCGGATAGATGGCAGTGGCGAAGGCGGGGGTGCGGGGGAAGTTGGAGCAAGCGGTAAAGGTGAAGCAGATGGACGTGGGAGAGGAATTGGATCAGAGATGACCGGTGTTACGGTCTGAGGCGGGCGCGGTGGAGGGGGAGGGGGAGGAGGCTGATGAGTGGGCGAGGGTGGTGTTGGCGAATCGGTTGATTGGTGTTGTTCCCCAGCTTTGGGCGCGAGTGCGGGTGTCTGGGGAACTGTTGGTGTGGGCTTGATAGAGTCAGGCAGATTGGTTCGGCGAAATCGCCCAGCATCCTCGGCAGCAACCTTAGATATTGGTGTGTCAAAATGAGCGACCTCCTCGGGTTGAACCTGATCTGCACGTTGGGTGAAGGTGCCCACTTGCTCTACCAACTTCTGGAGTGGCAAGGAGATTGGCGTGGGGTCGTCTGGTGCCACCGGTTGCGCGAAGATCTCCGGACAAAAAGAATAGAGCACGGAGAGAGGCACAGTCGCTCGACCTTTTGCAAGGTCGGGAAAGATTTCTCTCAATCGGAAAGAGATATGGCGTTTGAGATGAGGTGTGACATTACCTAGAAGCCCTGGAGGTATACGTTCAACAATGTCTCCAATCTCGAGGTAGATATCTTTGTCCTCAATTGGCATGTCGGCGGGCTCATCGGAGGGCATGCTGATGCTGGTAGGCAAAAAGGCGACTTTTTGTCCTCCATGGAGCATATCCGTAGAGCCGCTTGACTGAGGTCCTAGAACGTGCGTGCTGTGAGGTGTGACGACTTTGCCATGAGGAATGACGGACTTGATGGCCTTTGCCGGATTAAGTGGCTGGGGAGGATATGCCGATGGAGAAGAGGGCTGGGCTTCTTCGCGTTTCTTTTGTTTATACCATTTGAAAAGGCTCATTTCTGTGTGGGTAGGAGTTATTGTGGCATTTCAGTTATCTTCGGAGGTGACGCGCCATACCTCTTCCAAGGTTGTAACGCCCTCAATCGCCTTGTCAATGCCTGCGAGGCGTAAGGTTTTCATTCCTTCCCCGATGGCCTGGTTTTTTAGAACAGAGGCGGAGGCTCTTTTGATGATCAACCGCCGGATTGCTTCGGATACGGAAAGCACTTCGATGATTGCAGCACGCCCGGAATATCCCCGTTTGTTGCAGCGGTCGCAACCTCGTCCAATAAAAAGGGGAGTTCCATCGGGAATCTCTATATTAAGTTTTTCGAAAATTTCAGGCTCTGGAAGATACTCTTCTTTGCAATGTTCACAGATGCGGCGAACGAGACGTTGAGCGCACGTGAGGAGAACCGAACTGGCGATGAGGAATGGTTCAATACCCATGTCGTCAAGACGGGCGATAGCGCCGGCGGCATCGTTGGTGTGAAGGGTGCTGAGCACTTGATGGCCTGTCAATGCTGCTTTTACCGCAATGTCGGCGGTTTCGTTGTCGCGAATCTCACCAACCATAACAATGTCGGGGTCTTGACGTAGGATTGAACGGAGTGCTTCTGCGAAGGTGAGGCCGATATCTGATTTAACGGCCACTTGATTGATTCCTGGGAGTTGATACTCAACCGGGTCTTCGACGGTAACAATATTATAGATAGGACTGTTCAGTTCTTTAAGAACCGTGTAAAGGGTTGTTGTTTTACCTGACCCGGTCGGACCGGTCACGAGGATCATTCCGTGGGGGGCGTCAACCGCTTTGCGGAACCTGGCCAGTGTTTCTTCATCCATGCCAAGTTGGTTAATAGAGCCGCGAAGTGCTCCTTTGTCGAGAAGACGAATGACGATTTTTTCTCCATGTATTGTCGGAAGAATAGAGACACGGAGATCAATATCTCTTCCGGCGAGTTTGACTCGCGCTCTGCCGTCTTGTGGTAGCCGTCGTTCGGCAATATCAAGTTTTGAGATGATTTTGAATCGTGACGTGAGCTGGTTTTGCAGGTTCTTTGGGGGAGCTTTTGTTTCAACCAGCTCGCCATCCACGCGATAGCGGAGCTTGATCATTTTTTCGAAAGGCTCAAAGTGAATGTCCGAAGCTCCCATTTTTACGGCCTGGGCAAGCATCAGATTTACGAGGCTGATTACGGGCCCTTCGTTGGCGTCTTGGGCTGCCTTGTCGAGGTCAATCGCCTCGACTTTTTCTTCAACAAGGGTGACATCGGTGCCGTCTTGCTGTAGGTCATCGAGCACGTCTGAGATGCTACCTGCTGAAGTGACCCCGGAGAGTGCATCGGTTATGGCTTTCTCGGTCGCAATCATCGGCTTGATGATCATCCCGGTGCGTTCCCGCACAAAATCAAGGCCCACCACGTTCATAGGGTCGGCTATCGCTACATAAAGTTTTTTGCCGAGTTTCGAGACGGGAATGAGCTTATGTTGTAACCCGAGATTTTTGGGGATGAGGTTGAAAACATCTTCCGGGATGGTCATCCGGGCGAGATTGATGGTGGGCGTATTCAAACACCGACCCATTCCGATAAGCATGTCCATCTCGCTGACAAAGTTGTTGTCCACGAGAATTTTATTAAGTCTTCCTCCTTGTTTTTTTTGAAGCTCGAGCGCCTCTGCAAGCTGGGCGCTCGTCAAGACACCATCGGCGACCAGGGTTTCGGCGATTCGTTCTCCAAGATTCTTTGCGGACATGGTCAGGGATTGGGCTGGGGGAGGCGGTATATTTGGGCAAGCCGATTTTGTATTTGGTCGGGGGAGGCAAGAAACCATTCAATATGATAATCCAACGACTGCTGTGCGAGTTCGCGCGCCTCAAGATCGAATGGGTTACAAATGGCCAGATAGACAACTCGCCCAACTTGGTCAAACGGAATGATCAGCCTCCCGAGCGATAGTTCGTCTGGAATTAGTTGAACAACATTTCGATCCACGTCATAACATTCGATGGGAATGAAAGGGAGTCCCGTACGATCAACGATTTCGGAGAGGAGACTTTCAAGAGGAATGTTGCCAAGGCGAGACACCTCCAATAAAAGCGACGGGGCAGGTGAATTAATGGCCGTTTTGGAGGATAAGGACTCCAGGGCTTTTTGGACAATTGCCCGTGGGGCAAGGCCTTGGTTTGCCAGATATGCAGCAAAAGACTGGTTCCCTTGCAACCCTGTGGAGTAACTTTTATCATTCTCTTTTGTACCACGGGTTGAGGCGGTGGTGATTAACCGTGAGGGGGTGGAAGCACCATTTGTTCCATGTTTTAGGGCTGTTGAAGGAGGATCTCTTTGAACGAGGTTTCCTACAGCACTTGGGACTTTCCCCTGTTGCAACCGGTCGCCGATGACTTTATGAAGTTCCTCGATCAATCCCAAGACCTCCGCATTGCCTGGTTCGCGCTGCAGGATTCCCTCGCATTCCATGAGGGCCTGGGAGAATTGGCCATGTGCACAGTAAGCATTCACCAACATTTTTGAGGCTCGAAGAACGTCATCACGCCGATCAAGACGAGCGTAGGTTTCTTTCAAGGCCTCGATTGATTGATAATCATCGGGCTGATTCTGCACGATGTGCTCGTAGGTATCGAGCACCTGAGCGAGCGCGCGTGCTTCCTCCTGTGATATGTCAGTTTGCATGCTGTCTGGGATCGGAGTGGCTTGTCGCCAATTGGATCATCAACTGACGCACAAAATCGAAGAACCGTAATGCTTAAATGTAGCTTATTTTGTGCCGTTTGTCGAATTTTGTGAATAACTTTTTAGCTAGGATCCACCTTGGTGTTCCGGTTTTCAGATAAACCCCATGCTATTCCGATCTTAAAGTGACCACCAATTTTTCCTGCAAATTTTGCATAGTGGCGAAGCCGACCTCAGTTTTGTCCTCAAAACCTCGGAGATGCAAGAGACCGTGCAGGGCATAGAGAATGAGTTCGGACTCGATAGAGACCCCAAGCTCTCGTGCGGCTCGCTCTGCAGTCTCGGCTCCGATAAGGATTTCACCGTGTTGGAAGGTGATGGTGTCGGTCGGGGTTGGATCGTTAAAAAATTGGGCGTGAACACGAGAAATGGCGGGGTCGTCGAGAAAAATAAATGAGATTTCACCATGCCCGGTCCAAAGCTCTCTCTCGTCGGGATCATTTCGTGGGCCTGTCTCCAACGCAATGCGAGGTAGCATCGCTTTTATACTCCTCCGCACTAGCGGCCAGTTTGCTTTGACGCGTCGTTGACGATTTACCCAGACAAGGCGAGGCAGATTTTTCATGCTGAGTCTTTTGTGGATGTTCTGGCCAATCGTTCGTCAATTTTTTGTGCCCATTGGATGAGGCGATCCAAGTGTTGCTCACTGTGTAAGGAGGTCAGCGTTGCACGGAGGCGCGCTTGGCCTTTGGGCACGGTGGGGTAACGCACGGGCGGGATGAAAAGTCCTTGTTCCCTTGCCTCACTGGCGGCATCAAGCGCCGCCATCTCGGAACCTAGGATAAGCGGAAAGATGGCTCCCGCGCCGTTCTTCCGCTGAAAACGGTTTGGAAGACCGTCATCCAGGCGGGCAATTCGGGCCGCCAAAGTGGCGCGGAGAGCTTCCCCTTCCTCGGAGAGAACTACATCCAAAGCCGCCGCCGCCGCAGCGCAGAGCAGGGGTGGCGGAGCTGTGGAATAGATAAAGCTTCGGGCGCGATTGATAAGCCAACTGATGAGCTGACGACTGCCGACGACAAAACCTCCGGCGACGCCAAGTGCTTTACTTAAGGTGCCCATGCGAACTTCAATTTGCTCATCAAGGCCAAGGGCGGTGGCAAGCCCACGCCCGCCAGGGCCCACGAGTCCCGTGGCATGAGCCTCATCCAGAAGCAACAGGGCACCAAAGGAGTTTTTGAGCTGAATGATTGACCGCAGAGGCGCACAATCCCCGTCCATGCTGAAAACGGATTCTGTGACGATGAGGATGCGTCCAGAACTACTTAGGTGTTGACGGGCCCAGCGGAGATGGCTTTCAAGTTTACCAAGATGGTTGTGTGGGAACACTCTTATGACCGCGCCAGAGAGTCTAATGCCATCGATAAGGCAGGCATGGGCAAGCTTGTCGGTGATAACAATGTCCCCAGCACCAACAAGCGCAGGAATGATGCCAAGGGCTGCTGCGTAGCCAGTCGAAAAGACCAGGGAAGCTTCGGCGTTTTTATATGCGGCCAGTTTTTCTTCGAGCAACCGATGTGGTGGATGCGTGCCTGTGATGAGTCGGGAAGCACCGGCTCCGATTCCGTAGCGGGCAATAGCCTCTCGCGCGGCTTCGGCGACGGCTGGATGTTGCGAAAGACCGAGGTAATCGTTCGAGGCAAAATTGACGAAGCGATTTCCAGCAAACTCGATCTCTCCACAATTATCGTTTATTACTGTGCGAAGCTCACGCAGCAATCCCCGTTCTCGAAGGCGTTCGAGTCCCTCTGAAAAATCAGGTTCCATCAATCTTCGAAGATAAATCCAAAAAAGCTGCTCCCATAGCTGTTTTTTGCTTTAGAGGCGCGTGTGAACTGTTACTGGGCGACGAGGATAAATATGAGCTGTCCTTCACCCTTGGCTGGCCTCGGATAATGAGAGGTTTTCCCGGTGTCATCTGTGCATCAGCATCCACGATTTCATGTTCTCCTTGGTGGATTTTGAAGTTGATTGTCCAAGGAATTCGCTATCCACAAAGACGAAGGGGCGAAAGTTTTTATTCAGCAATATAAAGTTGCACCTTGGGGAAATAGATCTTCAGTCAACTCATCCGGGGTGGATGAAGTGGCTGAACAACTGGATGTCTTGAGTGTCAAACTTTCATAATCTCGGCTTCTTTTGCTTCGATTAACTTTTCGATTTTTGCGATCGAAGCGTCCGTCAGCTCTTGAACATCAGTCTCGTAGCGTTCGAGGTCGTCTTCGGTGATGAGTCCTTCTTTTTGAATCTTTTTCAGCC
This sequence comes from uncultured Chthoniobacterales bacterium, assembly GCA_937924445.1. Lineage (GTDB taxonomy): Bacteria > Verrucomicrobiota > Verrucomicrobiia > Chthoniobacterales > CALDSX01 > CALDSX01. Next base: position 10,059 of record CALDSX010000116.1, read on the forward strand.
CATCCATAGCGGTGCGGCGGTTTGAGCGGACCCGCACACGTGCTTCTTCAGCCATCTGCTTGATGGCTTTCACTAAGTCGCGACGTCGTTCTTCAGACAGTTCGGGGATCGGGATTCGGATGAGCTTGCCATCTACAGTGGGATTAATACCAAGTTTTGATTCTCGTAATGCTTTATCTATGGCTTGGGCTGTGCCAAGATCAAACGGCTGAACGACGAGAAGCCGAGGTTCCGGCGTGGTGATGAGCGCGAGCTGTTTGAGTTTCATTGAGGTGCCGTAGGCTTCCACATCGATGTTTTCGACCAAAGCTGGGGAGGCCTTGCCAGTTCGAACCGAGGCCAATTCGTGAGAGAGGTATTCAACGCTTTTGTCCATATCGGCTTCGGCATCTAAAATAATTTCGTCTGGATCGTTCGGCATGGAGGAGAAGAGTTTGTTTTGAAGAAGAGAAGTGATGGGTAGGAGGATATTCGCACGATCGGGTCTGGAATTCAACCGGAGGTGACGAGCGTGCCGACTTTGCGACCTAAGAGTACGTTGCGGATGTTGGCCGCAGGTCCCATATCGAAGACAATTATGGGGATGGAGTTGTCCATACAAAGACTGAAGGCTGTTGCGTCCATGACATTAAGGCGCCGGGTCAGCGCTTCGGTGTAGGTGATGGTGTCAAATCGAACAGCGTTTGGAAATTTTATTGGATCTTTATCATAAATGCCATCCACTTTTGTAGCTTTGAGAATAGCTTCTGCTCCAATTTCACTCGCGCGCAGCGCGGCGGCGGTGTCTGTTGAAAAGAAAGGATTTCCGGTGCCTGCGACAAAAATAACCACCCGACCAACTTCGAGATGACGCACAGCCCGGCGCCGGATAAAGGGTTCGGCCACGTTTTTCATCTCGATTGCCGTTTGAACTCGTGTGGGCACGCCAAGCTCTTCAAGGTGGCTTTGGAGAGCCATCCCGTTTATTACCGTCGCAAGCATGCCCATGTAATCGGCCGTGGCGCGGTCCATTCCCCGTTCGCTAGCAGCAAGACCACGCCAGATGTTTCCACCGCCGATCACCACAGCGATTTCGGCGCCAAGTTCGCGAACGGCTTTTATTCGCTCCGCCATTGCGTGTACAATCTCCGAGGAGATGTTATCGCGACCGTGGCTATCGCGCAATGCCTCACCACTGATCTTCAGCACGACTCGTTTGTAACGGAGGGTTGGTTTTGCAGGTTTTCTGGGCTTTTGCCCTGTCGAGGTCTTACGCGATGAAGTTGTGTTTTTGGCCATTGAATTTGAAACAAAACAGGCCTTGAAGAAAAAGGGAAGCCAAAAATTTGCTTTCTTTTGACTAATCTAGAGGAAAAGACCAAGTGAGATTTCGCCCCCATCACATCCGGAGAGCGTCATCGTAAGCATTTTCGAGCGCGTTGATGGATGCCTCCATTCCGAACCGTTCTCTCACTGTTTTGGCGGCATTGGCAGAAAATTTCTGCAGCAACCCCGGAGTTTCCAGAATGCCCAAGATTGCTTCTGCAAGGGCTTGCGGAGAGCGTTCGGGGACAAGAAGACCGTCAGCATGATCGTCCATCGCCTCAGGAATTCCCCCATGTTGTGTGGCGACGATTGGGAGCCCTGTTGCCATGGCTTCAAGCATCGAGTTAGGAATACCTTCTTGGTCGCCCGTGCTGGTGGTTTCACTAGGGTGCAAAAAAATGTGTGCTTGTTGATAAAGCTTCACGAGCTCTGCCTGATCAAGCCAGCCGGGTAGTTCGAGGTTTGCAGAAACGCCAAGTTCATGGGCAGCGTTGAGCAACTCCTCTCGTAGAGGGCCGTCACCGGCCACGACAAAGCGAGCTGCTGGAAAACGAACGGTAACTCTGCGAAGCGCCTGTAAGGTTGTATGGAGTCCCTTTTTTCGAATAAGACGGCATGCCTGCACGAAAAGCCATCTGCCATCGGCCGGGGGATGTCTCAGTGAGAAGGGGAGGTGGCCAAGCGGGATCGGCGTGCGGTTCAGGCGGAGCTTCTCTCTCGGACATCCTAATGCATAGAGCGCTCCAAGTAAGGATTGAGAGCGTGCAGCAACGATGGCGGCGTGTTGAAAAACTTCTTCAAAACTTGATTGATAAACGGTTTTATCGACATCCCGAGCGACATCGACTCCGTGAAAGCTCACCAGCAATGGTCCGCCCCAGCGTTCAACAAGAGGTAGGTATTTTCTCGCTTTGTGGCCATAATAGATGTGAAGAAGCCGCGGACGAATTCGGCGCAACTGGGGTAAGAGGTCGCAAAACTCGAAATTACGGGGCGGAATAGGTTCCACATACCCGGGCGGTGGCCAGGTTTGGCGGAGATGCTTCCAATAAAAGCGACGTAAAAAATTTCCACGCGGTCGGAATCCCCTTTTTTTTAACTCGATCACATTATCAAATGGGAATAGCTCAGAGTTTGCACGTTTCTCAGTGACGATGACGGTGCTCCAGCGCCGAAGTCCGGTGACTTGTCTGTAGACACTGAGCATTTCAGGTTTGAGAAACGTCCCAACCAGGCTGACTACAAGCGGGCGAGGGTCAGTTGTGAGGGTTCGTTCCATGCCTTCAAATGGATCGCAATTCGTTGTAGCAGTCCTCGAGTCGTTCGATCTGGGCAGTTTGTTCGAATTCTCGACGGATGCTTTCTGATGCGCGACGCCCCAGAGAGGCCGCCAAGGCCGGGTTGGCTGCTATTTTTAGCAGCGCCTCCCCTGCTGCGACCGGGTCGTTTTCATTTACCAACAGACCGGAGACGCCGTCTTCCACCGCCTCCGGAATTCCACCATGTCTGGTAGAGACAACAGGAAGACCAGAGGCCATCGCCTCTAAGAGCGAATTGGGGATGCCTTCCTGATCATGCCCCTGTGCAGTCCGGCTCGGATGAATAAAGATATGTGAGTCTTCATATAACTTTGAAAGACTGGATTGATCGAGAAAACCCAGGAAACGGACTTTGCCACGAATACCCATCTTTTCGGATTGACGTTCGAGAGCGTCCAGGAGCGGTCCCTCACCCGCGATGGAGAGAGTTGCAGCAGGATGATGTGCCGCAAAAATGGCGAAGGCCTCTAAGGTGTCGGGAAGGCCCTTTTTCTCAATTAAGCGACACACCTGAATAATTTGCCAGGCCCCTTCTCTAGGATGCTGTCGTTCGCGAAAAGGAAAAGATTCAAGTGGAATTCCCGTGCGTTGGATGCGCAGCTTCTGTTTGGGACAACCAAGCTCTTCAAGGCGGGTCGCCAAAGATTTAGAGCGAGCGAGAACTAATGGAACCCTCTGGAGCATTCGACGAAGTCGCTCATTATAGTCTGGTCGTTCTGGGCGCTCCTTAACGTCCATACCGTGAAAAGAAACGAGGCAACGCCCCGACCAGGCCTCGATAAAAGGAAGAAGGTGAACACCAGTGTGTCCGAAGTAAATGTGCATCAAAAAGGCTCCGCGACGTTCAAGTATTTGGCGGAGTGTATCGTACTCCCCGCGATAGATAATCGGAGGCCGTCGTTCGATGTATTTAAGATAGAAGCGGCGAAGCGGATTTATTCGTGCCAACGGGATTGTTTCCACATCCTCAAAAGGATAACGATCAGCGCATTCGCGGTGCAGAGTGAGGATGAAAGTTCTGAACTTGCGCAGACCGGTAACCTGTCGGTAGATGTGGAGCATCTCCGGTTTCAGAAATGTGGTGCAGTAGCTGGCGATGACAGGTGAGGACATGGCGTGTGCCGCACAGACTTCTTGCAATAAGCAAGCGGCTTTTGAGTGGCTTACAGGGAATCGGGTAGTTAACGAGCTTCGACACCGGCGCTTTCTGCCAAGGCTAGTTCCTCGGCAGGTAGGAATTTCTTAAAGCGATTTTTGTCAATCGCTTTCATAAACGCCTCATGCGGAGAGACGATTCCGCGCTGCATCTGAGCCCAGATGGCGTCATCCATGAACTGCATCCCCTGCGCTTTACCACCGACAATAACGTCCTGAAGCTTTTGCGTCGCTCCTTCACGAATAATCGCTGAAACAGCGCTGTTTGAGACGAGAATTTCATTCACCGCCACGCGTCCACTATTGTCCTGGCGTTTGAGCAAAAGCTGTGCAATGACACCACGAAGCGAGGCTGAGAGCATAGTGCGGACTTGGGATTGCTGATCGGAGGGAAAAACATCCACGAGACGGTCAACCGTTTTGCGGGCGTTGTTGGTGTGAAGCGTACCAAAAACAAGCAAACCGGTTTCTGCAGCGGTCAGCGCAAGGGAGATGGTCTCGAGGTCGCGCATTTCCCCGACCAGAACAATGTCGGCATCCTCACGAAGGGCAGCCTTCAGACCAGTGGCAAAGTCCCTGGTATGATCGGGAACTTCACGCTGGACGATAATACTCTTCTTATGGCGATGAACAAACTCAATAGGTTCTTCGATGGTGATGATATGGCGGGAGTGTTTGTTGTTGATATAATCAATCAAAGCTGCAAGCGTGGTCGATTTTCCCGACCCTGTCGGCCCGGTGACCAGCACCAATCCTCCACGCATGTCACCAAACTCTTTGATTACTGGTGGAAGATTAAGCTCATCAAGAGTCGAAATCTTCGTTGGAATGAGCCTGAAAACCGCGCCAAACCCATTGATTTGCCGCAGGAGATTACAACGAAAACGACTCTCTTCGTCCATCTCGTAAGCAAAATCGAGATCCCCCTTCTGCAAGAAACGCTGCCAGCGCACCTCCCCTGCAATTTCATGAAGCATGTAGGCGCATTCTTCGTAAGTGAGTGGTTCGTCCCTAATTGGCATTAGATCGCCGTTACGCCGGATTTTTGGCGGCTCACCCTGACCAAGATGCAAATCGGAACCTTTGGCTTCAATGAGAACTTTGAAAAACTGATCTATGTAATTTGACGGGCTACTCATAGGGGAGTGCGTTAAAAGTGGCGTGACCTTGTGAAAGTAATCTCATCAATCTCGGTGAGTTTGGCCCCTCATAAATGCAGAGATTGCCGCATTGTCTGCTTGGATTCGGCACGCGAAAAAGCTTCCTCTTTCGATATCAGGCCAGCTGCGTAAAGCTCGTACAGACTTTCGTCCATTAACTTCATTCCAGATGCTTTGCCGATCTGCATCAACCCGGGAAGCATAAACGTCTTGCCCTCGCGGATTGTGTTGGCCACAGCAGGGTTATTGAGCAATATCTCCAAGGCCAATACTCGTCCCTTACCGTCGATCCTTGGCACTAGCTGCTGAGTAATGATTCCGCGAAGTGATTCTGAAACCATGACCCGAATTTGCTCGCGCTGTTCGACCGGAAAAACATCAAGAATACGATCCAAGGTTCTCGCGGCGCTGCCAGTGTGTAGCGTTCCAAGCACCAAATGCCCGGTTTCCGCAGCGGTTATTGCAAGCTGGATTGTTTCAAGATCGCGCATTTCACCAACCATAATAACATCCGGATCTTCGCGAAGCGACGCCCGAAGTGCGGTCCCGAAAGATTCTGTATGCGAGTGAACCTCCCGCTGCGTGATATGGCAGTTTGCAGATTTAAAAACATACTCGATCGGATCTTCGAGCGTGATAATGTGATCTCGGCGTTCGTGATTGATGTGATGAATTAACGCAGCCAGAGTGGTCGACTTGCCACAACCGACTGAACCGGTCACCAGAACAAGCCCGTTATGATATTGCGTTAACAATTTGAGATGCGATGGCAGACCAATTTCATCCATCGTCCGGATGTGTGTGTTAATAATCCGAAAAGTCAAATCGAGTCCCAGACGAGTCCGAACAACACTCGTCCGAAAACGGCCAAAATCGTTTTGATAAGCAAAATCGGCATCACCCCGCTCATGAAGATGTATTTTCTGTTCGTCCGTTAAAAACGCCATGGCGAGATGTTCCGTATCTGCGGCCGTAAGAACAGGCGCTTGCAGCCAAATCGGCTCCAGAGTGCCATATCGCCTCCATGAGGGGCGGCAATTCACCGCCAGATGGATATCCGACGCGTCTGATTCGACGCCTACTTGCAGATAGTGGTCAACATGATCGAGGGTTTGAGTAACCGGCTCGGCGGCCGATTCGATACTGGCAACGTGGCTCATTCTTTAGGTCTGAGTTTCGGGGGTTTTGAATACTCTCGAACCATTCCCCGATGCAGCCGTTTCGCAAACGGAAAAATTGCGTTCGGCATCTTATATGCATCTTTTTTAAACAAAAGGTGTAACTGCTCAGGTAGTCCCACCATGGGACTATCAGTAACCGAAGAATAGATTACCCCCCCCGAACGCAACAGAAAAAAGTTCGTTTTTTGCTGGATTCACCAGGGGGGCCTGCCGTATCTTGCTCGCCATGACAAGCGTCTTGGTGATGCAAGGCCGCCAGTTGAACGGCG
>CALDSX010000117.1 GCA_937924445.1 uncultured Chthoniobacterales bacterium
GTATCAACAACAAAATCAAGACTCTCAAGCGCAAAGCTTATGGTTTCCTCGATGAGACATTCTTCATCTTGAAACTTTACAGCCTTCATGAATCTAAAGCCGTGCTAACAGGCGTCTAAACATGAACCTCCCGGATGAACCAGTTTAGCTGCTGCTTTTTGTGAGCTTTTGGAGAACGCTTGTCACAGAGGCAAAAAGCTCTCCCGCGTTGTTTGCATCCGCTGCCGATTTTGTGCCTTGCAAAAATTCCTGCACAAATGGTCCCACTTGCTCGATTTTGATACCTGCTTTCGTTAGAGATCCAACGACTTTTGCAATATCAGCGCTTTGACTGCCAAAAATGTTTGAGAGGAGTTTCATTATCCCACCCAGAGGACCGCTCTCTTGCGCAGCGGAGGTTTGAGGCAAAGCCGATGCTCCGGGGATAAGCGCGACAAACTTCTCAAAATCAGTTCCTTTGAGATGGCCACGAAGAAATTGAAGGAGAGTAGACATCCCCTTTTGAACGGCAGGTTCTGGGATACCAAGTTTTTCAGAAATGACTTTTGATAGCATAGAGGTTTAGAGTTCAATTCTGATTGTCGCCTAAAAATAGAGAAGATTGCCATAAAAAAATAAAAAATTAGCAAGCTATTCGAGCGAGTTCGAGGCTCTTCTGCTTTTGACCACCACTACCTCCAGAATGGTAATAGAATCGGAAAACTGTCGCGGGGGAATTTTGGGGTATTTTATTGTAGAAAAACGCTATTAACCGACCGTATCGGCGAGCAATCCTGCCCTCCTGCCAAACTGGCATTAAGCGTCTAAACCAAAGTTGAATGTCCAAATGGCAATTTTCCTAATTTTGTCGTCAAGCCGAAACTTCACACTTTGGTGCTGAAACTCACAAGGTTCGCTCGCTGTTGTTGTTTGGTGGTTTTAATCAATGTTTTGTTGCCTCACTTAATCAAGGCAATCTCACTTAATCGGGACGATGTCGCGGGAGGCTGATCCTAGTTAAGGCCTAGTTCGTAGCATTTCTCAAGTTCTTCAAAGGATTTATATTTATCCCCGTATATTTCAAGGAGAGCGGACTCTGCGCTTCGCAAGTCGGCGATTGCGTCAATGAACGAGCGGATGCGTTCACGAGGATGTCCGTCGCAAAGGAAACGGAACAACCTTTCAGAAGACTGATAAAATTGACCGCGTTGTTCGCTACTGGCGGGGTATGCGTTGGTTGACAATATCGCTCTGAGGGTAAGACCGGCCGAGCCTAAAGGTTTTTGATGAAGTCGCAGGCTTTGTTTTCTGCGTGCGGCCATAGATTCTGCGGCCATGTATTCCGCAATCCCCTCGTGCAACCAGAGGGGTAGATTCTGATATTTAGCCTGGTAAAGGCGTGCGATGATTGCGTGGGTTGCTTCGTGGGCAAGGGTGCGTTCGTCAAACTTGCCAGTGTCGCTTGCTTTCCTCACGTTGAGGAAGAGTTCATCGCCCCGCGCGAAGCTGAGTGTCTGCAGCGACATGTCTATTTTGTTCAGAAAGGTTCGCCACTCCTGGCTATCCTCGAAAATGAAAATGAAAGATTTATTTTTGTAATCTTTGGGAGAGAACTGGAGGATTTTTGCCACATGCGCAAGGGTGAACTCAACTTCTCTGGCGACGCGCCGAGCTTCGGTCACGCGTCGAAAAGCAAGGATAAAGTTGTCGGTTTCAGCAAACTTCCATTTGTCGGGTTTGAAATCGAGGACCTGCTTGCCGAGTGGACTGGGGGAGATAGGCGTAATTTCGTCGAGTTTCCTCTCGGTAAACCCTTGCTCCTGGGCTTTGAGGGAGGGCAGGAGAAGAGTTAGGAGTAAAAAAAACGAGATTTGCGTAAGAGCAACTCGACGAGTGATCATTCTACTCCCAAGGACGTTTCGGGCGGACTTTGAGGCGTTTAAAGGCCTTGATTGTCTCCTCTGTTTTTGCAGTGCTTAGAACAGGTGACATGCTATGTGCTATAGCCGTTTGCTGTCCGTTGGCGGTAGTTAAAACAATGACAGTAGATTCTGGCAGAAATGGAGTGTTTACATCTTGAGAAGCGGCTACGGGGATCTGTTCAGGATTTACCACCGTTTGCGGAGGCGTGATAGTTGGGTCGAGTGTAAAGCGCGACCGCGGCGAAGATTTTGTTTTTGCAGAGACGTTTTTTTGTCTCTTATTTAAAATTTCCCCAATCGGTTTTGCCCCAAATGGTTGAACCGGCGGGAGTGGGCGGTTTTCATCAAGGATATAATTTAGAATTCTTCGCCGGAAAAAGAAACCAACGACAAGGAAGGCTCCCAGAGAAATGAGTACCGCTTTTTTTGGACCAAGTTTGAAGTTTTCCGTCTTTTCAGAGGTTGTTTTCCCCGCCTTTGAGAGGGGATCCGGAGCTAATGCCGAAGGGGCTAAAAGAACCTCAACCTTGGACGGGGCGAGATTTCCGTTCGTAACATCCTCCGATTTTTGAGATGTTTTCTGTTCGACGAAGCGTGACACTACCACCGTGGGCTCGACAGCTGGTCTGGTCGCAGGGCCAACTTCTGATGCAATTGTATTGTGGCTGAGCGCATGAAAAAACAGATTCAGAAAAAAAACGGGATACGATACCGCGTTGAGGGAATTACGACATCCGAAGTTTCCTTTAGCAGTGTTTATTTGCAACGCGCTCATAAGTTTCTTCGGCCCATGAGAGATATAAATCAAAACCCTTAGTCGCACAAGTTTTCTTTAGAGGAGTTCATAAGCATCAACGTCAATAGAAATCCGAACTTCTTCAGGGATATGAAAGTGTGAAAGAGCCCTCGCAATGGCTTGTGACAAATGGATGACGGATTTTGAACGCAAAATAATTTGCATTCGTGTTTCCCCGGCGAGCTTCTCGATGGGTGCAGGGAGAGCCTCCCCGCCCTGAGAGTCTGGTGGCGGATTTGCAGACTGAATGGCTTTTGCCAGGAGTGTGGCGGTTAACTTCACCAACTCGGCGTTTTTGGAACGCAATTTGATAAGAATGAGATGGCAAAATGGCGGGTAAAAATACTTCTTTCTGAATTCGGCTTCCTCCTCAAAAAAACCAACGAAATCGTGGCGTCGTGAATACTGAATGGAAGCACTAGTGGGCGTAAATGTTTGTATAAGCACTTCCCCCGCCATGTCACCCCGCCCGGCACGGCCCGCGACCTGTGTGAGCAATTGAAATGTCCGTTCTCCAGCGCGAAAGTCCGGCAGATGCAAACCTAAATCAGCGTTAACGATGCCCACAAGTGTTACATTTGGGAAGTGAAGACCTTTGGCAATCATTTGGGTGCCAACCAGGATATCAATTTTTCCGGTTCTGAACGCCTCCAAAGTTTCGCGGTAGGCACCTTTCCGCGACATTGTGTCGGCATCCATGCGTTTGATAATCGCCCCTTCAAATGATCGCTGAAGCGATTCTTCGACTCGCTCGGTGCCTGTTCCCACGTCACGCAAGCCTGGTTTTCCGCACGCGGGACACTTTTGTGGCACCACCTCGGCGTAATGACAAAAATGGCACGACATGCGATTCGCCGCCCTGTGCCACGTGAGTGGCACGCTGCAGTGCGGGCAGCCGATTACCGCTCCGCAGGATGGGCAAATGAGGGTTGTGGCATACCCGCGCCTGTTAAGAAACAGAATCACCTGTTCTTTGCGGTCGATCCGTTTTTTAATGGCGGCAATGAGCCTTTCTGAAAGTGCGCCACTTCCCTTCTGTCGGGTTCGCTCCATACGCATGTCGATGACGCGGATCAATGGCATTTGCTGGTCGTCCACACGTTTCGTCAAGTTTGCGAGTGAGTATTTACCTGTGAGGGCGTTGTGGTAAGTTTCGAAGGAGGGCGTTGCGCTGCCAAGGACTACTGCTGCCTGTTCAATGCGTCCTCTCACGACGGCAAGATCGCGGGCATTGTAATGCGGAGCCTCCTCCTGTTTGTAGGAATGCTCGTGTTCCTCGTCAACGATGATCAACCCGGGATTTTCAATAGGCGCGAACACAGCGCTGCGCGCGCCGATGACTACTTTAGCGTCACCCCTGCGGATGCGATGCCATTCATCATGGCGTTCGCCTGCTGACAAATGGCTGTGAAGAACCGCCACATTCACTCCTTCGGCCACAAAACGCCCCCGGAATCGATCCACCGTCTGCGGCGTTAGCGCAATTTCCGGTACAAGAACGATGCCGCCACGTCCTTGTTTGAGAACCGCCGCCAAAGCCTGCAAATAAACTTCGGTTTTGCCGCTGCCGGTCACGCCATACAGTAGCACGGGCTTGCGTGACCCGTCCGACTCTGGTGGCGCGAGAATCAAATCGAGCGCAACCTTTTGCTCGGCGTTTAATTCCAACGGTCGGGAAGGAAGAATCGTCTCACCATCATACGGGTCGCGCTCGCGAACCTCCCAAATAATCTCAACCAGCCCGGCTTTTGCCAACGCTCCTAGTCCGTTCGCATTCAGGGCAGACCTGCGCACAAGGTCTGCTGCAGACAGCGTGCCACCCTCCGTTTTTAGGATCTCAAGCGCAGTCGCCTGCCGCGGCGCCTTTTTCTTTAAACGCTTTTCCTCCTCGGCAGGCAGCTTTTTCAAAAGCCGCACCATCCGCTGCCGCCGGTGCCCGATTTCCGCTTTGCGAACTGGCTGTGGTAACATCGCACGCAGGGCAGCCTCTTTTGTGCAGATGTAGTAGGAGGCGATCCAATCTGCTAGCCGCATAAGCGAAGGCCCGATTTCGGGTAGTTTGGAAACAGCGGCTTCGAGCGGTTTGAGCCGCTCCTCTGAGACATCCGATGTCTCAACGATTTCTAAAACCGTTCCAAGTGCTTTGCGCCCCCCAAACGGCACCCGCACCCGTGAACCGACCCGGATCACGCCCGACAGGTCCTCCGGTATCAGATAATCAAACTGACGCCCGCCAAGATGGTCAACCAGAACGCGGGCGATGGCCGATTCTAATCGTTTATCTAGGGTCACACCCGCAACGCCTCCGCTAAAATCCCTACCCCACGTTCCAGATCAGCATCAGGCAGGCAATAGCTCAACCGCAAACACTCATGGCGGTGTTCCCAATACGGATCGCTACCTGTAAAGAAATAGTCCCCCGGCACAACGATAAGCCCGGCCCGTTTCAAACGTTCGTAAAGCGCACGGCTACTGAACTGCGCATCGCGCAACCGGAGCCACAAAAAAAACGCTCCGCCAGGCTGGTGAATGCTCCAATCGACATTCTCAGGCAGCGCGGCATCCAAAAACTCAAGCGCACGGTCACAGCGAGATTTGTAAAAAGGCTTGATCACTTCCCGCGAGAGTCGCAAGACTTCCCCGGAAGCCAATAACTGCCCCGCCAATGTCGGCCCCAGATTCCCCGGCGAAAGATGGCTGATGGCAGTCATCGTTGCGAAAGCCTCGACAAAATGGGGCTCGGCGATAATCACCCCGCAGCGAATTCCTGGCAGGCCGAGTTTTGAAAAGCTCACGCTCAGAATCCAATGTGGATGGAACGGCAGCGTGACATCTTCAAAGACAACGCTTGGAAACGGAAATCCGTAGGCGTTATCAATAACCAGAGGCACTTGATAGTTTTGGGCAAGGAAAGAGAGGCGGTCAAGTTCCTCGTCCGTAACAACATTTGCACTCGGATTAGTTGGGCGTGACAGAGCCATCGCAGCAACACCACCTGAAGCCAGCGCCCGCTCCACTGCTTCAAAATCAATAAGATATTTGAACCGTCGTCGTCCGGTCTCCCTAATCACCGGACGGCAGGCCGCGAACATTCCTTCTTCCATTCCTTGGTCGGCGTAGCCAATGTACTCCGGCGCAATCGGGAATAGAATTTTGCGCAGTTGCCCCTTCTGTATCCCACCCAAAAGAAGAAAAATTTGAAGGAACGCCGATTGCCCGCCGCCTGTCACGGCGATGTTCTCCGGTCCGATCTTCCAGCCGCATTCTTTCCGAAAAAATTTTGCCGCTGTCTCACGAAATTGATCTGCTCCGTGCGGCGAACAGTAACTGCCAAGCACTAATTTTGTTAGATCCCAGTCGGCCGCAATTTGTCGGAACGTCGCTGCAAAAACAGCTTCAGCCTCGGGAATGCGTGCCGGTGCGCCGCCACCCATCATGCAGACGCCCGGCTTGCCGGACTGCGCGAGATCCATCATCAAGGCATGAATTCCGGAATCGGCGGTCATCCGCTGGCCACGATCGCTGAGAGTAATCGAAAAATCCATACTTCCTCATAGCGCGGGGTTGAATCTCCTTCAATCGCACGGTTCAAAGAGAACCGTTTAATCTCCGCGACCACGTCTGGCAGAGATTCAATAAATGTTGATTTTCCCGGCATTGATGGCTCTTTAACTATATGATCGAAATGATTCCAGGGATTCTTGTCTTCCTCGCGTTTTTCATGGCGATGCTTGCGTTCCGAAGGAAGATAAGATCGGAGATTCGTGATCTGCAGGAGAATGGGGTTGAAACCTTGGCAACCATCGTAAAAAAAAGGATGCTAACCCGGAGAGATGCAAAGTCCAAAAAACCAAGGTTTCATTACCAATACACAGATACTTCAGGCCAGGTTCATGTGGGTGTTTGTAATGTCTCTTGGGACACTTATAGGAATTATGAGGTCGGCTCGAATATTCCTGTAGTCTATAACCCAAAAAAGCCCTCCGTCAGCTCACCAAAAGACCTTATGGACATTAGAGGCCACATTCTGCGCAGATAAATCTTTGATACCCCCTCTTCACAGACTCGATCAGAGAATTTGCCAAAGCGTTGACTCCTTTCAAAATTTTATCTAAGTCACATCTGCTGTTGACAGATCGCCTTAAAAGCACGGTTTGTTTACCAAATGTTCTGTCTGAAAGCGTTTCTATTTTGCGGCGGCATCTCAGTCAAATCGCCTCTCCGATTAGCAAAGGTAAACAAAAAATTTCGCTTTTATCTATCCAAACGGAGATTCTTGCTTTATTTAGAGAGGAATGATTGAAATCCTCCTCGGAGCGCTAATTCCTCTTTTCATTGCCGTTGGCATGATTGTTATCGCAGTCAGGCGCGGTCTGGAATTTCGAGACCTCAGCGAACATGGGGTCGATGCAACGGCAAAGGTGATTAAAAAATCTGCCACCTCGCCTAGCAGTCGAAAATCGCGCCGGCCAAAGATTGTTTACCAATACAACGCCCCCGCCGGTGGGGTTTATTCAAGAGCCTCCTTTGTCTCTTGGGAGGCTTACAATCAGCACGAAGTCGGCTCAGACATTTCGATTGTTTACTCAGCAAAAAATCCGTCTGTTAGTGCACCAAAATATCTCGTTGATCAAGCACGAGCGGCTCTTCAAAAATAATCAGGCAGTTGGTTGTTATCGCATGCCTGTTTGTCTCAGAGCGGTGACGACGGACGACGCTCAAAAACAGGTTCCGTGATCAGATGACAGCCCGTCGCGGAACGACCTTTCTCTGCTAGAGAATTCACATCGAGCCACCATCCTTTCCGCCAGCGTGACACGAATTCAGCTGCCCCAAACTCTCCGCATGGAAAATGGTCGTTCTCAGCCTGCACACGATTGAAGGCGAAATTCACTAGCACGGGATGCTCCAAGCAAAGCCCACGCCGGTGCTTAAACAAGAACCGAAAATCTCCAAGAGAAGCCTCGAACGAGTTTGGTGCACGGAACTCAGTCAGAGAGGCCAGAGCCCGGATTTCATCCCTTGCAAAAATGTTACCATCAAGTGACAGAGGCATGGCCCAGTCCCCGTCCGACGCGGTCCACGAAAAGTCGAGCCAACCCCGCGCTTCAATGGGTCTTAGAACAGGTGGCGATGTTGCGAGGTCTTTAGGCTGGCAGAACGTAATATTCCGTCCCAGGCGGAGTGACGGAACGCAGCGCCGAAGATCAACTCCGGCCAGTGTCGCGGTTTCCAATGGCCGCACAAAAAGGAGATCGTCCACGAGAAACATTATTGCCCGACATCCCTTCAACGAATCCAACACAGCAAGTAAATCTTGCCTGAACAAAGACTCCTGCCTTTGAACGAATCCCCTGCGTTCGCGCGGAACTAAGAAATCGCGATAATCTTCTTCAACACGCGGAAGACTCGCACGCCACAAAACGATCCAACGAAGATCGCCAATTAAATAATCGTCGGCCGAACGCAGGAGCGCGTCGAGCTGCGCGGGACGATCCTTGCTAAAAACAACGGCACCGATTTCGCCGGGTTGCCCTGAGAGACACTTTGCGCCGCGCAGATGAAGCACGGAAATCCAAAGTGTCGCCGCGATCCGTCGAACAACTCTATTCCACAGTTTTAACGTGGCTGATCAACCTCCTCTCCTTCAAAGACGGCGTAGATGTCCCCCCAATTGTCCCTTTCAACAGCCAAGATTGAGAGATGCTCTGCCATCGCCTCTTCGCTGATCCATTGCTCGAAAGTTAGACGCATGGACTCGCCCGGACTAAAATTAAACTGGGCCTTACCCAAACGGCTGATCTGTGCGAGACAACCCAACGCAAGTTCAATCGACTCCGGCGTGAACTCAAAGGAAAGATAGGGCACAGGTGTGCTGAGGCCTTTCAAAGCCTCAAACTCGAAGCCTTCGACGTCAATCTTGACAAATCTAGGCACTCCAAACTTTGCGATCAGATCATCGAGAGTCACCAATTCGACTTTACGCCCTCTAGTCCAGTGTTGCGATGCGAACCTCCCGCTCGCCAGCGTCGCGGCGATCCACTCGTTGGAGAGACTCGAAATTCTATGAAAATTGCAAGTCCTGAGTGTGGCTGTTGCTCGCTCAGCCCCAATTGCGCAGGGAATGACGGTTACCAGATCATCTTTGCCAAACCAACGCCGCAGCTCCCGCACACATTCACGCTGCGGCTCGACAGCGATCACACGACAGCCACAACGTCGAAAAATTTTCACGCGACCGCCAAGATTCGCTCCGATGTCAAAACAAAGATCTTTGGCCCTCAAAAATTTGCCGTAAAAATGCAGCATTTGCTCTTCGGCTTCGGCCCATCCCTGCATTAAACGACGTGCCTCGGTGCGGATAACCATTGCTCGCCGAATTCCGCTCGCAAATGGTAACCGGGCCAGTGTTTTAGGAATATTCATCATACATCGGTTTTTGCCTGATTATGCTGCGTATTCTCACGCCTTTTCGGCGAGAAACCAAACGTCCACCTGCAAAATCTCTAGCTTTTCATAATCCATATCACACGGCTCGATAATCACCGGGTAAAAACCCAAGTTACGAACCAGAGGTAGCAGATCGCAGAGCAGCTTTTGCCCCTCATACAGTCGTACTAACGACAACTCCAGAACTAGAAGGCGCACCTTGGGGATGATGCCGGAGGCTCCGACAAGCACGGCGTCTTCGCTCCCTTGAGTGTCAATCTTTAAACCCAAACATCGACTTTCCGGAAGGGGTTCTTTCGCGAGAAGCTCATCGAGTCGCGCGATTTTCACCTTCTCCTTCTCCAGTTGCACCACCCCAACGTGAGCCGAAAGATTCCGCTCTGTTGGCGCGTAAATTGAACTGCTAAAGGAATCGGCCGAGATTCGAAGCTCAGTCTCTCCCGCAGCCGAACCGAGTGCAACATGCCGTGCGCTCCATAACAGGTCGTGAGAACTTTCTTTTGCTAAAAATTCAAAGGCGACACGTCCGGGTTCAAAAGAAAGAATCCGACGACGATAGCCCGACTCCCGAAGCCATTTCGCGAATTGTCCGGTGTTTGCTCCGACATCCAAAAAGAGTTCCAAATGTGGATTACGTAACAGAAGCCGTTTGCGTGCTTCCGCATGGAAGCGTGGATCGAACCCGTGCAGATCGAACCCGAAAAATCGAACGATTTCGCGAAAACATTTCCTTATCTTCCCTGGCAACATAGTCACACCGCAGATTCAGTTCATACCGCCGTTCAAACGGAAATGCTCCAGGTGATCCGCAAGTCGGCTGAAAAATCCCTCGGGCGCAATCCATTGCTCATAAGCTTGGCGACATCTTTTTTGGAGCTCGGCAAATTGTGTTTCATCGAGTGCGGCATGATATTCCGCAAGTTGTTTACCGATGTTTGGGATGTCGCGCTCCCGAATCCACGGCATAATAAAATGCCAATCGAAAGCAAAATCGCCGGGCAGTCGGCAATCGGTATCCACAAATAAAGGAATACGACCGCACGACAGTGCTTCATAACAGCGAATAGAAGTGTTGGTCACGCCGCGCACCGAGAGCGCGTAATCGCTTGAGACCATATTTGCGGCGTATTCCAACCGCAACGCGCGAGCGCTCTCAAAAGATCCGCCCGGTCGAAGCTGTCCCCACTGTCCGCCATAAGCAAAAAAGTCCCGGATGAGAAAGCGACACATTATCTGACGACTCTTTCTAAGTGCCAGGATTGCTGCCGCTCGCGGTGCGTGGCCAACGCTGATTTTGAGTGAGGGCACCATTCCGAGACGGTAAAGAAAATACCTTAACGTGCTTCGCAGTTTCGCGCCGCTCAGCTTAATACCAAGCGGGGGGGCGTAGCCGCAAAAACCGACGGAGGGTCTCGGTTTCCAGCGACGCAGCGAAAAATCGAGTGAATCGTAACACGCGCAAAAATCATTGCACCAGACCGGCAAGGGGTATTCGGAAGGAGAACGCTTTGAACGGTAGAGGTTATATCGAAAGACCAACAACCCTCGTGGCCAATCGATTCTTTCGTCTGTCTCCGCAGGATAAAAGAGGATTGTTGGAATGCCGTCCTGAAAACGTCTGGTCACCGACCGCATGAGCGCCCGTTGCATTTCGACCGGGTAATCTGCCCAGTTGTGCGGCACAACAACCGCGTCAGCCGCCTTTTCGCTTCCGACAACCTGAAACTCGGCAGGGAATAATTCGTAAAACCGATCGAAAATCCCGGCGAAAATTTCTCTACGATCTTCCTCGGGAATACCGAGGGCAGGTCTCGCAAGCCATGTTGGTGCGGTGTCGAGCCGAAAGGCGGTGTCGAAGTAGAGTTTCATGAGCAACAGCCTCTCCTGAAATCATCACCCGACCCATGGAATCGACAAACCGCCATTTCTGCGGTCCATAGCTTTACTTCTCGGCTCAGTCGGCTGAGCCAGAGTGGACAGAGCGCCGCTGTGCACAACAGTTCGAGAAATATCGAAAGTGCAAACATGGTTTTTTCTGCGCAAGAACCACGTTCCATGAGAACCTTGGATCGTGTTTTGGCGAGTCTAAATAAAACATTCATCGGACACGGGTGTTGGAAATGAATGCGATTGAACAACAACTCACTCTCGTGATGACGAGCCAGTGTGAGAGGCCCCGGTAAACGACGTGGCGGGTGGTCCACAACGACGCCCGGTGCAAAAACCAACTGGGCCCCCAGAGCCTCTAAACGTTTCTTAAGATCGGCATCTTCCATATGGGCAAACGGAAAGCGCTCATCAAAACCTCCGATTGCACAGAATAAATCGCGGCGCACAGCAAAGTTGCAGCTCCACAAAAAACCGCCTGTTTCATTCAATGGAGAATGCCATTGAGGCCCTGGCAGTCCAGTGCGGCAGACCGTTTTACCTTCGATAACATCGGCCTGATCCGCAGCGACGATTTGCGCTAGCGCGGCCAGCCAATCTGGTGCGGGCAAACAGTCGTCATCCGTGAAAACAAGCCACCTCCCTGATGCCTTCGCCGCGCCTGCGTTACGATTCGCCGCAGGTCCTTTCTGTGGTCCAACAATGACCTTCACTTCAGGATGGCGCTGAACAATTCTCCTCTCGTTCTCGTCACTGAAGCGGTCGTGCGCCACGATCACCTCCACTGCGCCACCTTGTTCCCTAAGACTCTGGCACCCAACCTCAACGGCATCGAGACATGCGTCCAGTTCCGGTCGGCCAACTGTTGGAATGATGATCGAAAAATCCATCACGCGCAAACGGCCAACACTTGCTCGGCCAACTCATCAGATACCTGTCGCCACGAGCGATCCCGCATCGAATCGGCCGCTTTTGCAGCGAGTTCATTTCGCAACGAGGCATTGGTCCAAAGTTCCCGCAGAGCACCGACCAATTCTGTGACTGAACCTGGAGTCACAAGAAGCCCATTGACGCGGTCGTTTACCACATCTTTCTGTCCACAACAGCGCGATGTCACGCAGCAGCATCCGTAAGCCATGGCCTGCAAAAGCGTTAAAGGCTGACCCTCAAACCGGCTCGGCAACACAAACAGTCCGTTCTTCGCGTAAAGAGACCCCTCTTCGTCACGGCTTACGAGCGGCACGACACGCACCTTTTCACGCAGTCGTTCGGGCCAGTCACGTAAAACCTCCACCTCATCCTTTCCTGTTCCGGCCAGGGTCCAGTGCAAATGGATACCCATTTCATCAAGCTTCTGCGCTGCTTCGACTAAAACGTCACAACCTTTGCGCCGCAACCAGGAACCGAAAAACAACACACGCCTTCCGCATTGCTGATCGGATGGGTCATCCCGACGACTGACGGGGTCGCATCCGTTGCGAAACACAAAGATCGGCCCTTGGCGTCCAAGAATGTCTCGCAGGTAAGCCGCATCTTCATTGCTTGAAAGAAGCGCCAACCGTGCCGTTCTCAACCCCCTAATGCCGATCCGTCGGCGCAGTGTCCAGAGCGGTTTTGTGAGAAACTGCTTCAGCCGGTTGCCTGAGGGCGGTTCCTCCACTCGCAACAAGGCGCCCCTTGCCTCGATACCATGGCTGAAAGCTGCGGTGGCTGCAAAACGATGAGTAAAAATTCCCGAGACCGGCTCATGGGCCAGAACAAGCGCAGCCTCACTCAGGCGCGGTTTTGTCGCCTCCCAGGCGTTGAATGCCCAGAGCGATTTGTGCAAACAAGGCGCGGTGACCGAAGGGCAAATGTGGACAAAATCCAATCCTCGCCGCTCGAAGGCCTCTCGCCAATGACAGGCAATTCGCCCCATGCCGCTCAGGAGACTCAGTTCAACCTCGGCAACATGAATAACAAGTTTTCGTTTCAATTCAGATCATTCTATTCGGGCTTTAACGCCTCGAAGGCCATGTGCCGTGCAAAAGGCCGAGCAAGTCGGGCAATTGCGGGATTTTTGAATCGCTCCACGACGAACATGTGGGGATGAAGCCCAGGCACAGCGAAAAAGACATGATGCGAACCCACCATTCTCTGCGGGAGAAGACCGGCACGCCGAAGCATCCTTCGCACGAATGGATAAAGGAAAAAATGTTCGATCGGCTGCGGATAAACGCCACTGTTAAATGGTCGCCGTCGAATCCACGCCAGCAGCCAATAAATCACCATGGCGTTGGAGTAATTTTCCGTGGTCAAAATCAGTCGCCCGCCTGGTTTAAGAAGCTCCGATAACCTATTCAGAGCAGCTTGCGGTCGCTCAAGATGTTCGAGGCATTCGCAGCAAAAAACTAGGTCAAAACTTTGCGCATCAAAAGGTGGGGCGTGAATATCTGCCACGCAGAGATTAACGAATTTGTCCGGTGCTTTTTCTTGCAAGAGTGCTTTGGCTGCTGCCACGGCAACCGGTGAGAAATCAAAAGCCGATACCTTCGCGCCCCGTTGCGCCAGCTCGACACTAAACAGGCCACTGCCACAGCCCGCTTCGAGGACAAAAAGACCATCAAGCTGAGGTGAAAGACTCAGCGCATTCAGATGCCATTCGGACAGGCTTTCCGTGCGCTCCTTGAGCGCGACCTCATGCCATTGGTCGTAAATCTCCCGCGGCACCGGTTTTTCGGATCGTTTGTGTGTCATGATACCGCAGCCTCCGCCAGGAGAGGTTCCAGTGCCGACCAAAGCTCCGAGCAGAATTTCCCATAATTCCGCTCTTGCTCCGCATATTCTCGGGCACGAACTCCCATTTTCAAAAGTTCAAACGGATGGTCGTGCGCCCAACGCAACGCAGCGGTCCAACCTGCCTCGTCGCCGGGTTCGATCCAACGGCCGAATCCAAGTTTTTCAATGTTTATATCCACCATGTGGTTGCGCGTCATAAACACTGCACGACCAAGAGCCAGGGCGTCCGTCAGACTGGTCATCCCGCAAAGCGCCCCGCCAGGAACGAGCGGAATACAATGCAGTGGTGAGGAGACAATCTGATCCAGCAAGGCCTGGTAATCGAGATCCGCCTCCGATCTCACGGAGATGCGTTTGACAAAGGTGGTTTCCACGATGCCTTCCAGATTGAGCCCAAAAATCCGCAAAGGTGTTCTGGCTTGCTCCGCTGCTCTTGCCAACAAAGAAAAATCCCGCCCTGTACGTCCGGTCGCCACATAGGCAGCGCTCCTGTCCGGTGCGCGTCGCCAGTGGTTGTAAAATCCAAGTTCCGGCCCCCATGCGAGCGGCGTGAGCGATTTTTCTTGAGGACAAAAACGTTTAAGCTTTTGAGCTAAATGTGATCCCAGAGTCATCGAACAATCTGTTCCCGCTAGGTGAAGACGAAGTGCGCTCTCCCGCAACAGAGCAAGTTTTCCTCCTCCTGGCGGGTGGTGATAAACGACGGCGAGCTTCGCCCTGGTGGGTTTCAGATTTTTGAACAGGGCAACCCAGCCTGTTTCCGTCTGGCACGGGGCATAAATAAGTGCAGCTTTGTTCCAATGGTCCAGAGCGGAGAAAAGGTTTCTCAGCGGACCGAGGCCGCAGCGCCTAAAAAAACGCTCAACCGCACTCGGCCGTTCCTCTCCTGCATCCGCGTGAACCACCATCAAACCTTTTGCCGCAAGATGGTCCAGACCAAAGAGATGATGGGCCGGTTTGTGTCCCATCACAACCTCCCTGCCAACCCGTTCGAGGGAGTAATTGTTAAAAACGAGAACAACCTGTTGCACGCTCACTTGAGGAAAAGACCAATACCCAGCCCGTCCTGGTCGGGGTTTTCAACAAACTCCTGAACTCCACGGTGAGTGACTTTTACTTGCTCCCAGAATTTCGGAACATCACCCGCCCATCGCTCCGTTGGTCTTCCAAAGCGCGTGCGGAAATCGGGGGCAATATCGTGGAAGGCCACGATTCCCCCATTTTCGACCAGGGGAAAATATGTCTCGAAGTCTGCTTTTACACCTTCGTAGGTGTGGTCGCCGTCAATAAAAAGCAGGTCAATTTTTCGCCCGCAGAGTGCGCTTTTCACTTTTTCAACCACAGAAAGAGATGTCGAAGGGCCTTTGATCATTACACGCTGCACTCCTCTCCGCGTCAAACGGTGCAAAAGAGGAAGGTTGCGTGGTTGAAGGTCCACACCCAAAATCAGATCGAGCGACGAGATCGCCTGAGCAAGGAGAAAATTTGTTCCAGAACATGCGGTCCCAATCTCCAGGGCCGTCCGCGGATTTTTTGTTTGGGCAAATTCAATGAAACGGAAGATTTCCAAAGGATTTTGGTGTGAGGGAAATAACTCAGGAGGTCCGCCCGCAAGAGTGAACAACTCGGCGGGGTCGCGGAGCCACAAGGCCCTCTCCTGCATTCCGGGGTGGCAAGCCAGCACCCAGTTGCAATAAAACAAATCGCGCAGAGGCCAGAGAAATCCCAACCAAGAGAGGCGCCGCAAAGCTTTGTCAGTGAATTGGAAGAATTGTGACATCATGATTTCAGCTGGTGCGTCGCCAAACGGCATCGGGTGAAGAGATGTTTAATCCCTCGAAACATCGGTCGGATTCGGGATTCCGCGTGCCGCGCTCGTTCGCGTATGAAGAGGAGCAAACGCCCCCGCTTCAGGCGATCGTAGTGGCGCTTTTGAAAATAGAGCCACAAATCTCCCCGGTGCATTGTTTGGAAGCGCTCGCGCTTAAGCCCGCACCAGTGCGCAACAAAACGGAAATCACGGCCTGCTTCGACATCAGCGATCGTAATGTGTGACACTTCCTCTGTATCCCCAACCCGCATGATTGGAGAGCGTTTCAAAACGAACCGTCCCTCTGCGGAAAGTTTCTGAAAAAGATAATTTTGCAGCCCCTGCTCGCCGAGCCGGAAAATATCCTCTCGCAGCCCACCGCGCGGTTCGCTCCATGCGAGGAGCCTCGAGAAATCGTTGCGGGTCAGCAGCCCGCACGTTCCAATCCATTGCCCGGTGTTGAACGTGAACCCCGGCCAATGAAATGCGGGGTCAAAAGTTTCGAGCGCCTTCAGATCGTAGTAATTTGTCGCCACCAATTCAGCAGAGGGCATCTCTTCATCCACGATAAAATCGGCAGGGTCGCTAATCAGGCGCATATCGCCAAACCAAAGCACGTCGGTGTCCATTACAAAGAAACGCCCTGGTTTGGGCAGAAAAAGCGGCTCAAGCTTGGCGAATCCCCACCCAAACTTCTTAACCGTGGTCTGTAAGACCTCACAACCCCAGATCTGTCTCATGTCCCAAATGGGGAAGTCGCCGTAGATCAAATCTTTTATGAGAACGATGCGAACATCTGGGGCGTAATAACGAACGCTCGCAATGGCGGCACGAGCAAAATGCACATCGTGACGGTGACAGGATATACAGACAAATCCGATGGGTGTGTTCACCTTTGTTTCGGGATCATCTCGAGCCAGAACATGCCTGGCGGGCGGAACTCTCGTAATTCGCGAAGAATCCAGCGGTTCAACCAGAAGGATCGAAGAGGTGCCGGGATATCGTTTGTTTTTCTTTCGCGCACGGGGATCACCTCGATGTCATGCGTCTGTTCGAAGGTCGAACGCAGGATATCCCTAGCTTCAGGGTTTGCCCATGGATGCACCTCAACGATTATCTGCCACTCAGCCAATAGCGGAGCGGTTTGTTGTGTCAAAATATCAAATTCCGCGCCTTCGACATCCATCAGCATAGCGGCATTGCACGGATGCGAGCGGCCCAGTGCCGAAAGTGCTTCGGTGTCACAAGCCCCACGGATTTCGACGCGTTCGCAAACCTGATTCTTGCGGGCAAGATGGCGAATGGCCTGATGATTTTTTTCTTCGATTTCATAGGCGAGCACGAGTGCCTGGGGCAGTCTTGAGGCTAACGCGGATGCGTAAAATCCTTCAGCCGCTCCAGCGTTAATGAAAAGCTCTGGCCGAGCTTTGACAAGACGCTCAAACGCGGGGAAGAGTTCGAGTTCGTAAGTGCCAACAACCTTTGGAGTTGCCGAACTCATAAAACCCCTTCCTGTGTAGAAGAGACCGGCAAAAGGACCGCTCAACACCCGGCCACGGCACACCCGTTCGATGCGTCTTTTGGCGAGCAAGTGCGGTTGGGAACGCAGGCGTGAAATTACTGACTGCTTGAGCTGCTCATTCATTGTTTGCCTTTGCGACTGCCGAAAGACGTTTTGAGCGTTTTAAGGAAACGATAGTGTGGACAAAGTAGGGAGATCGCGGCGGCAGCCGGATCACCCACGCGAAGGTCCGCAGCCGCCATAACTTTTACGGAGAACCAAATATCCCTGAGATAGCCTCGCAGGGTTGGCGGAGATCCAGGAAAAGCGTTCCAGCGCCAGTACCGCTCGAGAACCTGTCCAAGCGTGTTCTCTACCGTGCAAACCCCGCGCAACTCCGAATCATACCAGATTGTCCAACCGGCTGAGATCAATCGGCGGCCGAGATCACCATCTTCGGCATACCGCAGTCTCTGGTCATAGTTTCCGCAGTCCATTACTGCCCGTCGCCGCACTAAGGCGCAGGATGAGATAAATGTTTTAAGCGCCTTCGATGGGAGGGGTGGAGTTTCCAGCTTGAATAAGTGACGTCCCCGCCAACGGGTTATCGCGCCCCCTCCCTGCGGCTGGATTATCCGCCCAAAAACGGCGGCAGTTTTATCATTCTCGAAATGGTTAAGTGCCCGTTCGATAAATTCTGGTATTAGAGATACTGTCGCATCACAAGAGACAACAAATTCCGCTGTCAGCTCTTTCATTGCCCTAGCCCGGGCGGCTCCACGACCAAGATTTTTTCCGAAACGCACCACACGGGCTCCTAATGATTTTGCAACGGTCTCTGAACCATCGGTCGAGCCGTCATCTACCACAAGCAACTCCTCCGGCGGATGCGTCTGGCGATGCAACGACGTGATCGCTTTGACAATCGCGTCGCGGTTGTTGTAACAGGGAATGTAGGCGGCAATATTCAAAGAGTCCTAAGAGACGACTCGGGTCAGCGCCTCAGTCCAATCTTTGCACAAGGTTGTGCGGTTAAAAATCCCCAAAGCCCGCTGGCGGTTTGTTTTTGAGATTAACGACAAATCGTTAGAAGCGCACCACTCGATGCGCCTTGCCAGATCACGAATTGAAGGGAGTCTTAGATGCGCGTGCGGAACCCAAACCGTGGGTACAGCCCGTCTCTTAAATGGAAGCTTATGAATGAGCATTGCGGCGTCAGTAACCAACTCGTTCATCGGCGGATAGTCCAGGGTGAGTGTCGGCAGGCCACATGCAAACGGTTCAAGAACCATGAATCCGATCCCTTCCATTTTTGAAGGCTGAATCGCCACATCTCCCTCACGGTAGAGATCGGCGGGAGCTTTCAGATTTTGCACCCGAATTTCAACGCGATCATCCACTGGGGGCAGTTCTGTAGCGCGCTGGAGCCGAACGATCAGGCGAATGTCATCGCGCGTGGTGCGCATAAAGGCGCGGATGGTTTCGCGTGTGCCTTTGCGATCTTGGCCGTCCACAAGACCAGCATTGTGGATAAAAAGCCGAGCCGGACCGGTGACCTGTCGTTCTGGAAATTGCTCCAAATCCAAACACCACGGCAGTTGAATGAGATTCTGTATGCCAAACCCTCTTAGAACGCGCTCACACATCGCGTTGGGACAAACAAAAAAATCCACTAACTCCTGCCAGAGCGGACGATGTCTCGGGCCATAGGCAAACCATTCCCACATCGGAATACAGACCGTCCGGACGCCGTGTCTCTTGCAAACGCGGAAAAAGTCAAAATTCCAGTCGAGGCGTTCAAAGAAAAAGAGCCCCTCCAAACCGCCGGTGTGCTCAAGGAGCGTCTCACACCGATCTTTTGAATCCGAACGTCTAACCACCACCTCGCGCGGCACTTCGGCTGGCGCGCTCTTCATGTGTGTGGATTCTGCAATGAAGCGCCAACCGACTCCAAGCACGGAAATCATGTCATCCGCCATTCGTCCAACTCCCGTTTGGTCTTTCGGTGCAAAAACGCCCCAGTTAAAAAACGGACTCATTTTAGGCTTTTTAGTCGCTCAGGTTACTCGTGTGTGTCGGCGCTGAGCTCTGCATAAACCGCGCCACCACGCCGCATCTGACCGCGGCCGGGTGCAACTGTCGTTGCGGTGGATTCATTTTTTCTGTGTGGACCATTGTAACGTCGGCATTACGACACCGATTTCATGGTAAGAGCCATATCGGGCGAAGGCCGAGTTGTCCTCCGCGATTTCAAACGATAACGCTGCGTGCCAGCGGTCGTAAATGGCCCCAACCGGTTCGTGCAGAGCCAGGTCAGCGGAGTACACACCGGGCATAAGGAACGAGCCGGGGATATGCACCGCAAACAGGCTCGGATGGTCGAGTCTGTCGAGAGGCATGCCTGCGCTTTGCGAATAGAGGCTAGTAAAAACAGGCTGCCCAGCACGGGTGTTGATTCGGAGCGAAAACTCAACCGGCCCAACCTCACGCGGGGCGGCGGTTGAAAAACAGACTCGGAACGGTTCGCGGCAGGAGATTGCCCCAACTGTTATTCCATGGGCTGTTTCCAGCCATGCGGTTTCGAGCCAGTTTTCCGCCCTGTTCTCACGACGAACCACACCATCGGCCCCGGCTTTACTCTCCGGATCGAGATAACGCGCCACCACAACCGTGGATGCGGCATCGCAAATCACCTCGCCATGCTCAAGGAGGATGGCTCTCGGGCAGAGATTCTGGATCACACCCATATTGTGGCTCACAAACAACACCGTGCGGCCCTGGTTCTGCGATACTTCCTCCATTTTTCCAAGACATTTTTTTTGAAACTGCGTGTCCCCCACAGCAAGTACCTCATCCACAATCAGAATATCGGGTTCGAGATGCGCCGCTACGGCAAAAGCCAAACGCACATACATACCGCTTGAAAAGCGTTTCACCGGGGTATCTAGAAACCGTTCGACCTCGGCAAAAGCCACGATCTCATCGAACTTGGCTTTGATCTCCAGGCGCGACATCCCCAATATTGCGCCATTGAGGAAGATATTCTCCCGGCCCGTGAGTTCTGGATGAAAACCGGTGCCGACTTCCAGGAGCGAGGCCACTCGTCCTTGGATTGTCACACGGCCGCTTGTCGGTTCTGTGATGCGGCTCAGAATTTTAAGTAAGGTGCTCTTGCCCGCACCATTGCGTCCGATGACGCCAATCACCTCGCCAGGCAGTACCTCAAATGAAACGTTTCGCAGCGCCCAGAATTCCTCAACATTTCTTCTCCTGCCACGGCGCTTGAAAAATCCAGTAAAAGCATCATTCAAAGCATGGCGCAACCCGGGGCCAGATTGGTGTTCATGCCAAATCAGATACCGTTTGGAGAGGTTTTCGACCCGAAGAGCCGGGGTAATCATACGGTTTTTTCTCTCAGAAAAAGTTCAACGCCAAAACACTCACCTGGGCCGCTTTCGAGAGCGGGCATTGGCGAGCGCACCGTGATGCGTCTGACGAAACCCTCCGATAAAAGGCGAGCGGCCACGGCGTCGCCATCGGATGCGAAACCGTTCCAGGAATGCCATTCAACCAGGAGTACCTGAGCACCAGAGAGAGTTTTCGGGTAGGCCTGGAAGAAATCGGCTTCAGCGCCTTCAATATCTACTTTGACCAGATCGTAGGGCGGTGCTAGAAGCGAAACAATTGTTTCGTCAGACACCACGGGCACCTCGAGTTTTCGCCCGGGGCGTTGATCGAATTTCCTGAGAGAAGAGGCCATAAAAGGTCGTTGTTCGAATACCACAACCCCCGATGTCACCGATATCGCACCGTGCAAAACCTCGAACCGATCCCCCATCACATTTTCGGCTAGCAATCGGCGCGAATGCGTCACACTCAGCGGATCGGCATCCAATAACAATCCCACGCTCATTCCATCTATCGCTGCTTTGCGCCGCTCCCATTCCAGCCAGAGAGAGAAATATCCGCAGTGGCAGCCGATATCAAGCCAGCGTCGAGCAGGCAAGAGCAACTCCTTGACCTGTGCGTATTCGTTTTGCAAAAAAATTTCACCAAAAGAATGCGCGGAATTCTGCCCTGGAAGAAGAGCCACCAGCTCGTGCGAGAGCGGGATTCTAAAATCCGCTAAATCAGGGTGACACCGTTGCGCTTCCCTACAGAGAGCTGTGGCGAGCTTTCGGTGAGAAACGGCGGTGCGCAGCAGAAAGCGGTAGAGCGGTAGGAAGAAATTTTTGATCACAAAGGCACGAACAGAAAACTCAAAACATGTCCGTCAAATCACATCCGCGAAGGTGCGTTCGGTTCTCCGAAAATACCAAATACCGGAGAAGAGAATGCCACAGACCACTGTCAGCGAGATGAGGAAGCCTGTCCAGTTGATGGTTAGAACATTGCCGAAGAGCGCCCAACGAAAGCCGTCAATAACCCCTGCCATTGGGTTGATGTAATAAAAGGGACGTAAATGTTCGGGTACAAGGTCTGAACTCCAGCCGACAGGCGAAACATAGACGCCGAATTGGATAAGGAACGGCAGAATCACACGAAAATCGCGGTAACGCACCATAAGAGCCGAAACCCAAAGACCGCAGCCGAAGGCGAAAATAACCGCAACAAAGAGGAAGAGCGGAAGCAAGAGCACCTGCAGGTCGGGCAGGATGCGGTAAAAAAGCAAAAGCAGAACGAGGATAACTGTTTGGACAAGAAAATCCACAAAACTGACCACAACCGCGCTGCCAGGGATAATCATGCGGGGAAAATAGATTTTCGAGATCAGTCCGGCGTTGGAAACGAGACTGTTACCTGTCGTCGTGAGGATGTTGGCGAAGAGCTGCCACGGCATTGCTCCGGCGGCGACGAGCAGTGGATAGGGAAGCCCGCCACCTGGCATTTTGGCAAGCATCCCAAACACCACGGAGAAGATAACAATCGTAAGGGCGGGTTGAAGAAAAGCCCAGGCCAGACCGACAAAGGTTTGTTTGTAACGGACAATCACGTCGCGCCAAGCCAGAAAGAGGAAAAGTTCCCGGAATCTCCAGAGGTCGCGCCAGTATTGCAGGCCAGCACTCTGGCCAGCTTCAAGAATCAAGGGCATGTTGAGTGCGGGAGGGGATGAGTCATGCGGTTTGCACAGGCTACCGCCATTGGTCGCAAAGAAGAGGCGATGTTTTGGTTAGGATTTTAGTCACCGGAAACGGCTCTCAATCAGCACTGTTAAGCGCGTCAATTGACAAAAATCCGGTCAAGCAGCTTGACGGGGTGCCCTTCCCGAAGCAAGGCGCTTCGCGGAAGTTCAACTTCTTTAAGGCCGCCAAGAAATTCGACAAGGATTTTTACTCTGTCGCGGGCAGGCAACACAGCACTGACCGTGGCCGTCGTTCCTCGGAAGACGCCCTCGCCGACACGGACTGCGTCGCCTTTGGCAAGGGAAGGCTCCGCAGTGAGAATCTCCCCGCTGCCCCTGTCAAAATCTCGTAATGAGGCTATCGTCTCCGCGTCAAGGGAGGGATATTTATCGCCAAAATGAACGACTCCGACAATGCCGTGGGCATAGTGCACATTGCGGTGGTCCTGAAGAAAGTCGAACTCAGCGAAGATATAGCCGGGGAAAAGAGCTTCAACGAACCAGACAACTCCCCGACGGGTTTCTTTACGGAAACGGATACGTGGACAGACAACGTCAATGTCGAGATGGACGCGCAGGTTCGCAGCGGCGATGTGTTCGTGTTTTGGCCGGCAACGAACGCAAAACCATTCGCGACGTGGCTCTCGTTGGCACGAGGCTGATGATAGAATGACACGGGATCCCGAAAAACCACCCAACGAAGAGGTGTCAGAAGAAGTTTGGTGCATTATTTTAAAGATGACGACATTTGTATTTCAGGCAATTGCCTCATTGGGGAGACCTAACTTTTACCGAAAGTTAACCCCAATCTAAGACAGAGCGTGACTTTTTTTGCGTTTATTGCCTTCCGAAGCAGAATAGTAGCCTGCATATTGGTAGTAGTACTTGTAATCCGGCATGCACGGATCGATGCAGTTGAGGACAACACCCAGGACGTTGGCTTGACGACCATAGAGAAGATCGAGTGATTTTTTAGCCTGCCGTCCTGTGGTTTGCCCTAACCGGAAGATAAACAGAACAGCGTCAAGCTTCGGACCGAGGCTAGTGGCATCATCAGCTGCGAGCACAGGCGGACTATCGAAGATGATGAACTCATAAAAATCAAGGAACCCCTGGAGAATGGCGTCGGTCTCCGGACGAAGAAAAATTTCGCTTGCGGTTGTTAGAGATAAACCACGCGGGATGAAATGAAGGTTTTCGATGTTTGTGGCGAGAGCAACCTGTTGCCATCCGACGTGGCCTCGAAGCACCTCGGAGAAGCCGGGTGAATGTTCGCATCCAAAAAATTCGTGCAGAGAACCTCGCCGCATGTCGCTGTCCACAAGTAACACGCGCGAGCCAGACAGAGCCATCGTGATTGCAAGATTTGAACAGATGGTGGATTTACCTTCCGCGGGCGTAGCGCTGGTGACCATAAACAAACGCGGCCGAGGACCGTCGAGTGGCATGTAGCGTATGGATGAACGAAGGTTGCGGAAAGCCTCTGCAAACGTATGTCTCTCATCGTTGAGTGTCAAAAGCCGAACACGACGTCTTGGTTTTCCATCGCGCGGAATGTGGCCGATGAGATGCTCTTGAAAGCGATGTTCAAATTCCGAGAGGGAGACAATCCGGTCATCCAACCGGTCAATCAGCAAGAGGATCCCCGCACCGAACGCGATCCCCATCGCGAGTCCTAAGAACAGAGATTTCATAAAATCCGGACGTATTTCGACGGGCACAGAGGCTCTTTCCATAATTGATACAAGTTCAACATCCACATTTTTAGTTGCCGCAACGCTGCGATATGCCTGTGAGTAACGGTCGAGTTGGGCCCGTGCGCGTTCGACAATGGAACGCAGTTTTTCGAATTCCGCTTTGCCACGACTGGACTCGAGTGCTTTACCTTCCCATTCACTGATTTGGGTATTTAAACTGCGGATTTCCAGTTGAATGGCTTTTTTGCGCGAAGTGATTTGCTCGATACTCTGTTGCCGATAGATCGCGATGAGGTTTTGCTGTCGTCGGATGTCTTCGTTGATCTGGCTGATTTTGGGATGTTTTGGACGCATAACCTGGGACATTTCCGCCAACTCAGCCTGAAGCATCTGAAGCTGTTGTCGCGCCTGCAGATAGGCCTG
The DNA here is from genome assembly GCA_937924445.1 of uncultured Chthoniobacterales bacterium. GTDB lineage: Bacteria > Verrucomicrobiota > Verrucomicrobiia > Chthoniobacterales > CALDSX01 > CALDSX01. Next base: position 24,366 of record CALDSX010000117.1, read on the forward strand.
CTGCGGCCCGACGATCGCCATGGCTTCCCCCGACGTTTTGGTTTCGGCCCCTTGATCAGGGCCTTGAGCGCGGATGTTGTCACGCTCAATGGCCTGATCCAAGTCAAGGATGTTAAGTAAATTCAGCTCCTGTTCCTGGTGAGCTAGTCGGCGTTTTAACTCGGCCAAAAATCGCGCGGCCTCATTACCGGCTTCCTCAAGAGCCGGCAGGTTGTTCCGACGCTGAAATTCAAAAAGAGCATCCTCTCCTTCCTTAAGTTCCTTCTCCAATTTGACAATCTCTTCTCCAATAGAGGTAACGGTGGTTTCCGCCACGTTGGCACGGACCTCACGCTTGTAGTTTAAAAATTCCTCCATCACCGCGTTGAGCAGTGCCTGGGTGTAATCGGGAGCGTCTCCCACCGCGCTGAGATTAAAGATGGATGTCCCCTTACTGACGCCCGCACTGACAGAGACCTGCGCGGGACGTAATTCCGGTCGTAAAGCCTGCACACGTGCCTCCGCACGACGCCGCACTTCGCGACTCAACATCAACTCAACTTGTGTGCCGTAGAAGTTGGCTAATTCTTCTCTGTAGCTTGAACTTTCCGGCAATGCCACTTGGCCGCTTACAAACATCCGGGCCGAAGAGGCGTAAGAAACCGGCTTCCTCAACGTTATGGCACCCATCACAAAGACGCCCAGACTGGATGAGAGGAATAAAATCCACCAAAACTTCTTCAGCAGCCGCTTGAAACGATAGAGAACCGTCTCAAGAATCCCCGACAGGTTTGCAGTGTGGGAGGACATCGGAGGGGAATAATTCATCGAGACTCAAAAACGAACTGCTCTTTCAGGCACAGTGACGATATCGTCGGCTTTTAGCTCGACATCCAAACTCCTGTTGCCACGCTCCAGCACCTCCACCATATCCACGGTCAAAATATTGGAACCACTTGCAGCAGAGGGGTCCTTGCGTAGCACTTGTACTTTTCGTTTATTCGCATAAGGCCCAAACCCGCCCGCAGAGAGAATCGCCTTGCTTAATGGCAGACTTTCGCCGGATGCTATTGCGATAGTCCCAGGGGCACTCACCGCTCCACGAATATAAACAACGCCTGAAGGGCGGGTTGAATAGCTGTCAAGACCGATGATGACTGTTGCATTGTAATAGTAATCCTTGTCCAATGCCTCTTTGATAGCGAATGCGAGCTGTCGGCAAGTCCGACCCTGAGCCCGGATCCGGCCAACATAGGGAACCTCCACCTCGCCTGAGTCGGTTACCACCGTTGGAATTGGCGCTTCACGATCTTCCACGATTCGGATGCTGAGACGATCGCCGGGTTGCAAAGGGCGTTTGTCGTCCAGAACGGACATCGAATTTGTGAAAGCCACAGCACTTGTCTTTCCAGCCTCCGCTAGCTGGGCCGAGAGAGGACTAACGAAAGAAGCGAAAGGCAAAATGGCCATTCCAAAAAGAAGGATCTTTTCAAGCGCCCACCTGAGACAAGAATTTGTCCTTTTTCTGTAACGAAGTTTCTGAGCACGACCCATTGTGGATAAATTCAGAATAGGTTTATGGCTCGATCCCCAATGTGACGCTTCGAAAGAGAATCCGGGTAAAGGAGCCACATCAGTAGTTATAGTAAAGACTCAATCTCAGCAAGTTTTGTTCAAAGGACTGTAGCGGGTCATTAGAATCCGCATTGACATATTGATAGCGAACAATCAACCTCAGGTTTTTCATAATCATCCGCGCAAGATTTACCGTCCCGATAAACGTAGATGTTTCTGCGGCGAATAAGCCCGCAGAATCCTCTGATTGTTGACAACCGATTTCTGTGGAGAGATCCCAGTTCCGGATGACATCCCAGCTTGCTCGATGGCGAATGAATCGGACGATGCTAAAATTGGTATTTGTGCCTAGCGCAACCTCACGGCCGACTTCAACTTTGTGTTTGAACCAGTCTGTCAAACTTTGGTTGATCTGAACGGCGCCATACCAGGTTGAGAGATTCTCCAAATCTCCATTGAGTCCGCCCTCACTAAAATCTCTCTCTTGCATGCCTCCCATCAAGCGCAAGCGCGTGCGCTCGGTTGGCTGCCATTCAACAAAGGGGCCAACCGAATAGCCGACGCTGTCATTTTGAAAATTAACAGTGTAAGTGGTCCGGCTGAGCCCCCCCTCAAAACCAGCAGCCACGGCGGGTGAAAAAGAGAATCGGGCCGCACCTGAGAGTTCGTCCATCACACGATCTTGCGTCTCAGCAGAGTCACCAAAGCTCCAATAATTGAAATGTTCAAAGCCGACGACCAGAACAAGATCGTTAAGATCCCAAAGGGCCTCCAGGCCAACTGTGTTGAGCAACCGCCCGTAGTCGCTTGTGGTAACAATTCGCTGACCTCCAAGGTCACCCGAGTTTTGAATAACCTGGAAGGGCGAACTGCTGTAGGCGAGTTTGTCAAAGATGGTGATGACAAAGTCACCGACAAAGATCTGGAGATCGATTTGCGATCCAGGAGCAAAGCCTGTGTTGAAGAAAAAATCACTTAACTCGTTGTGGTCGAGGTAGTAACTATACCCGGCTGTCAGATGAACGCTCAAGGTGTTAAGCTCCGTGATTCCCCAAAAGGCGGTCAGACTCATTTGTGGCCCCAGGATGAAATCGGATTTCCGCTTTGCGTTCGTTTGGAGGACGTTATCGTTGAATTCAAAATCAAGTCCCGCACCGATGTTGTAAGTAATGGGCCCTGTGCTGGCTCCGTAAGCCTCGCGTATGGCCCGGATTTGATCAGCTCGCGCAGCAGACCCTGCAGAACTGGACGACTGCGCCGTGCGGGTCGGCTCAGCACGATTTTCATTGCCAAATCGGGTGACAAGAGGTGTGGAAAAGCTCTCGTCAGGCTTTAGCCGGTGCGTGAACGGCTTAGCTTCCGCAGGACTCTCCGCAGCAGCCTTTCGCGTGATAATAAGCCCCCCTAGCAGTAGGCATCCAGAGAGTAAAATCCTCAGAATACCTCCAAAACGATATGATCTGCTAGAGTTCTGTCGCGACATTCACTTAACACTATACTCAATAGGCAAATTCATTTGGAACAAAAAATGGGTTAACTCAAACGGGTTCGTTCACATTCAGAACAACATACCCCCATTTTTCGCACCCGTTGTGGTGCGGCTGGTTCTATCCCGTCGTGGCGCTGTTGCAGTTGCTCGCTCCTCGAGCGGTTTGTTTCTGCACCGCCCTCCGTCTCTCTCTTTGCGCACCTTATCACGCTGGGAAATTGGCACATCGTGACGAAAAATTTGAGAAAAGCGGGTTAAGACCCTTTCAAAAAGGTTTCTTTCAGAATCGAAAGGCCCTTTAAAATGCAGGGCATGGGGCTGTCGGCCCAGCGTTTTCCACACGCTGGGAAAACCGAAAACTGTCAGGAACGATCCGCCTTTGTTTGCTTCTGCATTCTTTGCAAAAACGCGACGTTTTTCTGTATGTTTGTTAGAAAGTAACTGCTCAGGTAGTCCCATCATGGGACCATCAGTAACTGAAGAATAGATTACCCCCCCCGAACGCAACAGAAAAAAGTTCGTTTTTTGCTGATTCACCAGGGGTGCCTGCCGTATCTTGCTCGCCATGACAAGCGTCTTGGTGATGCAAGGCCGCCAGTTGAACGGCGTGGACATCGCTTGGATCCGGGGGCTGCTGGACGAACATCCCGAGTGGTGTCGCTCGCGCCTGAGCCGTGA
>CALDSX010000118.1 GCA_937924445.1 uncultured Chthoniobacterales bacterium
TCCACTCGCCCCTCTACATACTCCGTCTTCCGATATTCGTAGCCCTCTCGCACTCCAAACGCATGATACAACAGACTTTGACTTATGCCCTCCTATATCACATCTCAATCTTCGTCTAAACATGAACTTCCCGGATGAACCAAAAAAATGGTCGAAGCCCTATACGAATGGGTTTCTTAAAAAGCAAAGAATTTTCTCTTAATGATTGCCTCTTCTCGTTCTCTTTGGCATGATAAGGGGCGCTTGCAAGAGCCGCCTGCGTCCCAGTAAGCCAGCCTCGCCATCTCTGGACGCAGTTCTTAACAAACCAAATGCGGACCCACCAGGGCGACGCAGTCGAGGCAGATAACCATATCTTTACTCTATGTCACAAACTATTATCAAAAGCATCACCGGCAGACAGATTATCGATTCCCGCGGCAATCCCACTGTTGAGGTGGATGTTCGACTTTCCGGCGGATCATTAGGACGCGCTGCCGTGCCCTCAGGTGCCAGCACAGGTGAGCACGAAGCTTGGGAGCTTCGGGACGGCGATAAAAATCGTTATCTCGGCAAAGGCGTCACCAAAGCTATCTCCTCGATTGAAACTGAGCTGGCGGGAGAGATCTGTGGAATGGACGCACTCGATCAGACAGGCATCGATAAAAAGATGATTGCCATTGACGGCACGCCAAACAAGAGTCGGCTCGGTGCCAACGCCATTCTTGGTGTCTCTCTCGCCACGGCCCACGCCGCTGCTGCACAACTCGGACAGCCACTTTACAAATACCTCGGCGGGCCAAACGCCAAAGTGTTGCCTGTGCCAATGATGAATATCATGAACGGTGGTGCCCATTCCGATGCACCTATTGACTTCCAAGAATTCATGATCATGCCAAAAGGTATGCCGACATTTTCGGAAGCGCTTCGATGCGGCTGCGAAATTTTCCATGCGCTCAAGAGCGTTCTCAAAGAGCGTGGCCTAAGCACTTCTATTGGAGATGAAGGCGGATTTGCCCCCAAACTCGCTTCCGCCAACGATGCGCTGGAATCTATCGCACTGGCAGTCAAAAAAGCCGGCTACACGCTCGGTAAGGAAGTTTTCTTCGCACTGGATGTTGCTTCAAGCGAGTTTTACGACAGCGAGAAAAACGTTTATGTGTTCAAAAAGTCGGATGGCTCCATCAAAAAAGCCGAGGAATTAGTATCTTATTACAAGGAACTCTCGGCGAAGTTTCCGATCATCAGCATTGAAGATGGATGTGCCGAGAACGATTGGGCCGGTTGGAAAGTGCTCACCTCACAAATGGGAGCCGAAACACAACTTGTGGGTGATGACTTGTTTGTGACCAACGTCGAGTTCCTTCGGAGGGGCATCGAGGAGGGCGTCGCCAACTCGATCCTTGTCAAAGTGAACCAAATCGGCACACTCACCGAAACTATCGATGCAATTGAACTCGCGAAAGAACACGGATACACCGCCGTCATTAGCCATCGTTCAGGCGAAACTGAAGACACGACCATCGCAGATATTGCCGTCGCAACCAACGCCGGTCAGATCAAAACAGGTTCCCTCTGCCGGACAGATCGCGTTGCCAAATACAACCAGCTCCTCCGCATCGAACAAGCCCTAGGCACAAACGCGGTTTTTGGTGGTAAAATGCGCTAATCGATAGTAAAAGTTAAAAATCAGTCACAAACACTCCAAATAAAGCCGGTTTGAAAAATCCCCGTACAGGACTGTTTCAGGTTGATCCCGAGCCGAAAGGGCTTAACTCGCTTAATCGCTTCTTCGTCCTCCTGATTTTTGTTACTGTCGGTTTCCTGATCGTCGGGGCTTTCAAACCGGCTGTTGGTGACCACGAGGCTCTTCGCCACGAGGTTGCCCAGCTCGAACGACGCATCGAAGCAGAGAGAGCCCGACTCGACAAACAAAAAGCCGAAATTGAGCTCATAAAAAACGACCGTGAGTATATTGAAATGATCGCTCGCGAGAAACTCGATTTGATGAAACCTAACGAAACCATCTATCGAGTCAAAGATCGGCCTCGCTAATCAGTCTGATATTGCCACTCTCGACTGGGCTTCGGCATTCCAACAACTCCGAAAAGCATTTTAATATGAGCAAACTTACACTTCTCGTCATGGCTGCCGGCATGGGTAGTCGTTACGGCGGGCTAAAGCAGATTGATCCGATGGGGCCTTCCGGTGAAACCCTACTCGATTACGCTGTTTACGACGCCCTTCGGACCGGCTTCGATCGGCTTGTTTTCATTATTCGACGCGATTTCGAGGAACTTTTCAAAAGGCAGATCGGCGAAAAATTCACCACCCGCGTCGCTGTGGATTACGTTTTTCAGGAGCTGCACGAACTTCCACCCGGAACCGGTGCAGAACCGTCTGTTCGACAAAAGCCATGGGGTACAACCCACGCAATTTGGTCCGCCAGAAATGTCCTAAAAGGCCCATTTGTCGCGGTCAACGCAGATGATTTCTACGGACGCGATGCCTATCAACGCGTTGGTGATTATCTTCTGGCTCACTCTTCCCCTTCCAAAGCCAAATTCGCTATGGCGGGTTATCGGCTCGACAAAACGCTTTCGGAATTCGGTAGCGTCGCGCGCGGTGTCTGCCTGGTGGACAAAGAAAATCGGCTACTTGAGGTAGATGAAATGACGAAAATTCAGCGAATTGATGGCGTGATTGCAAATCGTGATCCAGCGCGTGGTCAAACTGTTCTGACCGGGGCAGAACCGGTTTCAATGAATTTCTGGGGCTTTACCCCCGCTCTGTTCCCTCTTATAGAAGAGCGGCTGATTGCTTTTTTGAAATCTAACGGCAAAGATCCCAAAGCAGAATCCTACATCCCAAGCGTAGTTTCCGAACTCGTCAGCAACAACCAAGCGGAAGTCGCCGTATTGCCCACGAACGGACGCTGGTTTGGCGTGACGTACACCGAGGACAAATCCAAAGTTCAAGCCGCCCTAAAAGAACTCGTTGCCCAAGGGGAATATCCTGAAATGCTCTGGGCCTAACAGGCCATCACATAGCGACGAACGGATTCTTGGCCAACTCAACGATCACACGGGATGGAACCGGGCAAAGTGATCAAAAGGGCCGCGGAACAACGATATACCCGTTACGATGCGGCCTGTAATAATTTGGCCCATAAACGTAATAAGCCACTCCACCGTGATAAATTCTCCGGCAGCCAGGAGGGAGCACAGGAACAAAATATCCTGGCCTGTAAAGAGGAACATTTGCCGATGGAGGTAGCGGTCTTGGCGGAGGAGGTGGAGGCAGCGTAGGACCGGGTTCGTAAACAACACATCCCGCAAGCATCAAGGCGCCACACACAGAGAAAACCAACTTTTTTGTGAATTGAAGTAAATTCATTTTGACAACTTATGCTCATTGACGCCACGACGCAACTCGAATGGTGCATATTCTGTCGGCCGACCAATTGCGGACTGCGGTTCTACAAAGGAAGAAAATGCCTCTTGCACTCACTCGTTCTGTTTATTCTAGGGCTGCTCGTTCCCAAACCTAATCCGCCGAGGCAGACGAGTTTTGACAACCATTATCTTAAGTCGCGACTGCACAAAAGCTTGAGCAGAAAAAACGTTACGGGATGAATAGTCCCGTGAGCCCAAGCTCTTACCTCTATGTCAAATAGGCTTGTAGGATTTTGGCATCCAGTTCCGGATGGGGACGTTCTTCTAAACCCGTCATTTTAACTACTAAGGCAAACGCCTGGCTGACGCAGATATTCTTTTTCTTGACACAAGATCGATTTCTATTTCCAAATCAAACGTCCAGTTAGCTTGGTTATCACTCTTTTCTCTCTCTTTTACGCAACACCTCCAACAAAAACTCACTCTGGTCCTGTCCCCGCACGCGCTGCCAAAATCGAAAGCGCTTCCCCTGCTGCGAACATGCCAAACACCGAAGTCACATGACAGGCAGTTCCAAATCCCGAAGCACAGTCAAGCGCGGTTGAGACGCCAGGCTCGGGAGAGCAACAAACACTCCCATCACGCCACCAATAACGTTGCCTTTCATGCGAAAAAATACAGGGCATGCCAAATCGCGTTCTTTCGCCCTTGGGAAATCCAAAATCCCGACGCAGTTTTTTCCGCACAAGACGGAGCAACTGGTCGCCCCAAGCCTCGCCGAGATCCCCTTTGCGAATCATAGAAGCATCGACTCGCCCTCCAGCTCCGCCGATGCTGATGGCAGGCAAACCAATATCTCGACAGCGCGCGATAATTTCGCATTTGGCCGAGACGCTGTCTATGGCATCTATAACACAGTCAAGCCTAGGGGTTATCAACTCCGAGACGTTTTTTGCGTTTAGAAAAATGGTATGTGTATGAACCTCCGCTGAAGGATTAATAGCCATAATCCTCTCGCGTATAGCGAATACCTTCGGCTGCCCAACGGTTTGATCCACGGCATGAATCTGACGATTCATGTTGGTGAGACAAACATCGTCTGGGTCAATAAGGACAAAGTGCCCGACTCCTGAACGTGCAAGTGCTTCGACAGACCATGATCCAACTCCCCCGAGACCGATGACACACACCACACCCTGACGAAATCGTTCCAGAGCCTTCTGCCCATAGAGGCGCGTTATCCCACCAAAACGTCCTGTCTCGCTAATTTGGAATTCTCTTTTCATTTGGAACATCGTGCAGATAATGTTTTCCTCGACAAGGAAAAAGCACTTCAGACAATCATAATTGATAGAACCACAATAACATTGAATATCGCTTTTGCGAGGCAGGGGAAAACCGAGGTGCATCACCCTAGACTTCTGAGGGCGAAAGGATGTGAATAAAGTCAAGCTTACCTTCGAAACCGTGCGCCGTCTGGTTCTCGGAAGGGTTTTCTTGAATGGCACTTTTTCTGCTCAAGAGTAGATGTTATCAACTCCCCATTTTTAATCTTAGGGGCTTCCCATGTTCTATTATTTAATCATAACCCATCATCTAACCACCAATGATCTCCCAAAAACTATCAGGCAAGGGAGCATTTACCCTTGTCGAAATAATGATTGTAGTTGCTGTTGTCGCTTTGCTGGCTGCTCTTGCGGCTCCCGCAGTAATCCGTGCACGACAACGCTCGCTCGCTACCGTCGTGCTTGACCACGCTCGTTCTATAGACAGTGCGCTGTCGCAGTACGCCATCGAAACAAATCGTGGCGCCATGGATACTGTTACATTCAGTGAAATTCGTGGTTACTTACGTCCGGGCACACGAATTTATGACATGAATGGGCAGGACATCCTTGGAGGAACATATATCTTAAATGAAGTTCGAAACGGTGTGCGAGTGGACCCCGCAACCATTTCGAAATTTGATCCCAATGTTATTCCCAGCAATTTTTGGGACGGATACAACGACTAAAACTCATTCACTTTCTTTTCGGATTGGTTCACAAATCCTCGACGAACTGTGGCCATAAGGCGAATAATCTCTCTTAATTCTGACACGGGCAAATCTGCCTCTGTTCCCAAAGAGAAAATCTGGGCGAACGTATTCTCCGCTGATTTCTCATCACTATTGAGTGCGTAGGTGAGTGCGTTGGCCAGCCCGATTCGTATGGCATCACGCTCGGTTTTTATTGGGAATTCGTTTTCTAATAGTTTATTTTCGGTTTGCTCACATTTCGGGCTGGCAGTTGACAAAAAAGCCTTTGCACGTTGTTGTAATATGAATTCTGCTTTGAGGGGACCATTGTCCGGCTGTCGATGTGAGAGGATCCCAATAAGAATCTCAAGCGGCCGTGGAAGTGGCAGAGAATAACGTCTTGCCTCCTCTATGGCTGCATTGGCTATTTGATGTGGTGAGCTTTTTGCCTCCTCAATAATCTTGGCAATAGACTCCTTCTCTGACTCCATTAAGGCGAGCCGAACAACCGCTCTTGCCTGCGATGGGTCGAGTGCAAAAGCTTCCATGAGCAACTTACGAGCAACGTCTTGTCTGCCATTCACATTTTCAACATCGGCTTGTTCGACAAGCTGCTCTGCGCGGGTTTGGCCGCGCCGAACTTCGATAACAATCGGGAACCCCGCTTTTACACCTTCGGAGGAAGGCGCTGCCAAGAGATTTAGCCATGTTGGACAGGTCTCGTTCATAACAACTCGAGCCAGATAGGATTTGGAGAGGTTACGCCCGGCGCGCCGAGGCAAACCGCAAAGACCTTCAGAGAGTAAATATCCCATCTCATCCGACGGAATGACAATGTGTGAAATTCGATGCTGATGGACAAGATTTTCGAAGGTTTCTTCTGTGTCAGCAAGAAATAGCGCATCAGCCGCCTTCAACCCAGACGCGTTTTCCCAGTAATAGGTGCCCAGACCGGTTGCCCCAGCAAAATAAGTCAAAAGGAGAGTAATGGAAGGGCTGCTAAGAATCGTAGCGCGATTGTGGGGTGGCATTCGCTCAGCGATTTCATGTGCGACCCATCGGTAGCCAACAACCAGCCTATTTGCAAACTCATCTTGCCTTTTCGCGTCGCTTCGTTTGAGAATCGATTGAAACGCTAGAATTAATTGCAAAGCAGCAAAGAAACCGAACATCATTGCTACTGTTAGAGCACCTAACATTTGCCGTCTGGCGGAGGAGGGGCACCACCCAAAAAGTTGTTGCGCGATAAAGGGTAAGTATCCTATCGCAAAAGCATTTGCAAGAATGCCCCACCGCACTTGCAGACAAGACATCAAACAAAGAAAGCTCATTGGCATTGTGAAACAGATTGCCTTTGCGAGTCGGCTTCTGTCTCTGGCAAGCATCCAGAGCGTCACTATTACAGCGAGGGGACAGGCGAATCTTCCGGCCGGATAAATCCACCCATGTTTCTTGGTAAGGGCCTGAATGCTTTGAAATTCAGATATATGATTTTTGTGCACTGCAAAAACAAACGGTTCTGCAGGAAGAAAAACGTCTTTAGAAAAGAACAAAAACACCAGAGGTGTGGCCGCGACTGCAACAAGAGCAACGAAGGTTACAATAACCCGTTTGCTTGTTACCCATGGAGTCTTTATGGCACCACGCCATTCCACAAAGCGGGCCAGCAGTTCTCCGCCACCGACCCAACTCAGAGCGTAGAGGGGATGATTAACCTCTAGTCGCCAACCAAAATGCGAGGGAAAATACTCCACAAGATAAAAACAAAAAGATGTAAATGCCCCTGCTCTACTCCAGTGGCGCAGACAACGGGCAAAGCCCCGAGCATTGAGCCTCTCGTTTCCAGGCCAACAAAAAGCGATCGCCGACGCAATTCCCACACCTAATCCAATGATCACCGGCAGGGCGGAGGAGGCGCTGATCCATAAAGCAATGCCCATACTTACCCCGCTCAATATGGCCAGGGAGAAACGTCCGCTTCGGAATGAATCATCTCGCAACGCCTCGTTTCTTTCAAAAGCAAGCCCAAAAGTCAGAACAGAAAATACAATCGCCATCGCCACCATACCATGATGATCTGCCTGCCCGAAAGTCATGTAACTGCTTAGCCCACCGCAAATAAAAAGGGCCAAAACAAAAACAGCTGCAGGAAATTCGCCGAGCTCTCTCCGTGTAAAGAGGCCGAACACTGTTACCAGAAAAATGAACAGCAGAGGCATCACCCAAAGCGCCGCCGCCTCTATCCCCGCGCCGAGGGGGACAGAGAAAATAATCGCATGGATCCAGCCCGATAGACGCAGGAGCCACATAACGCTCTGGCTCCAATGCACTTCCCTCCCCTCGGGTCCGTTATCCACCTGGGTGTGGCGAAGCCGGAGCACTCCCTTTTCCGATGCTTCCTGAGCGAGCATAATCCACATAAACCCATCCCAGCACTGATCCAGAGTCTGAACGCGCATTCCCCTTGAAAAACCCGTCGGGGAACGCGGATCAATCAGCGGTTTGATTTGTGTGGAGGGATCGGCAGTGCTGGCGGCAGTTCGATCCAGGGTTTCAAGCCCAATTGTGAGAAAAATGCCAGCGCCGATAATAAACCCGAGCGAAAATAGACCCTTCGCATGGCAAAGGCTTTGGAACATGCCTTTTGAGGTGCGACAGTCTCTGTTGTTTGGACTTTCTAACCTCATTTACGCGCTTCCGCCATGTACTTTACGATCTCCCCGCGTGCGGCCATGGGAAGATCTTCCTCGCGCGCTTTACTAAACGCCCTTTGTAGAACTTTTTGTGCAGCATCTTTTTGTCCTGCCCTTATTTCGAGGAGCCCCTCAGCGACGAGCTGACGAACCCCCGACCAACCGCTCATGATCGGGAGCGCAGAAATTAACTCTTTTGCCTGAGACAAACGGCTTGCAACTTGGGGATCATCTCCGCCATCTTTGACGAGCAACTGAATCGCCCTTTCAGCATTTAAATCAGGATCGGTGGGATTTAATGCCAAGAGGCGCGGAAGTAATGTTTCCAGAAAATCGCTGCTGTAGTCGCTCCGTTCACGTAGGAGACAAATAGTTGACTTTATGAGCTCTGAGACGTCACATACCCCAATTGCGTTTTGAAGAATTGCCTCACGATCGGTGTTGTTTTCAGCAAGCTCCGCAAGCCGCAGCCATGCCTTCGACAAACTCGGTTCGATTTTCGTGGCAAGCATATACCGTTCGCGCGCCTTCACTCTATCTCCGGAGGATAGATCGTGGTCGCCACGTGCGATGAGTGCCTCCGCCTTTGTCTGCCCAATCCGCACCTCAAGCAAAGCAGCCCAATTTATTTCCACGCCCTGCGGCCTTTCATAATAAACCGGGCTGAGCCAGTCTGGAAGGTTTTTTGTGGCCAAAGCTTTTTGAAGAAACCACCCCGGTAGCGGCCCCATACCAAAGCGTGCCCTGCCACCCAGGCCATCGGAGAGCAGTTCATCAAGTTCGCCAAGCGGCAGAACAATATGAGTTACACCACGGGCAATGATTGCTTCACGGAATTTCTCCTCATCGGGGGCCAGAAACAGGGTGTCGGTGGCTTTCAAGCCCTCGGCGTTTTCCCAGTAAAATGTGCCGATGCTCTTTCCACCGCTGAAGTAAGCGCAAAGAAGGGTCATAGTGGGGCTACTGAGTATGACCGGACGTTGCCGTGGCGGCATGCGTTCCGAAATGAGATGTCCTATATCTCTACCACTTAATGCGTAAGAGTCGAAAACATCGAGCAACACCTCAGGGCGGGCTCGTTTTTGTGCTTCCTGAACTACCTGAATTAGGCAAAAGAAAAACATTCCTCCAACAGTTATAGTTGGCAGGGCCGCCGCAAAGATGTTTTTCTTGCCAAGCAACCTGAAAGAAGGCTCTTTATCCCCCTCCGAAGAGGAGGGCACGAGCGCCCAGAAACTAACCGCAAGGGCAAGAACTCCCAAGCCGTTTGAGGGAATAAGCCAACGAATTTGCCAGATCCCAAGGGCGCTCATTGTCAATAAGGGAAGTCCGCTCAATAAAAATGTGGTGGCACTTTTTCGTACAATGGATGCTATCCCGAGTGAAAGAATCCCTAGTAGTGGAGTAAAAAGTACAGGTAACATCTGACTCGCATCTTTTTTTAAAAACAGATTGGGAATTGATTCGAATTCCATGATGTGCAGTTTGTGAACATCTCTTACAAACTTATCCATCGGAACGAATATCGAGTTACCCCAGATAACAATCGCCAAGACGGGGAAAGATGCCAGGAAGACAAGGACAAACAATAAGATCACTTCAGCCGCTTTGTTGCGGCTTTTCCACTTTAGGCGAACAGAGCCAAGACGCGCGAAGAGCTCTGCACCACTAACCCAGGATAAGGCGTAAAATGGATGGTTGATCTCCAAACGGATACCCATCCGAAAAGGAAAGTACTCCAGCAAGTAAAAAAAGAGGGAGGCAACGGCTCCTGAGATGCCCCATCGGCGAATCAAAGGGCTGCGGTCCTTTTGAGCCATAAGAGAAGAGAGTAGGAGGCTTAGGCCTAGCGCGAAGATACACGGAATTGTGGTTGAAGCACTGAGCCACATGCCAACAGAACCTGCCAGCCCGGCACAGGTCGCCCAGAAGTTTGCCTCTGTTGTGCTCAAAGTCTCCGCTCGACCTCTTCCCCAAGCCAAAACAAGAGCGAGAACCATCAGGACAACTGCGATACATGCAGGGCCGTGATGATCGAACTGGCCAAAAGTCATAGCTTCACTTATTGGCAAGCATGCGAAGAGACCAAACAACAAAATGCCGGTCGCCTTTTCTCCAAACTTTTTTCTTACTAAAATCCCAATCACCACCATTAATGGCACAAACAAAACCGGCAGTGCGTAACTTGCGGCGGCCTCTATCCCAGCGGCATGTGGACAGTTGAAAATAAACGCATGGATCCAGCCAAGACCGATCAGCAGCCAAATAAGCGCTTGACTCCAGTGCATCTCCCGGCCGTGAGGGGCATTGTCCACCTCGGTGTCGCGCAGACGCAAAACCCGCTTCTGAACGGCTTCCTGAGCGTGTTGAATGTACTGCAGCGCATCAAAGGCGTGCGGGAGTATTCGAACTCTCAGGTCGCGGGCAAATCCGGTTTGGGATTCGTAGTCGTGGTGGAGATGAACTTTCGCTGAGCTTCCTTCTGCAAGGTAGTTGATTTTCTCCAGATTCCCCACACCGCAAGCGAGGAATAAGCCCAACCCAACCACAAGGCCAAGGAGCCAGAGTCCTTCAGAGTTATGTTTTGCATATTTTAGACCTTTCATCAGGACACTCTTATTTACGTCTCCTTAAGGTGATTGAGCTTTTTTTCGATTTATCTTCAACTTTCCGGTTTCCTGTCTGACTTTGGACCGACATATTTTGAGACGGTGGCTCCAAACTGATCCGGGTCGAGTGGGTCGCCTCCAAACTTACGTTCGACTTCATAATTCGCGACAACCCAATCGAGGATTTTTTTTCCTGACCCATCTTCTGATCCAAAGACAGTATAACCAAACTCAGACAGCCCACGTGAGAGAATAACGACTCGTTCTGGAGGCTTCTCTTGAAGCTCACGCAGAAGCCGTTCCATACCATAAGCGGCAATCTCCCCTGGGTTGAAAACGAACCCCTTAAATCCGGTGCCAACCCTCAAAAGGTAATTTAAGGCGGGACCTTCTGGTAAGACGATGAGAGAATTTACCTTTTGTTCTTCAAGATACCGGCGGACATTTTCAAGCACTATACCAAGCGGATGCCAGTTAGGATCGTGTGCTAACATGACGTCCCGTCCTTTCCCTACGGCCGTATTGATAATACCGTAGTACATCACTGTTATAAACATGGTGCGCACAATGATCAAAGAGCACAATCCGGCAAAGGCTACTTGTGCATACCTTAAGTTCCCACCTAGGCGGCTTATTAAGGTCGGCACCTCTTTCGTTAAACACAGCGCCAGATCAACCATAGCCGGCATACCGAGAAAGAACCCATAGTGGGTTATGCGCGGGAATAGGGCCATCTTTAACAGCATGACCATTCCGAACACTGACCAAAGCATGAGAACGAATTTGTCGGAACTCGCATCACCCTGTTGTTCCGCAGACAAATAAGCCCTCGTTCTAAACAATAGGATGACCGCTGAGGTTATTGGTAGAAATCCTCCGAGATGTTCAGGTAACCTCCAAACAATCAAACATGCCAGCAAAAGTCCTCCGATGCCAACCACCGAAACTCGGAGAGTTGTTTTTTTAATTCGCTCTGCCCAGCAAAACAGGGCCACAGAGAAGCTGGTTGTTGCAAAAACCGATACAGAAGAAATTACCCGATCGAGACCTTCCCCAGGAGCTGCAAGCCCAATGAAAGAGAGATTCGATCGTGAACCAGTAATGGCTGGATGCGAAAAGACGGCCATCCAGGCTGAATGCGCCGCATAGACTCCTTCAATGCCGCCATGTAAAATGAAAGACCAAATGGTTGGAATTATCCCGATGGCCAGAGCGGGGAGAATAAATGCTGCAAGACTTTTGAAATGGAAATTTTTTATTCCACGATTTTTCAGAATAATAAATCCCAGTCCGAAAAAAGAGACGACCGCGCTGGCGAACAAATTTTCCGGCTTTGTGAAGAGATTTGCTGCAGCAAGCATTCCTGCGAGCACAAGCCACGACAGTTTCTTGCAGGAATGCATTCTCCAAAGCGCGACGATCAGACCGATTGTAAGGTATGTTCCATAGGTAGCCTCATGGGAATACGGGGTCAAAAAATTATTATTTTGCGCCATATAACCATAACCGAAGGCAAAAAGGTTAATAAAAACAGCCGCAGCAACAGCCCCCTGCGCAAATCCAGAAGCCTTGCGCATCATCTCAAATAGCGCAAAGGCGCAGATTGCAATGAGTAGGAGATTAAAAATTAAAAGAGAGTCATAGCCCGGACCGAAAATAGAGAAAAGCAGAGAGTTAAGTGTGGCTCCGAGCGGCCCGTAGTAATACCAGACATCTTTGTAGAGGAGATCTCCCTCAGAAAGTCGCCACGCACAAAAAAGCTCCCTCCCGTAGTCTATGACAATTCGTGCGGAGCGACGCCAGGCAATCAACCCCCAGGCCGCGATGACGACAAGAATTCCCAAACGGGCGAGAAAAAGTTCCCGCTCCGAAGAGCGTCTGGCCGTTGTAAATAAGGAGGGCGGTGGCAACATGTAAGGACTTTAATCGTTGGAATAGAAAACAGCGGAGAGCCGTGCAACCATACCGCTGGTTGCATGCTCCATGGTGGGACAAAAACCCGATAGCTTCCAGTTCAAAACGTCTAAAGAGAAAATAAGTTGGCAGATGAACTGAGTTGACTGCATGCTCTACTAGATGAATACGCTTGAAAAAATCATCGCCACCAAACGTCGCGAAGTCGAGGCGCTCAAATCAAGACAAGAGGAATTCCGCCGGATAGCACTCAGGCGAAATGAATTTCGGGGATTCCGTAGTGCACTTCGACGCCAAGACGGTGGTGTGGGAATTATCGGCGAGGTAAAACGCGCCTCCCCTAGCGCAGGGAACATCAAAGATTTAGCTGATCCAATGGGAGTGGCTCAAAGGTATGAGGATGGCGGGGCTGATGCAGTCTCTGTTTTGACGGACCGTGAATTCTTCAAAGGTTCGATTGAAGACATGGAGGTTGTGCGGTCGGGAATTGGTCTGCCTGTGTTACGAAAAGATTTCGTGATCGAACCGCTTCAGATTTTTGAAGCGGCCGCAGCTGGAGCCGATGCGATTTTGTTGATCGTCGCGGCTCTTTCGGACGCCGAACTTCGTCGACTTCAAGAAACAGCAGTGCTATGTCAGTTGGATGTTCTCGTTGAAGTACATTCCATGCGGGAGCTTGACCGAGCTCTGGATCTTGGTGCCAACCTGATCGGAATTAACAATCGAGACCTACGAACATTTGAAGTTGACATTTCAATCACCGAAATGCTTGCACCGCAAGTTGATGATGGGATTACGGTGGTCAGTGAGAGTGGCATTCGCACAGCTGAAGATGTGGCCCGTGTTCGAAAGGCAGGCGCTGAAGCCATCCTAGTGGGTGAAAGTCTCATGCGACATCCGAATCCGATCGCGCTGCTCAGAGAATTTCGAGGGGCAGGTCGAGTTTAAAGCAAAAGCGATTAACGGCTTGGAGAAGGAGCCTCCTCCGCTGGACGAAACTTGATCACATGACCCGGCTTTGATTGAGCAAGCCAGAATAAATCCTCCGGGTCCACAACGCCTATTTTGTGATAGCCACCTACAGTGGGTCCGTCGGGCATAGTCACAAGAGGTTGTCCTCCAGGGGGAATTTGAATCGATCCAACTAGAACAGGTTCACTCTCAATTTCCATACCTGGAGCCTCAACCAACGCTCCATCCAGGCGATAGCCGCAGCGATCCGAATCTGCGCTTACCTTCCACTCGGTCTCGAAAAAGAGTTTTCGAGCGGAGCGCGAAAAAAGGCTCGCCTGAGGTCCGGCATGAACACGCAATAATGGTGGCCGCTGATAATCTGCGTACGCATCAGGAGATGAAAAGCGGTTTCCAATGCCTGGAAGGTGAGGATCTGGATTCTCCTGTGCAAAGAGTATATCTCCAGCAGTGAGGTGTGATGAGAACCCGGCTCTCGGGTTCTCACTGGCACTTCCGAGCCAGGTAGGGGTTTCAAAACCGCCCGGGATGGCGAGGTATGTCCACACGCCGGGTCCTTCTTCGCTGGCTGACAGCACCTGCTCCTTGCAAACGCGATGAGTGCGCCAGGAAGGGAGACTATGAAAGACTGAGGCACCAGCCAACGCAATGAGTGCCGGAGCAAGAAAACGTAGCCTCGCACCAAGCCTGTAGAGTTCGAGCACTGGAGCCGCGGGGGGATTTTGCAGGAGTCGGTTTGCGTAAAGAGCTGCTTGGGAATCCATGGCACCACTTGGAGGAACACCAAATCTCAGCCATCCCCTTCGACCACGATCTTGCAGGGAAAGCCCTGCACCTACAGCTTCAATCCGAACAAGTGCCAGCCGGGTCATTTTTGGGAAGAGGCGGAAGGGGAGATGGAAAATTCGTTAACCGGACGAAGACGAACTTTATCCCCGGGTGCTAGCAAAAACATCTCCTCCGGAAGGTTTTCGGGGACAAACAACGCAGCATTAGTGCGACCTAACAGATGCCAGCCTCCGGGGCTGGCGATGGAGTAAATGCCGGTATGGGGGCCACCGATGGCCACCGACCCAGGTTCGATCCATTTACGAGGCACATCGCGCCGTCCGAGATGAAGACGTCTATCGAGCGGCGTGAGGTAGGGGAATCCAGGCGAAAAACCAAGCATCCCGACCGTGTAAAGCGGTCGCGAATGGAGGGCAATCAGACGCTCAAGGTTTAACCCGGTTTTCTCACAAACAAATTCGAGATCAGGGCCATCGTAAACGACCTCCAGTTCATGAAGTCGCGGTTTGAAGATACGAGGCGTTCTGCGGGAGATAATCGTGTTCACTATTTCCGCTGCGCGTGAGGGAAGCTGCCGACGAAGGGATGGTTCAAAAATGAGCAATAACTTGGAAAAGCCCGGGACATAATCACGCAAGCCGTTTGGCGGATGGGAGGAAATTGCCTGGCAGGCAGAAGCCACGCGGCGCAGGGCGGTTGCTTTGCCTCCGCCAAACTCGATGAGTATCGCTTCCGGGCCATAGAACCTCCAAGTGTCACCGGTGGCCATCATTCGCAACGATTCGGTGGTTGAAAAAGTTCGTTGTCAGATGTCGAGATTACGAACGTTGAGCGCGTTGTCCTCAATGAATTGCCGACGAGGTTCAACAACATCGCCCATGAGAATCGTAAATATTCGATCGACCTCCAAAGCGTTTTCCTCATTGAGCGAAACGCGAAGGAGCCTGCGTCGTTCGGGATTCATCGTCGTCTCGAACAACTCCTTCGGGTTCATTTCCCCCAGACCTTTAAATCGTTTAATTTCAACGCCCTGCCGCCCGATTTCCATCACGCGCGTCAGGATTTCGGGGATAGAGAAAAGGGGATGTATTTTCTCTTTTTCGCCTTCTCCCTCGATAAGTTCAAACAAAGGTTTGTCTTGTGCACAATAGTGCTCGATCTCCAGTCCCTTACGGGAAAGCGCGTCAATGATTTTTTCAATAGCATCCGACTCGTGGAGTTCAATAAGTCGCGCCCGCCTGCGGCTAGCAGTGTTCTTTGATTGCTGGGGCAAAGGAACGCTCCCGCCGTTAGGTTGCTCCGAAGGCATGCCGTCACCGTTGGGTAAGTAATCACTTGCCGCCTCCTCAAAAAGATTAAGATCGGGATTTTCTGCGGAGAAATTACGGAGTTCTTCGTTAGAGTGGAAGTAGCGGACAAAGTCGGTGTTTCCGTCACGAATGGCCACGAGGAAAGACGGCAGTCGTCCGTAAGAGTCTCGCGCCGCGAGGAAGCTCTCGAAGTCTCCCCCGTGACGGCGGACAGAGGCGGCCAATTTTTCGAGGCGCTCCAGCAACTCAATGATCTCTCGGAGCTGGTTTTTAGTCAGCTCTTTTTTGTCTGACGGTTTGCGGAGCCGCACTTCCTCAAGGGCAAGCGATACAAGAATGCGTGCAAGTTGAGTATCGTCCTGAACGTATTCTTGTTTTCGGCGTCGCGTGACGAGGTAGAGTGGTGGTTGAGCGATGTAAATGAAACCTTGCCGCACAAGCTCTGGCATTTGGCGGTAGAAAAAAGTCAGCAGAAGCGTGCGAATGTGGGAACCGTCCACATCGGCATCGGTCATGATGATGATGCGACCATAGCGACGCTTGGCGAGATTAAACGCACCTTCGCCGTCACCTTCGCCGATACCAGTCCCAATGGCGGTGATCATTGTCTGGATTTCGTTATTTTGCAGCACTTTGTCGAGACGAGATTTTTCGACATTGATGAGCTTACCGCGGATGGGCAAGATTGCTTGATAGCGACGGTCACGACCCTGTTTTGCGGAACCGCCTGCGGAATCACCCTCGACGATATACAACTCGGTAAGATCTGGGTTGCGCTCGCTGCAATCTGCCAGTTTACCGGGCAGCCCCCCACCGGTTAAAGCCGACTTGCGAACGGTCTCACGTGCTTTCCTGGCGGCCTCCCTGGCCCGAGCGGCGGTCAGCGCTTTTTCTATAATTTTTTTAGCAATAGGCGGGTTTTCGTCCAAATAAGCCATGAGCTCCTCGTAAATCACCGAGGAGACAACACCATCGACCTCCGGATTCACGAGTTTGACTTTTGTCTGTGATTCAAACTTCGGATCCGGATGCTTAATACTCAGCACGCAAATCAATCCCTCACGAACATCATCTCCTGTAATCACCGGATCTTTGTCTTTAACCAGGCTGTTTGACTTGGCATGCTGATTGATGGCTCTGGTCAATGCCGAACGAAAACCGGTGAGATGCGTCCCGCCATCCGGATTCGGGATAGAGTTTGTGAAACAGAGAATTTGGTCTGAATAAGAGTCGTTGTACTGTATTACGCAATCCACAAAGATATCCTCCTCGGCCGGATTACCATCTTTGTCCTTGATTCCAATTCTTCGCTTCCCGGCAAGCACGACGGGTTTGGGGTGAAGAACTTGCTTGTTCTCTCCAAGTTCCTTTACGAACTCAGCAATACCGTTTTTGTATAGAAACTTTTCTGAACGCAACGGGGAGTCACCTTCGGTCCTCTCGTCGGTAAGAACGATTTCCAGTCCGGGATTTAGAAAGGCTAGCTCACGCAAACGAGAAGCGAGACGGTCAAAATGAAACTCGGTGGTGGTAAAAATTTCAGGGTCTGGCAGGAAAGTTATGAGAGTGCCTGAGAGCTTTTTATTTTTGATTTCGCCAACGAGGGTAAGTGGTTGTTTCGTCTTGCCACGGGCAAAAGAGATATGATAAACCTTCCCATCACGGGTCACCTCTGCTTTGAACCATTCTGAGAGAGCGTTGACGCATTTGGCGCCGACTCCGTGTAGACCACCGGAAAATTTGTATGCCCCCTGCCCAAACTTGCCACCGGCATGGAGGTTTGTGAGCACAAGCTCAACGGCAGGCATTTTAAATTTTGGATGTTCATCTACCGGAATGCCTCGTCCGTTGTCACGGACGGAAACAGAGCCGTCCACATGAATTGTCACATCGATTCGTGAGCAGTAACCGGCGAGGTGTTCGTCAATTGAATTGTCCAATACCTCAAAAACGCAATGATGAAGCCCCCGTTCATCTGTGAATCCGATATACATTCCGGGACGCTTTCGGACAGCCTCGAGTCCCTCCAGCTTATCAATCATCGAGGCGTCGTAAGTTTTGGTAATAATCGGATTTTGCGTGTCGGACATGGATGGTTAAAAAATAAAAAGTGCGGATTTGTAAAGACACCTCACTAACATTTGAGTGAGCGTCTGAAAGGAGTCGTTCCTTGAATTACAAATGGTAATCCGCTAACTAAAATGGCTCAACAAAAATTCCCCGTGAATGCTCTTCATCCCGATCTTAAAGACTTTATTAAACCGTCAGGAACTCATCCATTCCGAGTTGCCGACGACCTTCAGGGCTGATCCGTTCTGGGCCCCATGGAGGATCCCAAACGACGTCAACAACCGCTTCTTTAACGCCTGACAAACTGGCAATCCTTCTCCTTGCATCAGCAGCAAGCACCGGTCCCATTCCGCAACCGGGAGCCGTCAGAGTCATTTTCACAAAGACCAACGCGCCACCTTCGGCATGCTCGACATGCAGGTTGTAAATAAGCCCCAAATCGACAATGTTAACATGAATTTCAGGATCGTAACAATCCCGCAGCTGCTCCCAGATTTGTTCTTCCAGGCTTCTCCCCGATGCTTTTGAGAGATCCAGCGTCGGCACGGGGAGACCAAGCGCATCCGCATCTTGGCCGTTGATTCGACACATCCCACCTTCTGCAGGCAAATAGATGGTAAATGACCCACCGAGAGCCTGACTGATGACCACGGAAATTCCTTCTGGAAGCGAAATTACTTCACCACTTGGGATTCGGACTGCTTCAACAGGTCGCTGTAGGGACACAGCAATCGGGTCGTTCATAGTTCACTCCTCCGCAGCGCGGGCGATGAGCCGTGAGAGTACCTTAAGTTTAGAACGCGCACCTTTCGGCAGCTCAGAAAGCAGAAGTGTGACTTTATACAACCCGCAAGTTTCAGGTATCATCTCGCAATCCACAACGATACCCGCAGCGCAAACACGAGCAGGCATTCCTGGCGGGTTGAAGTAAAGATTTTCGTTGTGCGCGTCGAACTCCATTAGCAGTTCTGTTCCTATCTGAAAGGGCCAACGAGAGTTAAACTCGATCCCTCGCCCGGTGAGATGAAATCCTTTACAGTCAAAAGGTGTCGAGCTGTTGCCATACGAAACCTCTACGGAGAGGCTCCCGGCGTTTTCATTTCCGAGTCGGGCGCTCATGGTTGACTTTTTGTTTTGACTGCCCGGTTGGTTCTCATTCTAAAATATAATTCTGAACTATCCCATCCGCAAGGCCACTTTACAGGTTGGAGCGGGCAACCGCAAAATTTCCTCAACATTGCTCAGCGTTTGACAGTGCCGCATCATTTTGCGTAACATGGTCGGCGGCTTCTTTCCATAAACGGGCAGCCACAACACCGAGGGCAATCGTGGCAGCAAATCCAAGAATCAATCCCAAACACCAGAGCGAAAATTCCAGAGCAGATAGGGTGGCTTCACCGTGCCAGACTTGGAAGCCCAATTTTCCCATACTGCCAAGGTAAACATACAGCAATAGCCCGGGAGCCTGTCCCGCAGCAACCCACAGGATGCATGTCCAAAAACTCATTCGCGTGGCGCCGTAGAGATAGTTTATCAAACTGGTGGGGAAAAGGGGATTAAGCTGGCTCAATAAGACTATCCGCCATCCTTTTTGCTCAAGAAGCCTGTCAAGGACAGCCCAGCGTGGGCGATGTAACAAATGGAGTTCCACAAAGCCTCGCAGCCAGTTCCTTGTAATAAAGAATGCGCCCATAGCTCCGAGCAGAGTCCCCACAAGTACGAGGGTGAAGCCTGTCCAGAAGTCAAAAAGCCAACCTGACGCCAAACTCAACACGCCTCCCGGCAATAGAAGCAGATTGCAAACGGCAAGTAAGAGCGGATACAGCACCAGGGCGAGGGTCTTGTTCGCTTCAAAAAGGCGGGCAATGTCACTTAAAAAGCTCTCGAAAGGAAAAAGTCGTGCAGCGAGCAAAATACCGCCCACCAAACCTAACAGAGTAATCACATGCCAAACAACTGCTGTCGCAGCGGGCGAGAAACGGGTCTTCACGGGCTGTGGCCGTGGCGAGGGTTCTGCGTTCAAATGATCTCTGTCTGTTTGATTGTTGGGCATCGAGTATTTTTTAACCTTCAAAGACACGAAATGCTCCGGAGTGTGGTGCCGACATTCGTTTGCCAGACCGTGAAAATAAATTCGCCGGATGATGCAGTCGCGTCAACTTCTTAAATTTACCACACCACTTTGGCGAATCTCTCGACATCGCGGTCCTAGATGATACCTTTTGCCATAATCGCTCAGGGGCTCAGGTCATCCTCTGCTTCTCCTAACTCATGAACAGCTTTGTTTTTCACGTTTGCTTTTACACGGTATTTTTTGTGCTGTCGGTTTGCTCCGAATTGAACATTTTAACCCAGGCTCTGGCACAAAGCCCGGCACTTAACACTGCCCCAACCCCTGGGCCTGCTCTCACAAGCGGCGACGATGGTTCGAATCCACAAACTTCTTCAACATCTTCCCTCCCACAATCCTTGGAAGGTTCACGCTTTCTCGGCAGAGATCTGCCTATGTTCAATTCCGCTACCGAGATTATTTCATGGGACGGACGAAACTGGAACATTAATGACAACCGTTTTTTTAATGCTCGGTTTGAAAAGTTTCTAAATGCCCCGGAAGAGGATGCTGCACAGGATCATGCTTATCGCCAGACCATTGAACGCATTCTCAAGACTCTCGCTCCCGGTCCAGACATGTCGCGACAACTCAACGAGGCGCTCAAACTCCTGCCACTCGCTTCAAACTACGAAAGTGATGCAAATCTTTGCGACTCCCTCGCCGCCGCTGTTTTGAATGTCTGGCTTGCACAACGTGATCAAGCTCGGCTTGAGGCTCTTAACCAATCTTTGGAAACTGAACGCCGCAGCCAATTTCGAAATACAGAAGTTGCTCTCAGCTCCAAATCAGTTCGAACCTCCGAAGGTAACGGCTCCAGGCAGTCCGACGCCTCCCTCGAAAAAGATATGAAGACTGCCCCCTACGTCACACGTCTGGCTGAAATCCAAGCCCAGCTTGTGGCCAACCGAGCGAAAAGTGAGCTTTCCCTCATCCAAACCAAGATCGAGTTCCAGACACTCATGGTGCAGTTTTTCATGCAACGTCGCTTTCAGCATGTCTTGATCGCAGCCCGATTCTATCAGGCACTTTTCGCTGATGGCGACAGCGCATTGAAGCTGGATGGCGATGCGAAAGCTTTTTTTTCCAAGACCACCGGCCTGCCGCCTACAGTGACTGTGCTCGAGTCGCTGGCCAACGAAGCTATCCGTGATGTGCGCGAAGGCGTGCAGGCTTATCGGTTTCTCGTGTCGCAAAAAGAGGTCCAGAGCGCAACTAAGCGCCTCGCCGAGATTTTTATTCTCGGCGAGTTTATGCCAGAGATGCGCACCCTTAAGCGGGAAGAAAAACGCATCGCTCTCGGCTTCATCCAGAAAAGCAATCAACTTCTCTCTGCTCTCGAAGTGAAGGATTATGCGCTTGCTGAAGAACTACTCAATCAAATCGAAGAAATCGTATCGGACTTCGATGGATCGCGCCCTCGCGCCGCGATCGAGACCGCCAAGACAGTCTCGGGACTGCACCTGGCCAAGGCTAAAAGCGCTGCAGCCTCTGGCGACCGGGCAACAGTTGAAGCCGAACTCCGCCAAGCCACTGAGATATGGCCCCGAAACCCCGCTCTCAATGAAATCTCATCTCTCATCTTCACACAGGGCGACGTGCAACAACAGGCTCTGGCCGATCTCGACCGTCTGATTGCCCAGAAAAATTTCAGACAGATTTACGAGGACCGGGTTCGCTTTATCGCTGCCACTGCGTTCCAACCAGAACGCCAGGATCAACTCCGCGCAATCCTCGAAAAAATGGCTCGCATTGAAGCAGCAATCATGCGAGCGAATGAAATTGCTAAAACCGGCAATCACGCGGGAGCGTGGGAGTCCCTGGAGGAAACACACGCCGAGTTCCCAGATGACACGCGGCTGAACGAAACACGCGCCAACCTCACCGTTAAAGCTCCTGAATTTGTGGCCAGCCTTCAGCGTGCGAAGGAGCTTGAGAACGCTGGTCAGATTGGTTCAAGTCTCTCCTGGTTTATTAAGTCCCGCCGCCTTTATCCTCCCAGCGAATTCGCTCGTCAAGGTATCGAGCGTTTAGCCACCAAGGTTTTGCCTGATCCAGAAAAAAACTGATCACCTTATGCCATCTCTCCTCACCCCTTATTCAGTGGCGTTCTATTTGCACAATCTCGACCCATTCGCGCTCAAAATAACGAGTTCAATCGGTATTCGGTGGTATGGATTGGCCTACGCAGCCGCATTTTTCTTTGGCTACATCTGGCTGCTCCGGCTCTCGAAAAACCGCCAGCTATTACTCACGCCCTCACAAATAGGAGATTTTCTTGCCTGGAGCGCTATTTTCGGCGTTTTGGTAGGCGGGAGGCTCGGATACATGCTCTTCTACCAGCCGAACATGTTTCTTGATCCGCTCTCGTTTTTTCGCGTTTGGGAAGGAGGAATGGCCAGTCACGGCGGTATCATCGGTTTAGCACTCATAAGCCTATGGTATGCATGTCGTTACAAGGTGCCCTGGTTCAACCTCGGCGATGCACTCGTTTCAGCCGCTCCAATTGGCATTTTTTTCGGTCGTATTGCCAATTTCATCAACGGAGAACTCTACGGTCGCCCCACCACAATTCCTTGGGCGGTGCAATTTCCTGGTGAACTCCTTCACCGCCACGACGCATGGCAAATTATCGAAGAAGCCCGTGTAATTGATAGCTCGATAGCCTCGCCTGTTGACTTGGCTCTGCGTGGCCCTTCTGACCCCGCCCTCTCGGAGTATCTCCGCTCCGTCCTCACACCGCGCCATCCTTCCCAACTTTACGAGGCGTTCGCTGAAGGTCTCCTGCTCTTTGTCATTCTTCAAGGCGTCCGCTGGTTTTGGCCCAAACAACCCAGCTCAAAACCTGACAAAACCCCGCCTCATGGTGTCCTAAGCGGTCTCTTTCTTATCCTTTACGCCCTCGCCCGTATTTTTTGCGAGATGTTTCGGGAACCAGATGCCTCACTCGTCGGGCCATTTTCTCGTGGTCAGTTTTATTCGTTTTTCATGATCCTTGCAGGCATAACAATTCTGGCCATTGCGCTACGCCAATCCGATCACACCGAAATACGCCAAAAAACATCTGTTTGACTTGAAGGGCAAACGCCTCATCATCAAGACAAACGCCTCAAAAAACAAAACCCAGAACAAGTTCAGCACAATGAAAAAACAACTTACCCTCCTGACCATTGGCGGCATCATGGCAGTCATCCTCCACGCCAATGACGCAAAACCCGACTCCAACTCGTTGCTCTGGTGGGAGGCAGAGAACACATCCCGAACAAACTTTCCCCCACCCCAACCCGAAGCGGGTCCAGGCGGTAAAATCCTTTCGGAAGGTCTTTGGATCGGCGTGGATGAAAATTGGAAGGAGACGCCTTTTCTTGAGTACGAGATCAACGTGCCTCGCGCCGCCGAATACAGCTTCTACGTCCGTAAATTTTGGAAACACGGCCCCTTTCGCTGGCAATTCGGCTCGCAACCTTGGCAATCTGTCGGCAGTGATCCCGCTCTGCTTGACGAAGAGTATATCAGAAAGTTTTGGGGCGCGAATTGGATCCAAGCCGGCAAAGTCAAACTCGAGCCTGGCAAACAGACCTTGCGTATCGAGGTCACCGATAACGCCAAACCTGCCTTTTTCGATTGTTTCCTACTGACCACGGCACCCTTCTTCCCAATGGGAGCAAATAAACCGGGCGAACCGTTGCCGAGAGCACCGACCGGTTGGTTCAACTTTCCCCAATTCGACACATTGCTCGCTCCTAGTCCGATCGATCTGAGTTATCTCAACGAAAAGCAGGCAGGCGACAACGGCTTCATCCAAGTCAAAGGCGAAAACTTCGTCCAGCGCGACCAACCGATCCGTTTTCTTGGCGTGGGTGCCTCCCGTGAAGTTTCGCGGATGCCGCACGAAATGATTGACACTCTGGCAAGATTCCTTGCGCGCAAAGGGGTCAACCTTGTTCGCTACCATTCGCCGTTTTTTCAGCTCGAAGGACCCAACGCTGGCCAAGTTATTGATGAAGATATCGACAATCTCTTTTACCTGATCGCAGCACTGAAAAAACAGGGGATCTACACCCATCTCTCAATTTATTTCCCCGTTTGGTTCAAACCAGGCGGCAGTGGCCGATTCGCCGGCTTAACCAGTCAAACGCCGTTTGCCATCAACTTTTTCAACCGCGATTTTCAAGAAATGGAACGCGATTGGTGGCGGGCTTTACTCACCCGGCCAAATCCCTACACCGGCCGTGCGCTAAAAGAAGACCCCGCCGTGATGGGCGTGGAAATCCTCAACGAAGACTCCCTTTTCTTCTGGACGTTCGATTACAAAAATATCCCCGCCGAGCAAATGGCAATCCTCGAAGGAATGTTCGCCGATTGGCTGGCCCGCAAATATGGCTCGCTGGCAAAAGCGTTCGAGGAGTGGAAAGCCAATCATAAACGCGATGATCTAGCTGAGCATCGCGCGGGATTCATGCCACTGTGGGAGCTGTGTCAGGAACCGATCACGCCGCGCAAAAGAGATACCGCTCGTTTCCTCGGCGAAACACAAAAACAATACTTTGATGGTCAATACCAATTCTTACGACAGGAGATCGGCTTCAAAGGCGTCATCTGCGGTTCAAATTGGCGCACAGCAAATACTCGTTTGCTCGGTGCACTCGATAAATGGACTCAAGTCGGTTGCGATTTTTATGATCATCATGGCTATTACGGCGCTTGGTCAAAGCACGAGCCGGACGACACCGTCTGGTATGCGTCGAGATCCCTAAGCGCCTGGGACACCGGCCCCGGGGAAGCACGCCGCGAATTGCAACTGCCGTTCCTTAGCGCAACAATTGCGGGAAAGCCCGGTATGGTCTCGGAATACGCATGGATCGGTCACAATGATTATCGGGCAGAGCTTTCAATGATTGTCAGTGCACTGGCCAGTCAGGCCGGGCTGGATGCGATGGTGCTTTTCTCTCTTTCAAGTCGTCCGGCATGGCTAGCCACCACAAAGCAGAATTGGCCTGTACTGACCCCCTCTTCCATTGGGATGTTCCCCGGCAAGGCGCTTGTTTTCCGAAAAGGACTCGTCGCCGAGACCGAGCCCCAAGCAGAGGCCTTTATTAATGTCGAGGAGATGCTCAACCTCAGCGGCAATGGATTTACCGATACAGGCGCCAACGACGCCAATCGTGCCGGCGAAGGTCGTGACACTTCTCGGCAGGGTATCGAGATGGAATATTTCGCGTATGGAAAGGTCGCCGCCAAATTCACCAATGGAAAAACTGAAACGCGCAAGTCGGAGATCCACAACTTCTACGACCCGGATCTCGGCCTGCTAACCTCTGCCAACGGCCAGATCCATTGGCCCTACAAACGCGGCATTTTCACCCTGCGCGCCCCGCAAACGCAGGGTGTTTCCGGTTACCTTTCACGCGCAGGTCTCGTGGAATTACCCGATATGGTCGTTCAATCGCCGTTGCCATTTGGCGTGGTTTGGGCAATTTCAATAGATGACCGTCCTTTGGCGCAATCGCAAAAAATCCTCTTACAGGTGATGAGCGAGGAGAAAAATCATGATTTCCAGACCAAAGGAGAGCCGCAACGGAAAATTGTGGATCGAGGACGATCCCCATTGCAAGTGCGGGAACTGACCGGAACAGTGCGTTTCCTAAGATCGGACGCACCAGAGTTAAAAGTAACGGCTCTCGATAGCAACGGATGTGTCAAAGGTAACGCCGGCACTGCCGACAACATCAATCTACAGCCAGATACGATCTATTATCTCATCTCAAACTGAATCAGACCCGGGCCGAAACTGTTCACTGCAAATATACCCCGTTCATAAGCCAGTGGTCGCTACAGGTGCAACAGCACGTTACTGCTCACCCACAGACGTCGGCCAGCATTCCTTCGGCGCCAGTTCACAAGTTGCGTTCATGAACAGATTCATCAGAGCGAAATCGAGTCGGCACGCAACGGCGCAAAGATCAATTATTCTGCATCCGCACAGTTCCTCACCAAACAACAATCTTACGACGAGACAAAAAGTCGCTGCTGTTGTCCGCCCAACACATAGTAGCGCACCGGCTCTATGGCCTCTCATCCACCGTTCCACCAAGGAGACATCCGCATCACATCGCTTCCCTAAAAGGCCATCTCCCCTTCCCATCTTTGTTGCTGCGGCTTTGCTATCATCCCCTCTTGCGAAAGCCGGAGAGCCAAAACAACTTTTCTTTGTCCACGGCGCCTCCACCCACGGCTACGGTTATCACGCCTACGCCGCAGCTTTTCGGATGCTAGCCCGAATACTTAATGAGAGTGTGATCGGCCTTCGTGCGACAGTCTTGCAGGAACATGACGATTTGACGCCTCTAGCAACAGCGGATGCGATCGTGCTCGGCAGCGATGAGGGAAGGTTGGTCAAAGAACTCAGTAAGCAGCTTGTGCCCCTAATGGCCAAGGGCATTGGGCTCGGCTGCATTCATTACACCTTGGATCCCGGAGAACCACGGGCTGTGGCCCAGCTTATCGAATGGATCGGCGGTGCGTATGAACAGACTTGGTCCGTTAACCCGGTCTGGGAGGCGCATTTTAACGAATTTCCTGTTCACCCGGTTGCCCGTGGGCTCAGACCGTTTCGGGCACGAGACGAATGGTATTACCACATGCGTTTTGCTCCAGACATGAAAGGTATCACCCCAATTCTTCAAGCCATTCCTCCTGAACAAACTCGCCAGGGCCCCGACGGTCCACATTCAGGCAATTCTTTTGTTCGTGCCCGCACCGGAATGTCTGAAATCGTCGCCTGGGTTTATGAACGCCCAGACGGCGGACGAGGTTTTGGATTTACCGGGATGCACTCCCATTGGAACTGGGCACAGGACAGTTTTAGAACGTGCGTGTTGAATGCCTTGGTCTGGCTGGTTGGGGCCGAGGTTCCCGAGAACGGCGTGCCATCCCAATGCCCCACACTCGAAGATCTTGAAGTATATCTTGACACACCACGCCCGGAGACATTTAAAGTCGACTATTTTCGTAAACTACTTAAGCAGATGAATCCATAAAATCTCATTCTGCTTTCCGTTCCCAGAAAAATCCAGCCCCCTCCGTCCGGCAGTGCCAAATCTACCTGAAGGAGTCCTTTGGTATCCCTAGGAAAGACCTGAGGGAACACTTGTAAGCTTGTGCGTGGCTAACGACGCCGAGCGGGCGGGAATGCGACACAATTAAGCCTCCCGATGTGCTTGCACCAGGCTTCTATCATAATCTCCACGTAACTGCTCAGGTGGCCGCCCGCCTTGGGGCGGCCACCTGTGAGTGAATGGCGGGGCGCACGCACCCGACGCATGGGCGAGACTCACGAGGTGTTGACCGCTGGCACGAAGGGGGTGCCGAAGAACACGCGCTGCAACGCCTCCAAAGCGTTTAGGCCGTTCTTGCGTGCCGTGGAGACGTAGCCGCGGATGCGGCAGAAGTCCACGAGTGCCTCGATGCTGCGAAAGGTGCCGGAGATCTTCTGGCGCAGCTTCATCATCCGCAGATCCCTTTCCGACTGGTTGTTGTCGAATGGA
>CALDSX010000119.1 GCA_937924445.1 uncultured Chthoniobacterales bacterium
AGAGCCAATCAGCGGACGTTGAGACTGGCCTTATCTTTGCGGTCGATCTCGCCCCGCTCTGCGGGGACGATTCCCCCAGCCTTGAGGTCTTTACCCTCAGCCTCGTCGAGGCCTTGGCAGAAGACATCCGCTCCCGTCTCAGGCGGTTTGTTTAATTCTGCACCTCGAAAGGCATGAGGCCGAGATCTAGTGCTTTACTGACTCCGATGGAGTGATAGGGTAGCTGCTCGGTCGCGAGGATTCGTGAATCTGCTGAGAAACGATCTATTGCGGCAAAATGTTCGGGGGTGTCATTCACTCCAGGGATAATCGGGCAACGTAAAATAACCCGGCATCCTCTTGAAAGAAGCTTCTGCAGATTGCCCTCAACGAGCGCGGCGTCTGCGCCTGTCCACCTTTTGAGTTTTTGCGGGTCATAATGTTTGAAGTCGTAATGAAAGATGTCGGTAAACGGGAGCAGGGCTTCGAGCTTTTCCCAACTTACTTGCCCACAGGTGTCCAGACAGGTCGAAATACCCTCCTCCTTGGCTGCACGAAGCAGGGCAAGGCAAAAGTCGAACTGTACGGTTGGCTCACCGCCGGAAAGTGTCATGCCGCCTCCGGAGCTTTTGTAAAAAGCGCGGTCTTTCCGGACAACTGACAGGACTTCCTCGACGGTCATTTTACGTCCGTAAACTTTTCCGCTGCGTCCCACTTGTGGTTGGAGCATTTGCGACTCCGGATTATGACACCACCTGCAGCGCAGCGGACACCCTTTCAGAAAAACGGTGGTACGCAGGCCGGGGCCATCGTGGAGTGAGGCGCGGAGGATATCGAAAACGATGCCCGATAGCGAAGATTCACCGCGCAGAGGTCGAGAGGTTTGGGATGGGAAATCTTTCACTTTTCCGGATGCAAGGTTGAGTATCTTGTTGGTTTATTTTGGCACAGACAAATACAACCACTGAGCTAGTGCAGAGTTCTCGACAAGACTTCGAGTTGAGCTTCGTGGGGAAGATCCACAAAGCGAATGCTGAAGCCGCCGACGCGCACCATGAGATGTCCCCATTTTTCCGGCTCCCGCATGGCTGCTTCGAGATCATCACGGGAAACGACGGTGATCATTGCCTGAGTGCCGCCTCCAGCAAAATAAGCTCGGAGGAGGGCATCGAATTTGCCCCGCATCGGGCCGAACCATTCGCGTGAGAACTTCATGTTCTGCACCGCACCGGCATGAATGGACGGGTCTAGACGTGTGAGGGAGTTAAGAAATGCGGTGGGCCCTTGGATGTCGCTGCCGGGAGAGGGGTTATTGCCATTGGCCATGGGCTGGCCGTCCAATCGTCCATCTGCACTGGCTCCGGTGGTTAGACCGAGAATCGTATTGGCCCAGTTATTGATGATGACAACAAGATAGTAATCAAGGCCAACGACAGCGGCTTGTCGGCGCGTGGTTTGGCAGATATGGTCGTGAACCCGCCGAGCCATCTCATCGGCCAGGGCTTCATCGTTGCCGTACTTAACAACTGCACGGCAGCGGTCGCGAAGGGGTAATGCGCCCTCGAAATTCCGGTCGAGTGCCTCAACGAGATCGTGGAGGGTAATCTCTGCCCGATCGAACACCAGTTCTTTGATCGCGAGCAGGCTGTCTGCGGTATTGGTATTGCCGTAAGTCTCGAGGGTGCCCCCGGCGTAGCGTGCTCCGCCCGAGAGAAGCGGACGATTCCGTTCCAGACAATCGGCGATGAGCATGCTGGCAAAAAGGAATGGGCATTCCTCACCGGAGACCCGATTTTCTATGGCCTGCTGCTTGGCGAGCACAGCGACATGGGCATCCACGACTGTGGTGTAGTTCTGCCAGAGATCTTCAAAGCTTGATATTTGGCCTAAGGGCCGCAGACCGGGAATAACCAATTGGTTGGTCTTTGGATCGATACCCCCATGCAAGGCTACTTCGAGAGCCTTGAGAAGATTGATCACCCCGTTGGGCGATCCGATGCCGCGACCGGCAATGACATATTCCCCACAGCCGTAGGGCACGTAATCCACCGCCTCTGACTCACTGATGCCGAAGGCCTTGAACACTGCGGGCACATTGACTTCGTCGTTGTAGAGCATCGGGAAGGTACAACCCTCGCCAATAGCCGTGAGAGCCGCTTCCCAGAGTGCCGGATTTTGGGCAGAGTGAAAACGCAGAGTCAGTTGAGGCTGGTTGAGTCGAACGCGACGTGTGGCTTCCACTGCGAGCAGGGCAAAGCGGTCCGCAGCGGCTTCGTCAGGACGTCCAAGGCCGCCGATGATAACCCGGTTGTTGTATTGATTGCTGTAGGCGTGCATGAGCCGCCAAAGGCTGCAGAGCAGATCGAGGGCTTCATCCTCGCTCAATCGGCCTTGTGCAAGGTCAGCCTGGAGGAACGGCCCCAGAGCGACGTCCAGGCGACCATAGTTCCACACTCCGCTATGCAAAACCCAGAGCCAAAAAAGTTGGATCGCCTCGGCAAAGGTGGCCGGGGGATGATGCCGAATTGGGGCAAGGAGGCAGGCGATCTCAGGCGGTGAGATCTTAGCGGCTTCGTCTATCGAACGCCGTAGCAGAGCAATCGCACCGACACAGGCGTGAGCAAAATCTCCCTCGCGCGAGGCCAAAGAAGCCTCCAACCCATCCAAGCCGAGTCGCAGCAAGGTAGAAAAATCTGGAACGATGCCTGCCTGGCGGTAAAGCGGGAAAGCCACCCCGCTGTCAGAAGTCCAGGCATCACTTGGGAGGAGCCGGGCCACTTCGGCGGAATAAGCTTGCCGTGTTTTGGCCTGTGAGGCGTTCGAGCTCCAGTACCGGCGAATTGGTTCCCATTCCGCCGTAGCTCCCGGATTGGTTGCGAGGTATTTTTCGAGCCCGGAAAAGTCGAACCAATACCCAAGCCCGCCGGCCTCCGGTCCCAAGCCGACACAAGGTAGCAAGATACGTCCGAAGAAGCGATCCCCTTCTTGAGGTGGCAGAAGGCAGGACGGAAATTGCAGTTTGAGCATTTCAAGTTCGCGCAAAGGCGCGGAGAGATGTGCACACTTTTCATGGTGCACGGTGAATTTACAGGCGTAGGCCAGAGACATCTTGGCGGCGACCGGGTCGCGAAAGTTGCTTTCACTTGAAATTTCAGTCAAGGTTTGCATACAGCGAAATCGGCAAATTTTTCTTTCAACGCTTTGAAAAACCGGACATTGACCTCCCATGCATCGCACAAGGGTTCACCAGTTTGAGGATGACAAGGCATGTACGGTGGCGGGCCAAACTCAGGTGTGATAACAAAAGTTTCGGTTCCTGCGGCCTTTTGTGCGGAGAGAATTCGCCTCCAAAGTGCGAGGAACTTGTCGAGGGTTGGACGCATCCATTCCGCAAGGGGATCGCCAACTTGCGGACCTTCCTCAAAACCAACCCGTGCGTGGATGTAGCGTACGCGCCCGATGGCTGCCTCCAAAGCGGCGGGCTGGTCGCTGAGATCGCTCTCGTGCACGCAAAACCAGTGGGAAAAATCGGCATTCAGGAGAAGTTCCGGGAGCGCCTCAAGATAACGCCGCGTTTCGTGGGCGGCAAATAGCGGACGTCCCCGGTGGGTCTCATGAACAATAGGGATACCTGATTCACGTGAGAGACGGATAGATTCCTTGAATATCTGAAGATTATCCTCAAAGGAAAAGTGGTCACGCCCTGTATGACTATTGATCAGAAGCGGGCGAGTTCGAACGGCAAGATCGAAGCGGGCGCGCAAGGTTTCGAGGTGTTCAGAGGGTGTGTGTCCGTCAGTAATAATCTGCGCGATGAATTTAAGGCTGTGGTCCTCAGCGAGTTGAGCAGCGGTCTCGGGTGATTCCGCCAGGGCTGGCATATAGATTTCGACGGCGTCAAACCCATCTTCCGATGCTTTCAGAAGGAAAGTTTCCAGTGGGGAACCCATCATTTCCCATTTTGATTTTCCATAGAGAATTTTCATACGAATTTAGTGTAACCAATTTAGTGCGCTTTAAAACCGCGCCGTTTTCTTTCTTCAATCACATGGGAATAGTCGCGGGTCGGATCGGCAAGTTCCTGGTTGAGAAGGTTGCGTCCCCGGGCGAGATACATTATTTGGCGGTCAGCGTATTCCGGATTGAGTCGAGTGGAGGCGGGAATAAAACGCAGCGTCCAGCCGCAGCGACGAATGTCGGAAGTATTGGGTGGGCTGCCGTGCTGCGTGCGGGCATCATGTAACGAGCAATGGTTGGGCTGGAGTTCACATGGTACAGCCAGTTCGTCACGGCGGTCAGCTTTGACGATCTCGGTTTCGAAAACACTCGTGTTTACATCTACATTTTCGTAGTCTGAAAATCCCATTTTACCAGTATTATGGCTGCGGGGAATGACATACATACAGCCGTTCTTGGTCGTCGAGGGGTCAAGCGCCAGCCACACGGTGGCCACCTCCATCGGTTCGAGGAGTTTGCGCCAGTAGGCACTGTCCTCATGCCATGGCACACGACGACCGTCCCCCTTCGGCTTACAGATGAAGTGCGTGGAGAAGAGGATAATATCCGGGCCAAGCAGCGGCTCAACAAGATCAACCACTTCGGGGGCTAGCGCCCATTCGTTGAGCTTTGGATCGCCAAAATGCGGAGTATCCATTGCTTCCGGACGCTTATCTTTGGGCCATTCAGCCAGCTTGCGTTCAAAATGGTCGAAGAGCGCTTGGAACTTTTCCTCGGAGAAAACCGGGCCGCGTGGAATAACATAACCTTCACGGCGATAGTGCTCAACCTC
Source organism: uncultured Chthoniobacterales bacterium (assembly GCA_937924445.1). Classification (GTDB taxonomy): domain Bacteria; phylum Verrucomicrobiota; class Verrucomicrobiia; order Chthoniobacterales; family CALDSX01; genus CALDSX01. The sequence continues at coordinate 4,769 of CALDSX010000119.1, forward strand.
CTCCTGCGAGAGGCGCATTGGACGGTTATTTGTACTTGGAGATGTTGGGGACGAAACGAGTGTTGGCATAAGGAGTGTAGTATCGCAGGGCGCGCGACAGAAATCTTTCTTTGCCATGACAAAAAAATGCTCTATTGTGATAATGGTGAAAATTCTTTGCTGGCGCGATATTTGTCCCCGAGGGGAAAGTCTTCATATTGCCTCTCTGGCCACTGCCAGACAAAAAATGCCAGGGCTGCATGCCCACGATTTTTTCGAATGTTTTTTGATCGAATCTGGAACGGGGCAGCACTATCGGCCACACGGAGTGGAGAGGCTCAACGCGCATGAGCTTTACTTTGTGTCACCGCAGCACGCCCATGCTGTCGGAGCCGCAAGAGGCGAGCAATTAGAATTTTTGAACCTAGCAATCGCGGCACCGATTTTTCATGCGGCGAAAAAATGCCTTCCGAGACTTGGCGATCTTTGGGACGATAAAAAAATCCGCTCGTGTAAACTGGCTATTTTCTCCTCAGAGCGATTGCGGGCTCTGGCGCTGGAGGCGGCAGGAGGAACGCATGATGAGGTGGATGCAGTGTTCCTTTTGTCTGGATTAGTTCGGATTGTCACGGGAGATTCTTCACGGCCAACCGGAACGAACCTTCCAGATTGGCTACGCGAGGCCTTGCCCTTGGCTGACGACTCCGAGGCCCTGCGGGAGGGACTACCTGCCCTGTTGCGCCTTTGCGGACGCTCTCGTGAACACGTGAACCGGGTCTTCAAGAAATGCCTCGGGACGACTCCTACAGCCTGGATTGCCGCCTCGCGCGTTAAACGGGCAGCCTGTCTGCTGCGCACGACCCAACTCTCGGTCTTGGATATCTGCCTGGAATGTGGATTTGAAAGCCCAAGCTATTTTCACCGGATTTTTCGCGAAGCATTTGGCACCACGCCTTTGAAGTATCGAGCAGAGGGAGATCGTTTTTCTTGTTGAGGGTAGGCGCGGAGTATCAAAGGCGTTTCGTTCAACAGCAACTGATTGCCGCTTCGCTCTGTCTATTAGGAAGACCGTCCGCTCAAAGGCAGTTTTTATTGCCCTCACGCAAATTAGAAATTCAAAAAGGCTTAGAGTTTTTGACTCGACGCTCACAAAACCTCTGCTCGTTGCTTCGTTGACTAAAACCTTGTCCTCTGCTAAAATTTCTAATTTAAACTATGCCTCCGACTCTCATTACCCCCGGCTATCTTTTCAACACTGATCCCGTGTGTCACGTCATCAACGACAGGCTTTGGGTGTTCTGTAGCCAAGATCAATACAGCGTTATTTTCCAAGTGCCCGAGGATAGTTGGAATAACGTGGGCAATGTGCATGCCTACAGCACAACCGATCTGCGTCACTGGACAGACCATGGCGTTGCTTTCTCCTCGCGCGATGTCGAGTGGTGCGCA
>CALDSX010000120.1 GCA_937924445.1 uncultured Chthoniobacterales bacterium
CTTTCGCAGCATCGAGGCACTCGTGGACTTCTGCCGCATCCGCGGCTACGTCTCCACGGCACGCAAGAACGGCCTCAACGCTTTGGAGGCGTTGCAGCGCGTGTTCTTCGGCACCCCTTTCGTGCCAGCGGTCAACACCTCCTGAGTCTCGCCCACGTGTCGGGTGCGTGCGTCCCGCCATTCACTCACAGGTGGCCGCCCCAAGGCGGGCGGCTACCTGAGCAGTTACGCAGGAGCAAAAAAACAAAGGCTTACCAATTGATTTTCATCCTTCTTTTTGTTGTTGCTTCTAGCCAGCTTTTTTCAGTCAAATCGCATTAGTCCCCCCCCTTAAGGCATGCCTATTTTACGGCATAATACCTGTATCTGCCGCTGTCGACAGCCCCTTAAAATACATTTAATGGGACTGCTCGATGTTCCAGTTTGTAAGGGCTCGCAGGTGCTTCGATTACGCCACAATGAATTCCTAAATTCTCTCCCTTCAGAAGTTCGCGCCCAGGCGACGCTGCCGACATAAGCTCAAAGACATCCTGATGAGATATTTAGTCCCAAACGCTGACAAACCACCCTCTAACTTCTCCGTCTGGCCAGAGATCTTCGCTTCCTGGTGGTTTTGCGCGAGGTTTTCATGTTTTTTGAATGTCATTTCTTTGGATCGTCCGGCCAGAGGCTTATTTTCTCGAAAGCTTAACGCTTGAAATAGTTGTTGAGTTCCGGTCGGAAGAGTGCTGAGATTGCAAGAAGGTTGGAATCGCAGACGCCCTGAGATTTTAACGCACATTGGGCGCTCGCTGGCCATGGCAGTCGAGGGGAGTTGAGATTTTCAGCTTTAATTATCTCATTAATTTGGAGAAAAATCGGGACCAGCAAATTTGTTTGAATGTGTGAACCACTAACAATCCTATCGAAGAAGCTCACATGAATTTGTCTCTCTATGATATTGAAAGAAATTTAATCTTAGATTTCCTTAGGGCCACTGAAACAGCCGCCCTAAATACTTTACGATGGTTAGGCAAAGGGGACAAAGAAGCGGCGGACGCAGCGGCCTGTGATGCGATTCGTGGAATGTTTGACCTGATGCCGATCAGCGGTGAGATTGTGCTTGGTGAGGGGATCAAGGACGAAGCGCCCGGCTTGTTCATTGGCGAAAAAGTCGGCACTTGGGAGAAGGGTTCGCCCATTTTTGATATTGCGCTTGATCCGGTGGACGGCACAACGAATGCAGCCAAAGGAATGCCGAATTCGTTGAGCTGTATTGCGGCCGGAATGAGGGGAGTGAATGGCGAACGTGCGCTGCAGGATATTCCGGCATTTTATCTTAAGAAACTGGCCTACCCGCTGGAGGTTCGCCGGGCCTGGCTAGCTGATCCTTCGTTGCCTATTGATGTTGATGCACCAATCGGAGAGGTTATTGACGTTACGGCCCGTATTCTAGGAAAGGAACCGCGCGACGTGGTGGTTTGTGTACTCGATCGGCCGCGTAACCAAGAGTTGATAGATGACGTTCGCCGCAAGGGTGCGACATTGCGGCTTATCGTGGATGGGGATATTGCCGCGGCACTTGCGCCGGCGATGCACACGTCGTCTATTGATCTTTATGCGGGTATTGGTGGTAGTCCGGAGGGGGTTTTAGCTGCTGCGGGACTTCGGTGTCTTGGGGGCGGTATGAGGGCAAAGATTTGGCCTCGTGACGAAGCTGAACGTCAGTCGTTGATTGAACTCGGATGGAAAGATCGCTTGGACAAACAGTTTATGTCCAAAGATCTTGCCAGAGGTGAGAATCTGATTTTTGCCGCGACCGGGATAAGCAGCGGCCCGCTTCTTCGTGGGGTAGAAGTGCGTCGCTCGATTGCGACGACACATAGTGTGCTGATGCGAGCTCGCAGTGGCACGGTTCGATTTTTAGAGTCCCAGCATAATCTTGAGCGCAAGACCATCCACCTCCGTTCCACGCATGAGGAGCGACCGCTCTGAAAAAGCGGTCTCCTACAACGTGGGTGAGGTTTTGTCGGCGCTGTTCGCTAAGTTCGGCGGAGTCGTCCCTTTGGAGGAATATGTCAAGTCGGCTCTTTATGACCCGCACTGCGGATATTACACCTGTCAGATTGCAGATGTTGGAGTGCGCGGTGATTTTACAACGGCCCCCGGGGTTTCTTCGCTGCTGGCACATGCCCTGGTGAAGAGAGGATACTGCTGGCTGGCGCAGCACCGCAGAGCGCTGCATCACCCGCGTCCCGGACTGATTGAAGTAGGTGCTGGTGGCGGCCAATTGATGCGCGATATGCTTGAGTTGCTTGGTTGGCAGGGCCGCTTGGCATGGCGACCGATGATTGTGGAAACCTCTCCAAAATTACAGAGAACCCAGAGAGAGCGGCTGGGGCGGCTGGTGAGAAAATGGTGCAAGAGCCCAGATGAAGCCTTGAAAGATTGTGGAGGTAAGGGTGTTATGTTTGCCAACGAACTGGCAGACGCATTCCCTCCGCTCATCGTAGAATGGCAGGATGGATGCTGGCACGAGGTCTGCATCGGCCTTGATTCTTCTCATGCCCCTGTGGAGATTCTGCGATTGCCGAGCGAGCGTTGTCAACAGGGCATCGAGGCCTCTTCGATGCCGCCTCTTATTCGCTCTGCAGGGTTGGCGGGCGGCGTGCGGTTTGAAATTTTATTTTCTTTTAAAGAATGGCTGAGCGATCTTGTAGAGAGCTGTGGCTCCGTGGAGCTGATATTAATTGATTACGGAGGAGATGCGCAAACCCTGCTGAGACGCGCGCGGCGCGGGACTCTTCGGGCTTACTACCGACACCAGCGTTTTACCGGTGCAGAGGTTGCCCGGCGGTTTGGGCGTCAGGACATCACATGTGACGTCAATTTCAGCGATTTAACACAGTGGGGGCGGGGGCTGGGTTTTTACGTTTCTGAACCAGTAACGCTGGCTCATTTTTTGAGGGGGAATCTGGATCAGCGGGACATTCGGCGCGCTGACCTTTCATCGGCACGATTGCTTGATCCGCAGGATGCCGGAGGTTTTTTCCATGTTTTAATAATGCGCCGTTGACGCTGGTAAAGGTGCCTTTTGCCATAGGCTCTGCCGATGGGTTGATTGGTTTGGGGATGGTGGTGCTTTAAATTTGAATTGAACTATTTGCTGGTTTAGGAATGATAGCCCGCGTCATCGCCCAGCCTCGTTTGCATATTTTTTAGCAGGCAACTGGTCGCTTCATTAAAAATAAAAAACACTCAAACCATCACCCGCGAAGAGTATGCCAGGAACACATTCCATTCAAGAGGTCGTCCATTCGCTCGAACAAGGCAAACTTGCAAAATTCATTACCATCTGCCTGTCAATTGTGGCCCTGTTAGGGGCAACTTTGATGATGCTTTTTGTAAACTTCAAAGGCCTTTCTACTGCTGAAGGGATGGAGCAGGCGGTGATCGCCCGAGAAATCGCCCGTGGGAATGGTTTCACGACAAAAAGCATCCGGCCGGCGGCGATCTGGCAGATCAACAATCACACTGGCGAATTTCCTGCGGGGCGTCTGCCTGAGACCTATCATGCACCCGCAAATCCGTTTTTGAATTCTCTGACGCTCTCGTTGTTTAAGGGACTCTGGGCAAAAGCGCCGGAGCGTAAAGGGGAATTTGTCTTTGCTCAAGACAGAGTTATCGCCGCAACCTCAATCCTCTGTTTTTTTGGTGCAGTTTTCGTGTCGTTTTTCACAATCAAAAGACTGTTTGATACCAAAATTGCGATCTTGGCCTGCGCAATGGTTCTGGTGTGTGATCTGCTTTGGGAGTATTCCCTGTCGGGTTTGCCGCAAATGCTTATGCTGCTGCTTTTGGCGGCAACAATTCACATGATCGTTATCGCTATTCAATCTCAGGAGCAGGGCAGGAGGATCGATATACCTCTGGCGCTGGGCGGTCTATTTCTGGGCCTTCTTTTTCTCACGCACCACGGTATGGCCCTTGTTTTTGTTGGCGCGATGGTTTTCTGCTCGCTCCATTTCCGGCCCAAAGGTCTTGCGGCTCTCTGGATGGCCGGTTTTTTTCTTATCTGTGCAGTCCCATGGTTGGTTCGAACATTTACAATATCAGGAAACCCGGCGGGCCTGGCTCTTTACGCGTTGGTGGATGGCATTGGCGGCAGTGAAGGAGCACGAATGCGCTCGTTATCGGCTCTGTCACTTGAAGGGTTCAATCTGGTGTCATTTCAAAGTCGTATCAGGGGCGGATTAACCTCACAACTTGGGGGGGTGATCGGTCTTTTAGGAATGGGGATCGCCGCACCTGTGTTTTTTCTCAGTTTGCTACATCCTTTCAAGCGTCCGGAAACTTCTCTCGCGCGGTGGTTCATTCTCTGCATTTGGCTGGGGGCAAGCCTGGCATCCGCAACGCTTGGCCGGGCTTCAGGCGCGGTGCATTCCCACCAATTTCAGATGCTTTTTATCCCGATCATGAGCGCATACGGTCTGGCGTTTCTTCTCGTGCTATGGAATCGAATTGGGTTGCCTTCCAATATTCTGAGAGTTGGCTTCATCGCGCTTATTTTTTTAATCTCAGCTGTTTCGTTTATCTTCTCGGTGATCCCATCCAGGCAGGCAAAGGTTCATTGGCCCCCATATCTGCCGACATTTATCGGAGCGATTGGTGGTCAGTCTGGCTTTATGAAAAGTGATGAGCTTGTGAGTTCCGACATACCATGGGCCGTTGCGTGGTATGCGGATCGCGATTGTCTCTGGTTGCCGAAAACCATGAAAGACTTTTACGAAATCAACGATTTTCTGCGCGTTGGGCGACCTGTTCGTGGGCTCTTGCTGACTCCCGCCTCATCGAACGAAACTTTCGTTGATAAACTTGTGCGCGGAGAATATTCCGACTGGCTGCCACTCTTGACCCGGTCAGGGATTCCTCCGAATTTTCCACTAACTGCAGCACTTCCTATCCCCATCGTTGACCGCCGGTTCCCAGACATGTTGTTTTTGGCTGACTATGCTCGCTGGGATCCTGAGGCTTCCGAGAAATATCTCCAGGAGCAAGAAGAAAAAGAGAAGAGCAAGGAGGAGCCTTCTAAAGAACCTCCCAAACCGAATGAACCTGGTCGCCAAGACCCTGAGCAATGACTCTCTCCAACGAAGGGGCAGGGCTAGCTTTGTTTATCGAACGAGATCCCGAGAAACACGCAGCTCATCTGTTTTACTGGTAGCATTTGGATTCTTTGGGTTAAGAAAGAAGGCCGAAGCCCGAGTATTGAAATTTGCAGCGCCAATGGTGCGGAACAGAGAACTCTGCTGAGACGCACATCGTGGCTAACTTTCTCCGGGCACGGCTCGCTCGTCCACTGCGAAACACGCACGGATGGTAAATTAAAGATAAAAAGTGCTCCCTTTGATAAAGCACCGGAAAGCACGATGTGAGGCGAAGTCATTCACAAAACAGCTTGGATGATTGCGCGAGAGCCAAGCCAGATTTCCAAATTGCCAAAAATCGGACGCATGGCATTTTGGTCTGTACCACCATGTGGCGCTTCTATCCTTTATCTCAGCTCTAGACTTGAGGAGCAAATTTATGGTGGGTGTCTGCCTCCGCTGATGACTGACGGCTGCCACCTGAACTGGGTCAAACGTCTCGGTCAATTTGGAATTCTGCAGGATGGAGCAACTCGAAAAGAGGCAAATATTTTGATTTTGCCTAAAAAAGAGACATTCAACCACGGGTGTTTCTCCTCTGTTACTCCCGCTTATGAGTGGCTCGCTCGCGCCGCATGCCCTCCCGACCAGCACAATCATGATTCATCTTACTACGAGATCTTCGTTCAAAAATTCGACAGTAAAAGACCTGAGGGAGCACCTCGCAGGTTAACGACCAATTCTTTTACCGACAGAAATCCGGTTGTTTGGACACCTTCGGGAGCTGTCTTTGCTTCAAAGCACCGCGACGTCTTCAGCAACGGCTCACAAACCGCCGAACGCCTTGCATCGTTGTTTACAGATAATATTCCAGGTCTGCACGGCATCGAGGTGGAATCCGAGGATGGTGTTCCGCAGAAGGACTTTGCGTGCCTTGTGGATTTTTCTCGAAACCCGGTTGACGGCTTTACCCTCAATAGAGGCAAACGCTATGCGGTCGACTCTATCGAAACTCCAGAAGGAGGGGGGCGCCGTCTCCCGCCAGCCTCTCTCACTCTTGTCAGGTGCAGTTGCGTGGCGCGCAGAGTTCTTGGCAGAGCTACTTTATTTGTTCCGTCATGTGAGCAGCGGAGCCTCGGAACGATTGTTACCTTGGCCAAAGAGGGTGGCGCAGGTAATTTTCTTGTCCGCCAGACTGGACCGACGATCGAGGTGTTTTCGCAGCGATCGAGGGGAGAAATCTGCGGAAGATCACGGACTTCGTGTGAACGGCAAACTTCCATCCGACAGATTCATCCACGTTGCGGGCACCTGCTCTAAAGGAGCCCTTCGCTTTTTCATCAACAGTAAGCGAGTGGATTCGCAAAAGCTCCGAAAAGAGATTGCGGTTTGGAGCTCAGTGGCACTGCTTTACAATGGCAGATTTTCCATGGGGCGCGCCAGATGGAGTAGGTGTATTCATGCGGTGACTTTCACCAACACCGCTGCGGGCAGTCGTTTGATTGCTCGGCTTACTGATGCTGCCAAAGGTCGCTTTGCAAAAACAAAATGATTTTTGCGAAAATGTTCCACCAACAAGAGGCCAGGCTGTTTTGTCTGCAAGACGTGCTCTTTTGAACTTTACCGCGACGCGGATCGGGGGATAATTTGCTCTTCATGATCTGTTCGGTTGATTTGCATACGCATACTCATTATTCCGGCGACGGTGCTTCGAGTCCGGAGGAGGTGATTGCATCGGCTAAGAATAAAGGTTTAAACGCTGTTGCAATCACCGATCACAACACGTGTGACGCGTTGGCCTATCTTTTGGAGCTTGGGCTTCTTCGTGAGGATGGCCGACCCGTGGATGGATTTCTCGTGATTCCTGGCGTTGAGGTTAGCACCGCGGAGGGACATTTGTTGTGCGTAGGCACCGTGCTCGACAATCCGCTTGAACTAAAAGGATCCCCCGCTGCGGAAGTTTGCCGGGTTGTGCGGTCGTCTGGCGGACTGGCAATCCCTCCCCATCCTTTTGACACTTTCCGAGCAGGCATCCGCCCTGCGATTCTGGATCAACTGGAAGTAGACGCTATTGAGGTTTTCAATGCGGCCAGCACCTTCAAACGCTACAACCGTAGAGCGGAGGACTACGCCGCGCGGCGCGGCTTGCCAATGGTTGCTGCCTCCGATGCTCATTACGCAGAGGCCGTAGGAGTCGCGTCATGCGACATGGAAGTCGCTGAACTTTCCCTCCAAAACGTGCTTGCTGCTATTTTACGAGGAGCCACTCTACGGACAGGATATCTCACTCTACGAGCGGCGTGCAAAAAAACTTTTGCAAATTTTCTTCGTATTAGTCGTAAAAGAAAGGTTTCTCCTGTAATTCATCCCGACATACCATGATAAACGCATCTTCTAATATCAGGCATCTAATGACACGGCACACGATCCGCCTATTCGTTTATCTCTCTACCGCTCTGATTGCCGACCTGACTTCTCTCTTTTCACAAACTTCGCCACCGATTCTACTGCCCGGTCAAGAGGTAGATGTTTTTGTTCGCGACGGGAAATGGTATCCTGCAAAGATAATAGAAATCACCCCGGACGGCCGTCCCCGTGTGAGCTACGACGGGTATGGTCCGGAATCATACGAAGTGGTGGACCCTCGAACGCTACGGCCCCGGATGAAACCATCGGCGACTTCCGAACCTTCTCCGCAGATGTTTTTGCCCGGCCAAAAAGTGGAAGTTTTTGCAAAAAACAAATGGTTTAAAGCCACCGTTGTTCAGGTCTACGAAAATCAGATCGAGGTGCAATACGATGGATACACCTACCGAGAATGGGTCGCGCCCGATCCGCGCTGGATTCGTGCTGAGACGAGCGGTCAAAATATCCAATCCTCAGACAGCTCGGCGCTTCAGATTACCCCGCCACCACCGGCACCGGGAGCTGTTCCGATTGCTCCAACGATTTCCAGTCCTCCTGTCCCATCCATCGGATCAGCCATCACCACACCCACCGGACAGCTCCCACCTGAAGGACTTTTTCTTATGGAACGCGAACTGGCCAACTTTCGCGAACGCCGTATCTTTTTGATAGACAAATCGGGTATGGTTTTTGAGAATCCGACTGGCGGGCCGCAGCCCTTCGACCCCAACGCTTTTCGTTCTGTCAACCCGACGCGCGTCGGCAGAGCTCGCATGGGTAGAGGAGAAATGGAAATTATATGGGAAGGCGGCCGCCTTCCAGCCGCCTCCTCCTTTGAGGTCACCCCAGACGGTTTTAATTGGGACAGGGCTTCGTTCCGTAAACTTTCTCCAACTCCTCTGGAAAAATTAGTCGGGATATACCAAGCGGGGAGAAGCGAACCTGTCCGTACTAGTGACGGCTGGACGATGGGCAGCACCGGCATGAGAATCGAGATCAGGTCAGACGGCACCTGTAGCCGGATTAATGCTGACGGTGTCTTAACCGGTGAAGGAACCTTCTCTATAGATGGTTACACGCTGATTCTAGACAATAACGGGATAAAAACCCGTCACTTTGCCGTTCGTTACACAAGCGCTGACGGCTCCGAAGAGGGCTTATATTTTGACGGAGACTTTCTTCGACTTCTCCCATAAACCACATCATGCCCTCTCTTTTTTTTCTCGGAACAGGGCCTGGCTTTCCGGTGCCAGGGCGTTTTAGCAGCTCAATTTTACTTGATGACAACAGCTCCCAGTTTCTCATAGACGCGGGCGAACCTTGCGCTCAAAGATTGGTGGCACATGGCAAAGATTTAAAATCTATCAACGCCCTTTTTCTCACACACGGTCATGCCGATCATGCGGGTGGTGTGCCGATGCTTATTCAGGCGATGCATGTTTGCGGACGTTTGGAACCTTTCAGCATCTTTCTTCCTTTGAATCTTATAAAACCTCTTGCGGGTTGGCTCCAAGCGTGCTGCCTTTTTCCGCCTTTGCTTAGCTTCGATATCCGATTCATCCCATGGGAAAATGGGCAAAAAGCACATGAGGGCTGGCATACGACAAGCCTGGGTCCTTTTTTCGTGGACGCCCTCCGCAACGGGCATTTAAACGTGGCTCGTTCCCGGTATGCTACTGCGTCACATTTGGGAGCGAATGAGCCTCCGTGTTTCGACTCCTACTCCCTCCGCGTTCGAGGCCCCGGATGGGCAGTTGTTTTTTCGTCAGACATCTTGGCGACCACAGATATTTGGCCTTTGTGTGATCCCTCTCCCGATCTTTTGGTTTGTGAAATGGCGCATATTTCAGCGAGAGATGTTTTCGATCTTACCTCACGTCTCCGCAACGGGCGAATGGTGATAAATCATGTTCATCCGGGCTTTGAAACTGAGATCGTTGATCTGGTAAGAAACGCATCCTGCAAGGAGTTTCCCACCATGCAGCCGATTCTCGCGGCAGACGGAGATCTTGTTGAATTCGCCAAAACGTCTCGCTGGACGAAACAGTAAGTTCCTGCATTGTTGAATAATCATGATAATTATTCCAAAAGTCCGTGGCTTTATCTGTGTTACCGCCCACCCGGAGGGGTGTGCGGCCCATGTTCAGGCGCAGATCAGATACATTCAATCCCTGGGGCGCTTGCAGAACGGGCCGAAAAATGCGCTGATCATCGGGGCCTCGACGGGCTACGGATTAGCCTCTCGCGTTGCAACTGCCTTTGGAGCCGGAACATCCACAGTGGGAGTTTTTTATGAGTCACCACCGGAGGGCGGTAAAACTGCCTCTGCCGGCTTCTACAACACGGCGGCGTTCACTCGTGCCGCACGCGAGAGGGGTCTTTACGCGAAAAATCTTAATGGCGACGCTTTCTCAGAGGAAATGAAGCATCGCGCAGTGGCTCTCATAAAAAATGATCTCGGCACGGTTGATCTTGTCATTTACAGTCTGGCCTCCCCGCGCAGAACCAATCCGCGCACTGGCACAACACATAAATCCTGCCTTAAACCCGTTGGTGCGGCCTATTCCTCGCGCACCCTTGACACAGGGAAAAAAATCGTGACAGACATTACCATTGAGCCTGCGTCACAAACCGAAATAGCCGACACGGTCGCCGTCATGGGTGGAGAAGACTGGCTGTGGTGGATCGAGGCCCTCGAAAGTGGTGGCGTGCTAGCGCCTGGCACGAGGACTCTGGCCTACTCTTACATAGGGCCGGAAATTACCTTCCCGATCTATCGAAACGGCACGATCGGACGCGCTAAAGAACATCTCGAACAAACTGCCCATCAGATCAATGCCCGTCTCGAACCGCTGGGTGGGGGTGCATTTGTCTCCGTTAATAAAGCGCTTGTGACTCAAGCCAGTTCGGCAATTCCTGTTGTGCCTCTTTACATTTCGATTCTCTACAAAGTGATGAAAGTCAAGGGACTCCATGAAGGCTGCATCGAACAAATGGCTCGACTTTTTTATGATCGCCTCTACACGGGTGGCGCGACGCCCGTCGACGGCGAGCGTCGCATTCGTCTCGACGATTGGGAAATGCGCGACGACGTGCAGGCGGCCGTGGCTGATATTTGGCCGCGGATCTCAACTGAAAACCTCGACAATGTGTCGGATTTCGCGGGTTATCAGAAAGAATTCCTCCGCTTGTTTGGCTTCGGACTTGAAGACGTGGATTACGAAATCGAATCTGATCCGCTCAAAATCTCAGGCCGTGAAGCTGTCATCTGAGGATCGTGTTTGGAAAAGACACTCTTGCTGCCATCTGGCCGACCTTGATTTATCCCATGAGGATGAAGAGTATTGCTCCCTATAAAATAGTATCAGTAACTGCTCAGGTAGTCGCACCATGGGACCATCAGTAACCGAAGAATAGATTACCCCCCCCGAACGCAACAGAAAAAAGTTCGTTTTTTGCTGGATTCACCAGGGGGGCCTGCCGTATCTTGCTCGCCATGACAAGCGTCTTGGTGATGCAAGGCCGCCAGTTGAACGGCG
>CALDSX010000121.1 GCA_937924445.1 uncultured Chthoniobacterales bacterium
TGAAGACTCAGATCTGGATCGCGGTATGCGTTTACCTGATGGTCGCTATCATTCACAAGGAATTGAACCTGCCGGGAACCTTGCACAGAACTTTGCAGCTTTTGAGCGTTCACCCGTTTGAGAAAGTGCCTCTGCATCAACTACTTACAGAAATGGATTCTAGAGATTTGCATACCTTAGATTCTAACCAGTTGATGCTGTGGGACTTATAACCGGACAATCGTGGGAGACACCCTATGAAACCTTGGACAGAAATTGCAGTTCCACACCGTGACGTGCTTGAAGGCGCGTTCCAACAATCCGAGTTTGCTGCCGACATCACCGCAGTGCGGTCTGGCAAAGCAGGCCGCGAATACGGCGATGCCGAAGCGTTTTACCAGCGCACATTCATCACCGAAGGCATGCGTCTTTTACTCACGCAGGTGGCCCAGCGTCTCAACGGCAAAGGGGGCGAGCCGGTGATCCAACTCCAGACAGCGTTCGGCGGCGGCAAGACCCATACCCTGCTGGCCGTTTACCACCTGGCTTCACGCAACTGTTCCATCCAAGACTTAGCCGGGGTGCCCGATCTTCTGGATAAGGCTGGGATCATGGACGTGCCAAAATCGCGGATCGCGGTCCTCGACGGAACCGACCTCGCCCCAGGCCAGCCGCGAAAATACGGAAAGACGACCGTGAACACCCTGTGGGGAGAAATGGCCTGGCAACTCGGCGGTGAAGAGGCCTACGCATTGGTTAAGGAGGCTGATTCCAACGGCACGTCACCAGGCAAAGAGACCATCAAAACCCTTCTCGAAAGATACGCCCCGTGCGTCGTGCTGATTGATGAACTGGTCGCCTACATCCGGCAGTTTCCCGAAAGTGGCCAGATCAGCGGTGGCACCTACGACACGAACCTTTCCTTCGTCCAGGCCCTTACCGAGGCGACCAAGCTGGTGCCGAACGCCGTCATTCTGGCTTCGCTTCCCGAATCCCATGTGGAGGCCGGGAGCCAGCGCGGTGTGGCCGCGCTTCGGGCTCTGGAGAAAACATTTGGCCGGGTGCAGGCACTTTGGAAGCCGGTGGCCACCGAGGAGGCGTTTGAAATCGTGCGTCGCAGGCTGTTCGAGCCGGAAATTCGCGATCCCAAAATGCGCGAAACCGTCTGCCGCGCATTTGCGGATGCTTACGTGGCCGAGGGGGCTCGGTTGCCCTCCGAAACCCAGGAGGCCAACTACTACGAGCGGATGCTGCGCGCCTACCCTATCCACCCGGAAGTTTTCGACCGACTTTACGAGGACTGGACGACCATCGATGGCTTTCAGCGCACACGGGGCGTATTGAAGCTCATGGCCAAGGTGATTTACCGGCTTTGGAAGGACGACAACAAAGATCTGCTCATCCTGCCAGGGAGCCTTCCGCTTTACGACGGCAGCACGCGGAACGAGTTGACCTACTATCTTCCCGCCGGATGGGATCCGGTCCTCGAAAGAGACATCGATGGGGATCGCGTCGAAACCACGGAGTTGGAGTCAAAGGAGCCACGGTTTGGCTCGCTCCAAGCCGCTCGTCGCGTGGCACGCACTCTTTTCCTCGGAACCGCCCCATCCTCCGTGGTCTCCAAGGGGGGGGGATTCGTGGTCTGGACCGCGCCCGCATCCTCCTCGGCTGCCTCCAACCGGCACAGACCTCTTCCATTTACGAAGACGCGTTGAACCGGCTGGCCGACCGCCTGCATTACCTCAACAGTTCCGGCGACAAGATGCAGGATAACACCCGGTTCTGGTTCGACACGCGGGCTAATTTGCGCCGCGAGATGGAGGACCGGAAACGTCGGTTTGAGAACAAGAATGAAGTCAGAGCAAAAATCGCGGACGTGGTGAAGAAATTGGCGAGTGGCATCACTTTCACGGACGGCATTCACATTTTCACCCCGCACTCCGATGTGCCGGACAGCGGCGAACTTCGTCTTATCGTGCTGCCTTTGGAAAACGCCTACGCCAGAGAGGAAACGCGCATGGCCTTCGATGCAGTGCTGGAATACGTCCGCAACAACGAGTCCAAGCCCCTGTATCGCGGCAACCGGCTTCTCTTCCTCGCGCCCGACCACGCTACTGTGGGGCGTTTGTGCGACTGCGTCTGCACGGCCCTTGCGTGGGGTTCAATCCTGGATGACATCAAGGCAAGCCGATTGAATATCGATCTACTCCAGCAAAAACAGGCGGAGAATGAATTCGGAACCGCATCCGATGTCCTGCCCCGCGTTGCCCGCGAGTGCTACAAGTGGCTGCTCTGCCCGGTGCAGCCTTCGGCGACCGACCCGAAGATCACGGTCGAAGCTTTTCCCTTGAACACGAGTGTTTCAACGCTCGGCAAGGAGGTCGAGCGTGTGGCGACGGAGAACGAGTTGGTAATCCCCACATGGTTTCCGATTCATCTTCGCTCGAAGCTCAAGGAACTTTACTGGAAGGCGGCCAAAATTGATGTCCGGGCCGCAGATTTCTACGAAGACACGTTGCGATACCTCTATTTGCCACGACTCAAGGATCGCGGCGTGCTGGCGCAAGTCATCGTGAAGGGAGCGGCCACAAAGGATTTCTTCGGCACAGCCTACGGGCAATCCGGCGACACATTTGAAGAATTCAAGTTCGGCGACGCCAACGTGCAATTGGACGACATGCTGTTGTTGATTGAACCAGAAGCGGCCAAGGCTTACGAGGCGGCGCACCCGGCGCAGCAACCGGTTCCTCCGGAGCCAACACCGCCCGGGCCGACAACCTCAAATTCAAAATCCGTTGAACAGACACTGCCCGCACCGGGAACCGGATAGCCAAGTCAGAAGCCGAAAGCGTTCTACGGTTCCGCCGAGGTGCCTGTTGCGACGGCGAAAGTTCGTCTCGTCCAGATTGCCGAGGAAATCATCGCCGTCCTCACCTTCGACCCCAACGCATCCGTCAAGGTGACGCTCGAGATTTCCGCCGACTTTCCGGCAGGAGTGCCAGATCACGTGAAGCGGGCGGTCTCCGAAAACGCCACCACACTCGGATTTAAGACCAAGCACTGGGAGTAAGAAGAAAAGCATCATGGAGCAAAAGGGGGCAGTCCCGCGTATCCTCACTTTTGCTTCTTGATGCCCACAGAGCTTTCCAGAGAGTCTTGGCACTTATTTGCAAAAAGTTCACCCGGATTTCATCATCCTCAAAAATCACCTCCTTCCTCTCCCCCGGCTCATCAGGTGAAAGACCGCCTGTTCTTATTAAACACGCATTTGCCTTGCTATTACGAGCCTGCCAGATTTCCAAAACGTGTCAATACGCGGGACTGCGCCCTTTTCTGATTTGTATTGTCTTTTAGATTCTTGCGTGCCCACGCAGGCCACGGAGATCGATCTGGGCGCGCGGCTTGGTCGCCGCTGCAAGGCCAACAATGCCGCCGGACTGTTCGCGCGGTAACCTAGACGTTGTGCCGCTTTGCGGACGGCTGCTGCGGTTTCCGGACGAAGTTTTCCCATCCCCCGCGTAGCGCGAACGAAGCCGTCGCTACCGAGTAGCCCGTGGCGGCTGCGATATCTCGTAGGGAAATCGGGCGGGACATGGGCGATCTGAGAAAGGCGGTGAAAAAACTTCCACACATCTCAACTCCGTGCGGCCCCGAGTCAAGTTAATCCGGTTAAATCAAAAGGACCTTGTTCGCCTGTTGCCTTTGGTGTTAACTGAGCTTTCCCGATTTTCTCCCACAGCAAATCGTTCCTTCACCAGCCTCCCATGAAATCGATACCCAAAATCTTCCGTCTGCTGGCCTGCGCATCCCTGCCCGTCTCCGCATTTTCCGCCTCGGCCGCCTCGCCCGAAAAACCCAACATCGTGATCGTGCTTACGGACGACAGCGGCTTCTCCGATATCTCCTGTTACGGCAGCGAGATTCCCACTCCCAACATCGACAAGCTGGCGGCTGGCGGGATGCGCTTCACGCAATTTTACAACGCCTCGCGCTGCATGCCCACGCGCACGGCGCTGCTGGCGGGCAACTACAACCATTACGTCGGGTGCCCGATGATGGAAGGCCCGGGGGCGTCCTACGACGAGGAGACCGGCCAGCGCAAAGGCGGCACGAGCAACGGAGCCATCCTGCGCGAGACACCGACCCTCGCGGAGGTGCTCCGGCATAATGGCTACGAGACGTTCCACACGGGCAAGTGGCACGCGGGTGAGCACTATGAGCCCCAGTGGCCGCTGCAGCGCGGGTTCGACAAATTCTACGGAACGCTCAAGGGATCGACACCCAACAAATTCGACGGCACGAACGTATATGAGGGCAACGAGCCGATCGCGAAACCCGTGCCCGAGGGCTGGTTCATCGGCAACGCGATCACGGACAAGGCGCTCGAATACCTGCGCGACCGCGACAAATCCAAGCCGTTTTTCCTCTACCATTGCCCGCTCGAACCGCATTGGCCGTTCGAGGCGCTTGAGCAAGACCGCGCGCCTTTTATCGGCAAATACCAAGTCGGCTACGACGTGCTGCGCAGGCAGCGCCTCGAGAATGCGATCAAGCTTGGCATTCTGCCCCCTGGCACGGAGATGGAACCCCGCGATCCGGTCTACCTGCCGTGGGAAGAATACAAGGCATCCTTGCCCGAATGGATGTTCAACAACGTGATGAAGACGGCGGAAGCCTACGCGGGCTCGATCAAGAACATCGACGACAACGTGGGGCGCATCGTCGCAGAGCTGGAGCGCCAAGGAGTTCTGGACAATACGATTTTTCTCTTCCTCAGCGACAACGGCAGCGAACGCGCATTTGTTCACGGCGACGGCACCATCACAACCCCGTTTAACACCGTTCACAACGCCCCCTTCCGCAAACACAAGATGTCCCAGCACAACGGCGGAACCGCCACCCATTTCATTGTCCATTGGCCAGCGGGTGGGGTTCCGGCAGGCAAGATCAACACGCGACAAGTCGGCCACGTCAAAGACATCATGGGCACCCTGCTCGAAGCCATCGACGGAAAATTCCCCGAGGAAAATTTGCGTGTGAAAACTTTCCCGCACGGCAGCGAGAGCCTGCTTGCCTCGTGGCGTGACCCGGAATACTCCGAACCAAGAACTTATTTCTTCGAGCACGACGGCCACCGGGCGGTGCGCGCGGGCGATTGGAAGCTGGTGCTCTCCTACAACCACTTCGACGATACGCCGGGATCGTTCAGAAAACCGGAGGAGATACCCTCTCACATCAGCAAGGAGGGCTGGCGTCCCTACAACGCCCGTCAAAAAACCGGTAAATGGGAGCTCTACGATCTCTCGAAAGACCCCACCGAGATTCACGACCTCGCCGACCAACATCCCGAAAAAGTCGCCGAACTCGCCAAGCTGTTCGACGAGTTCTGGGCAAAAACCAACTGGAAAATCCGCGAGGATATTTTTGCCGATCAGATTTCCGAATGGGATGAAAAGGAAAAAGCTGCGCCCGCCTCTGCGGAGTGAGTGAACCCTTTCTTCCCGATCTCCACCCCGCACACCCCCACCAACAGATAGACTCAACCTACCTATGAAAATCCATCGAATCCTTCCCGTGGCCGCACTGGCTATTCTCTCCCTATCCACGCCATCAAATGCTGCGGAAAAGTCCGCAAAGCCCACGAAGGCAGCCGCCATCTATTTCGGCAATAGCCTGTGCGAGAATTCGGTGCCCTGGTTTCATCCGACCCTCGCTGCCAGTGCTGGCAAAGAACTCAAGGTCAATACCGCCTTCGGTCCGGGTTGGCAGCTCTGGATGCATCTCGACGATTTTCTAAAAAATCCCGAGGGTCTCCGCAAAAACCTCGTTAATCCGGAGTTCGACACCCTCATCCTCCACGTCTTTGGATCGAGCCCTTTGCTCGACAACAACGTCCGCGAGAGCGTCTTCGACAACCAGAAGTTCGACGAGCCACGGGATGCCAGCGATTTCGCAACCGCTGTGCAATTGATCGACCGCTTCCTCGAAGTCCGGCCCGACGACCCGAACTCCCGCATCTTTATCTACACCTCCTGGCCCGGCGTCCCGGCTGCCGGCGACGTGGCGAAGCGCGTGCAGGAGGAGACCGAGAAGTCTTTATTGGACCTCGGCAAGCCGCGAGAGGAAGTTCTCAAGACCGTCAGGGAGCGCAAGGCGACCTTTGAGGAACTCGAGCCCGTTCTCAAGGAATACGACTTTCCCGCGCTCTGGCTCGCCTCCTACGAACGCAACGATGACACTCCCTGGGCCTCGAAGTTCTTCCACAGCCGCGATTACTACACCCGGCTGATGGAGCTGCTCAAAGCGAAGTATCCCGATCTGTGGGAGCAGGGCCGGCTCGCGGTCTTCCCGCACGGCGACGTGTTCCTCGCCTTGGACGAGAAGATGCGGGCGGGCAAGGTGCCCGGACTGACGAATATTGGTCTTTTCTCGCGCGATGGTCTCCATGTGCGGGGCGGCCTGCCCCGCTACACGCTCGCTGCGACATGCTACGCGGTGATGTTTGGCGAACACCCCAGCGTGCTCGACGCCTCGATTTACAACGACATCGAAAACTACAAAAACGAGAACATCGTTAAAATGAAAGGCATCGTCGGCGCGCCTTACGTGCACTTTCCCGATGTCGGCGAAATCCTCGTCATCACCCCCGAACTAAAAAAAATCGTGGACGACACGGTTTGGGAAGTCGTCACAAAGCACCCATACACCCAGGTTTCGGCGAAGTGACGCTCGACTTTCTGCTAACCTCTAACTTCTATCATGAAAGCATCTAAAACCAGCGATGCCATCTCCCACACGCTCCTGGCGCTCTTCTGCGTTGTCCCCAGCCTCTGCGCCGCAAGTCGCATCGTGGCCGAGCACCCGATCCAGATCGAACGCCCGCTGATCGATCCGGCCATCACGTTTCAGGATGGGGTTTATTATCTCACCGGCACAGTCGGCGGCAAGAAGGCCGATGGCTCGGTGGATTTTGACCACAACGAAGGGGTTTTTCTCTGGAAATCCTCGGACTGTGAGAAATGGAAAGACATGGGAGTCCTCTGGCGATTCGACTCCTTCGGCGGTGCCGAGAACTTTTATTCCCTCGGCCAACACCAGCCCGCTCAATTCAAGCCCGGGGGCTCCGGCCATGCGGTGACCGCACCTCGACTGCACCGCATCGAAGGCCAAGGCCGCTGGGTGGTCTCCCTCGCAAAAAACCGCAGCCATATTCATCTGCTTTTTGGCGACAAAGGAATTGACGGCCCCTTTTTGCCACCGCTCGTCAACGCGAGTTGGAAGGGTCCTTTTCGCCACAAATTCACCACGCACGGCCCTACGGGTCAGAATCGGGCACTGGTCGAAAGCAATTCCGCCGAAGGCAAAATGCTCAGTCCCCTGAGCTTTCTCCTGCAAGATGATGGCGACTTGTTCCAGGAAAACGGCACCGTGTATCTCGTCTGGGCCGACGGCTGGATCGTCCCCCTCACTCCCGAACTCGACGGCCGGGCCGCCGAGCCGATCAACCTGCTGACCACGATCCCCGGCTGGCCCGAACGCCCTTGTCCACTTGAATGCACGACTCCAACGAGCGCGAGTCTCTTCAAACACGACGGGGTATATCATCTGGTTTTTGCCGCTTACACAAAACGCGACGGCAAGGCGCACCATGACACGCTCGTCAGCCGGTCGTCGCAACTCATGGGGCCTTATTCCGTGCCGGAACTCCTCATCCCCGACGCCGCCCCGGCGCGTCTATTTGCCGATGGCGACAAGGTCCGGGCGACCGCTGCGCGCAACGGAAGCCCCTATCTCTTCGATATCGAATTCGCGAAATAGACCCAGTTTTCTGGGCTCACTCACACACTGGAACAAAACCCAAATGCGCACACCTCGCACGATTTTCAACAGAATTCAAAACACTTGCCTCGCCCTCCTCGCCCTTTTCTTGGGCACTTTCCCGGCCAGCGCGCAAGCCAAGCAGATGGTCGAGCCTTTGATCGACCGACCCTTGCGCCATGCCAGCATCTGTCAAGGTGGGGACGGTCGCTGGTATCTCACAGGCACCATTGCTTTGGGCAAGGAGGAAGCGCCGGACTTCCAAAACAACGACGGCATCGAGGTCTGGGTTTCTTCCGATCTCAAAACGTGGGAACCGCTCGGCCAGGTCTGGTCGATCCAACGGGATGCTCCCAAGAGCCCAAAAAGCGCGTGGCAGCTCGAACGCAGAATCAACCCGGACAATCCCACCGGCTCACTGGTGCGCGGCATCACTGCCCCGGAAATCCATTACCTGCGCGATACGTTCTTCATCGCCTATTCGATGAATGAGCAGGGCACCGGCCTGCTGCGCAGCACCAGCGGAAAAGCGGAAGGCCCTTATGAGGACCTCGGGCGCATCACCGCCCAAGGAGGCGGCAGCCCATCGCTTTTCGTAGAGGACGATGGCAGCGTCTATTGGCTCTGGGGCGAGGGCTGGATTGCCCGAATGAAGGACACCCTCGACGGGCTAGCCGACAAACCGGTCAATCTGATCGCCGATATCGATATGGTGGAGCCCTCCGCCGGGATGCTGCGCGGCTATTGGCAGGGAGCCGCGGCGAACGGATTCTTCTTGTTCAAAGCGGACGGACGCTACCACCTCGTATTCGGTTCATGGAATTATCGGGTGATCGATCCCAGCCACGATGCACTCATCGCTTCCTCGGAGCGACTGCTCGGCCCCTACGGACGCCCGATGCAATTCCTAAACCACAGCGGCCAGACCACGGTCTTTCCAGCCGGGGAGGGGCGTCTCGCGGCCACCGTCTCCGGCGCAGATAGCAACGCGAATTTTCGCGACCGGGCGGGCATTGTTCCGCTGGTCCGAGACGATGGGCGCAAAAACTTCATGCGTCAGCGCTTGGATCACTTCACCATGCAGGGGCCTTGGGCGGAGAGCCAGCCGGTCCACCCGAAGCACCAAGCCGATCCCGAACTCCTCTACGCGCCGGATGGCTATTATTATTACACTGCCTCCTTCGAATTTCCCGAGGCGCGCGGCAGGCTGCTCCTCTACCGCACCAAGAGCCTCGAGGCTCCCGAGTGGGAAGAAATCGAGGTCGGCACCGCTGCCCAGATTGTCGCCGACAACGAGCGCTGGCCCGAACAACCACTCTCCGAGAACCCCGTCCGCCTCGAAGACCCGGATAAGATCGTCATGTGGGAGGGCAGCCCGATGTGGCACAAGAACCGCCTGTACGTGATTTGCGGAGTGCTCAGCGTCCGCTCTCCCAACGGTTTCAAATCGGGCCTCGGGTTGTGGCGCAGTCCCGAGGGCGACGCCGGCGGCCCTTACGAGTTCGTCGGGCGCATCGCTGCCAACGACGGTGCTTCTATGTTCTCCGACGACGATGGGAATGCCTATCTTTTGACGGGATTCAATTCCCTGCGGCGATTCAAACCCGACATGACCGGCCTCGATGAGGAATTTGGCAACAAACTCGTTCGCTGGTCGGATGGCAGCCAGCTTAATTATGACTGCGGATGGCACTTGCGAAAAATCCATGGGAAGTATGTTTACATGAATGTTTTCGATCAGGGTTCTTATGCCACGGGTTACGGCACCTCGGACACCGTCGAGGGCCCCTACCGTTTCATGGGAGTCGCCCACCCACACGGCGGCAACGCCAGCCTTTTTCGCGACAGCAAAGGCCAGTGGCAGTTGGCGGTCTGGGGCAACACCGACTACTACATCGACAACGAGTTTACAGGCCCGCGCATCATGCCGATGAATGTGGAAATGCGCGGCGATGAGCTGCTGATCGAGCCTACGTGGAAAACCGAGACTCGCGATCCCACCAAAACAGGACAACAACACTAACATACTCAAGGATCCAATCCCCCCGTGAAACCCCGTCGCATCTTGAAATTCCTCGCGGCGGCGCTATTCACCGCTGGAATTGTTCACGCAATCCATGCTGCTGAAACCCCCGAATGGAGCGTCGTTGGCTCCGGGCGGATGGAGCTGGTCGCGTTGCGCGGCGAACAGGTTGCTTTCCGGATTGTCCCGAAGTTTTGGGGGCAGGGGTGAATTCACCCCAAACTCGAAGGCCAACCGGGTGTGGAGGACGATCGCCGAGTGTTCGCGCAAAACGGGTTGGGTTTCTGCAAAGGGTTTTGGGATAAGGAGCCTGTGGGCAGCCGGATTGATTTGCGGTTGGAGTCCGCTCAGATCGCGCCCAACGCTATCCAGATACGCCTGTCCGCTACGCCGGAAACCGAAACGCAGTTCGGGCTGCCAGATGCCGGGGCTGGACTGGGGCTGGTTGTCCACCGGTACCCGTATTTTCGCGGCGGAACCGTTCGGCTCGAGTTTGCCGATGGCACGACGAAGGAATTTGCGTATCCCCTGCCGCGCGATGGTTACAAGCAGGTGAAAACGGTGGCGGTGAGAAGCGCGGAGGGGGAAGAATCCCGGCTGGTGTGCGACCCGCCTGTGTTTGTCCATGCCGACGTGGATGAAATCCGACTGTTCCCGGCCCCGACTGGCCCGACAGCAGGTGGCGCGACGATGACGCAGGCGGTGACCCTCGAGCTGCCGACGGCGGCGCGGTTCGAGCCGGACAACCGCTGGGTGGACACCTCGGATTGGCTCGTCTATGAGCACCAGAACGACTTCGCGCCGGGCAGCGTCATCGGGATGGAAGATTGGCTGCATCGCCCGGCAGGCAAACATGGGTGGATGCAGATCGATGGCGAAAAGTTGCGTTTTGCCGATGGCACGCCGGCCAAACTCTTTGGCACCGGCGCGTCATGGGGGCGATTTTTGGTATCGGAAGAAAAAGCGGCGCAATGGGCTGACAAATTGGCCAAGCACGGGATTAACGTCATCCGCTTGATCCCGATGGCTGGGCACGGCCATCAAGGCGTGATGCAGGCGGACGATCATTGCCCGTTGGACCCGGCCCTCGTGGAGCTATTCGACAATATCCACGCAGCGATGCGGGAGCGCGGAGTGTATGTCGGCTGGTCTCCGCAGTATCACACCGTATTGACGCCAGCCGACCGCGACCGGGTTTGGGATTACGACGAATTGATGAAAGGCGCTCCGGACGGCGACGTGACGTATAACGTGTTCAACATCGCGCCCGATCTTCAAAACCTGATGATCCAACAGACGCTGGCACTTTTGACGCACACCAACCGGCATACGGGCCTGCGCTACGCCGATGACCCGGCGATTCCGTGGATCGAGATGCGCAACGAGAACGACATCTTTTTCAACTTCGACAACTTCGGTGCCGTCGAGAAGAACTTCCCCGGGTATTTCAAAAAATTCCAAGAGCGCTACAACGATTTTCTTCAGGAGAAATACAAATCCCAAGAGGCACTGGAGCAGGCTTGGGGTTCGCATTACCCCCAGGGGCAGACTCTCGCGGCCCGCGATATCCGCCCGCAGTATATCCACTGGGGCTTCAAGGAAATCGCGCCCCCGCCCGTGGCGGACACGATGCATTTTATGTATCTAGAACAGCGTGCGTTTTACGAGCGCTACGCCAAGGCGATCCGTGAGACCGGCTACCAGGGTGCGCTCGACGGCTCCTGCTGGCAGGCAGCGTCGTTGCAGGGGCACCTGCTCAATTTGTTGACCGATTTTGAAGTCGGCATCATCGACCGCCACAACTACGGCCCAACGCCACTGGACAATCCCGGCGTGGGCAACATGAGCTTTGGTTTCCAGCAGGTCAAGGGGAGGCCGTTCAATGCTTCCGAGTGGGGAGGCGGTCCGGTGGACGTGCCGACGCTTGCCATCTACGGACTCGGCTTGCAGGGTTGGGATATTTCTTGCCAATACGCCAGCAATGCGTCCGACATCTTCAACAAACGCATCCGGGACTGCAACAACAGCAGCGATGACTTTATCCAGATCAGCCAGATGCCGGCTCTCGCGCGCATGGTGTATCGCGGCGATGTGCAAGAAGGCAACAGCGTGGCGACACGGCGCGTGGGCATTCCCGACTTGTTGGCGGGCAAGGTCGGGTTTTACGAACACTTCTCCTTGTTGGGCGGTGCCAACAACAAGGAGTTCTCGGCCGTCGTGCCGTCGGCGGCGCTGATGGCCGGGCGGGTGCTGATCGAGTTCGTGGACGGCCCGACGCCGGAACCAGCCGTTATCGAAGAGGTGTCGAAATACAACGATCCGAAGGCGCAGATCGTGCGCTCAAACACTGGCCAACTGTTCTGGGATTATTCCGGGCGCGGCTACTACACGGTCAACACGCCCGGCTCGCAGGCGGTGATCGGCCATGTGGCCGGGCGCAGCATTGATTTGGCCGACGTGACGTTGGAGACCGACTCGTCGGCTCCGGTCAAACTGTATGTGACCGCCCTCGACAAAGAGGCGACGATCAAGACCGGCCAGCGCCTGCTTATCACCGCGCTCGGGCGCGACGCCAATACCGGAATGAAATTCGACGAATTCAACGTCGAACACCCCGTAATTGAGGGCAACGAACCGTTGTTGATCGAACCGCTGACAGTGAACGTCACGCTCAAACGCGGCGGGGTAAAATCGGTGCGCCCGCTCGACCACTCGGGCCGCTTGCGCGAGGGTGCCCAATTGCTGCCGGTCAAAGACGGCAAGGCGTTCACGCTCGATGGCAAAGATTCGAAGACAATGTATTACCTTGTCGAATGCGAATGATTTCCTCCCACCAACAAGAACTGAACACCCAAACCTTAACCATCAAAAAAGAAAAACGCAGCACTTTGAAAAGTATCTCAAGAGTTGTCCGGAACATCAGCGCAGGGGTGTTTGCGATAATGCTTGCCGCGCCCGGCATGGCGTCCGCAGCTAACCCGTGGACATTCACACCTTCAGGGAAAAATGGCTTTACTATCCTAGACGAAGACTTGACGCCACTGACAGAAATGCATGCGTCCATCCACGGTGCTGGCTGGAAATGGGCCGTCCCCAAAAACGCCAGCATCGAGGAAAACGGAGTCAACAAATATCAGGAAATTTTCAAAGAGCCGTTTGGCGAGTTCGAATACAAGGTAACCATCACACCGGCAGGCGATGGAAATTTGGTTCTCGAGGCCGAATGCACAGCTCTCACAGATACAGAATTTACCGGTGCCGGACTTCTGTTTAACGCGACGCGTGGCCAAACCGGAGCGCAGATCGAGTTCGATGCAGCAAAGGATGGGAAGAAGATGCCTCTGCCGTTCAAAGGAACGGCCATGATCGAACAGGCAGCTAGGGCGGTGACAACCTTCGCTGGCGAGTCGAACGAAGTCATCATGGAGTTTTCACCGCCAATCGATGTCCACATTGATAGAGGTTCAGCCCGATTTTGGTTTTTCACGGGGAAAATTCCGGCGGGGGAGACCCGAAAACAGAGAATGACCTTGGCGTTTTCCAAGCCGATCAAGCTCAACATGACCCCGCAAACGGTAGATACATCAAACTGGTTTCCGCTCGCGATAAAGAACGATCATTCTCCTGGCAGCCCGCTCGGCATGGAGGAATGGATCGAGAAGCCGGCGGGCAAACACGGTTTCGTCCAGATGAAAGGCAAGGACTTCGTTTTTGAGGACGGCACGCCTGCGAAGTTCTGGGGAGTCAACCTTGTTAACTTGACCCCCACTGAAGAAATCTTCGACAAATGGGCCCGGCGGCTGGCGAAATATGGAGTTAATATCGCCCGCATCGTGGCCTTTGGACGGCCCAATAACGACGATTGGGCGCATTACGTGAAAATCCAAGATGTCGAGGACGGCATGAATTTCAGCGACGAGGCGATGAAGCTGTTCGATTACGGGTTCGCGGCATTGAAAAAGGAGGGCATCTATGCCGGTTTTTCGCCCTTTTACGGCTGGTATCCGACGCCGGGGGACAAAGCGCGTTTTATCGATTTTGACGAATTGATGAAAGTGCTGCGCAAAGATTTTCCCTCCACCAATAGCTTCTACGGCATCACCTGCATCGCGC
This sequence comes from uncultured Chthoniobacterales bacterium, assembly GCA_937924445.1. Classification (GTDB taxonomy): domain Bacteria; phylum Verrucomicrobiota; class Verrucomicrobiia; order Chthoniobacterales; family CALDSX01; genus CALDSX01. Next base: position 13,934 of record CALDSX010000121.1, read on the forward strand.
CGGATGTGCAGGACGCCTATATCGAGTTTATCGTCAGGCTCCTCAATCATGTCAATCCGCACACGGGAAAACGCTACGCCGATGACCCCGCGTTGGCGTGGGTGGAACTCATGAACGAGGAAAATACCTACCTACAGCTCTTTGATCTGCAAAAAATCCTCGATCAGGTCCCGACCTACAAGAAGCTCTACTACGAGAAATTCGCCGCCTGGCTCAAAAACAAATATGGGGACCGCGAATCCCTAGCCAAGGCATGGGGCAACGCCTTGCTTCCAGAGGAGAACATCGAGGAGGCCAACATCACCCCGTGCCCGACGTGGTTCAATCAGCCCAACAAGCGGCAAGCCGATCAGATGGCTTTTATCTACGATAACCAGCTCGCATTTTATAAGAAGTTCGAAGAAAAAGTGCGTGCGACCGGCTACAAAGGAGCGATTGACGGCTCCTGCTGGCAGGCGGCGGAGTGGGTCGGCCACCTCTACAACCTCAAGCTCGACAGCGACATCGGGTTCATTGACCGCCATAACTACGGCGGCAATCCGATGCTCTGCGATCCTGGCACCGGGCTGCTGAGCTGTGGCATGCAACAAGTGGGCAACAGGCCATTCAACGCGTCCGAATGGGCCTACGGCGTGCCCGTCGCGGAGGAAGTGCCGATCATGGCCATCTACGGCATGGGATTGCAAGGCTGGGACGGCTCACAGCAGTTCGCCTCGCATTCGCCGGATATCTCCCTTTACTACAGCGGCGATGTGAACCACGTCTGTGACCAGTTTGAAAACATCGCCCAATACCCGGCGGTGGCGCGCATGCTTTACCGTGGCGATATCAAGGAAGGGGACGTGGCGGCCAGCAGGCGCGTCTCTTTCCCGCAGCTTTTGGAGACCGGCGATGTCGGATTCCGCGAGGAGTTCAGCCTGCTCGGACATGCGAACCACAAGGAATTCTCCTCCGTCATTCCCCAGGGCACCCTCGCCGTCGGGCGCGTGACCCTCGATTTCGTGGACGGGCCGGTCGCCGATCCGATCGTCACAAAATACGAACAATACCTAGACCCCGTGAGAAAGGAAATCCGATCGAACACCGGGCAGCTTCTCTGGAGTTACCGCGGGCATGGCTATATTACCGCAGACACGCCCGGCACCCAGGCGGTGATCGGCTTTGCCGGAGGAAATAAATTTTCCATGGCGGACGTGGACATCGAATTACTAAGCGAATTTGCCTGCCTGTATGTCTCGGCACGCAATCCCAAAGAAACTTTGGCAAACGCCAAACAGATCCTCATTACCGCACTCGGTCGCGCGGTGAACAAAGGAACCACGCTCGACGCCGTGACCCTGCGCCTTCTATCCGGCCCGGATGCGCCAGAGAACATGCGGTGGAACAAGCCCTACTGGGAAGCAAACCACCCGCTGATCATCGAACCTGTCACCGCCCAGATTGTGTTAAAGAACCGCAAGATCAAGAAAGTCGTGCCGCTTGATCACGACGGCTTGCTGCCCGAGGGTGCACAAAGCCTGCCGGTGAAATCGCAGGGCGCAGCAAGCTCCTTCCTCATTGACGGAAATCAGACGAAGACGGTTTACTACCTCGTCGAATGCGAATAATAAAACTCCTCACTTATTTGGCCAACTCCGCGAAAATCGCAGCTTTCGTCATCGCCTCATTCGGTGTCGCGCAAGCTCAGCAAGGGAACGACCGCGACTGGCCGAGCGTGGTGCCCACACCAATTCTGGACGCGCCGATGCGCGATGCGGCGGTGACCCGTGCGCCGGACGGCACATATTACCTGCCCGGCACCTCACAGGGGCGCGGCCCCTCAGGTGAACTGGGCTTTGATAACGGCCGACAATTCAAGCTGTGGCACTCCAAAGATTTCAAGACGTGGACGGAACTTTGCGTGGCTTACAATTTGGAACGTCCAAACGGCAAGCACGAAAAGCATGAGAAACGCGAACTAGGAAAAAAACAAGCGCGCTGTCAGCCAAATTCCGATAAGGATCATAGCGGCCCCGGAAATGCATTGGACCTTTTTTTGACTGGCTTGGATGGTCTGCAATAAGCCCCGTGCGGCACTGGCACCGATGGCGAGAAGCACGGCCACAGCTCCTACTGGCAGGGCAGTTGAAACGCCATAGGTGAAGAACAGAAGCCAAGCTGGCGGATGGGCGATAGCCAACGGTAGCAGCGCTCCGAAAAATAAAGCCGCAGAAACTGGACAAAACGTGAGCGCAAACAGACCACCCAGCAAAAATTCCCCGAGCAACCCTAGCCGCGCAAGCGCTTCAGCGGAGGATTCACTTTTAAAGCCAAAATCGAATGGAAGCTGTATCCAGCCCAAAACAACAAGACCCACAAAAATGAGAAGAGGTCCGATAAAGGGCAACATGGCACGCTGTAGGAGAGATGAAAGCGCAGGTGCCGAAGCAAGCCCCCAGGTTATAATCAGGCCAATTACCAAATAGATAAACGCCCGCCCTAACGCGTAAGCGATTGCTCCGGCCACGGCCATGCGTCTTGAATGCATACGCCGTGCCAGAAAAGATATGGCTGCGATGTTCGTGGCCAGCGGGCATGGGCTGATCGACGTCATAATGCCCAACCAGCCCGCACCCAGCATCGCTGTAAAGAGCCCGCTCACATTGCCTCCCGAACGCCAGAAGACCTCACCCCTGCGGCGATGTAGTTTGCAAAGTCTTCAGGGTCAATAAGTTTTGTCCAGACTTCCTGGAGGTTTTTCCATCCCGTCTCTTTGCCAGCATGACGTTCCGAAACAATGACGGTTTTGCTGACGAGCTGATACTCATCGATGAAGTGTTTGTTTTCCGGGCGATCCACATTAATCACACGAAAGATAAGCGTGCCATTTGCCAGCGCCTCTGCAAACTTCGACTCGATGGTTTCGCGCGTGAGATTCTCTATTTTGTGGCATGAAGGGCATCGCACGTTGGTTGTGAAATAGGTAACGACAATGCCGTCGGCAGGAAGCGTCAAAGCTTCTTCCACTGAAGGTGCAGAGGCCGATGACGATGGCGATTTCTCCGAGCTGCCTCTGAAGGTGGCATAAAGACCGCCTGCAACGGCAAACGCTACCAGCCCAAAGGTGAGATATTTTTTCATAACTCAGCTTGCTATGAGTTTTTTGGTTTCATCAAGAGTTGGGACTTTGCCAGTGGATTTGACCACACCGTTGATGACTAACGCGGGGGTGATTATGACACCAAAGTCAGCAAAACGCATCATATCGGTTACTTTTTCAATTTCGTAAGGTTGGCCGAGAGCTTCAGCAGCCTGTTTGGCCACTTCTGCAAGGGCATTGCATTTGGCGCAGCCCGTTCCGAGAATTTGCAATTTTGTCATGGGAGTAGTTTCGGTTTGTTTTTACTGCGGGAAGGGAATTGTCCTCATGGGCAGGCTCCCGCTGGCCCCCCCGAAGAAAAGGGACAAAAGCTTTCAAAACAAGAAAGCTCATGGAGGATGCTCCTGGTGACAGGTCCTCGGTTGTTTGTTGGGTAGCCGCCAGGCAGAGTTCCGCAAAAGATCAGTCCTGGCACGATGAGAGAAGCTTTTTTTCTGTGTCTGAACGACTGAAGAAAATACATGAAGATAGTGGCACGTGGAAACTTAATCAGAATAAAACGCAACGGGCTTCAGCGACTCGCGATGCGGGTGTAAATGACCCTCATCACCGGCTGATTTGCACTCGGGAGGTGCCTTGGTTGTGAGGATGAATCTTTTTGAAAATAAAAATCATTCTGAGCAGCGGTGCACGTTTGGAAGAAGCGACCATCTTCAGCGGGGGTGTGGTTCGGTGATCTGTGGTTCAGAAGCATTTGTCCTCGGCGGGTGTCCGGTCGGTGCAGAAAGTTTCAACGGTGGATTCGGTTTTTTCGCCAAAGCAGCTCAGTGCGGGGATGTTTTGCTGAAGGGCTCCCAAAGGTGATTTTTGCGAGACTTCGAAACGGCCGACTGCGGCATGTCAAAGGATACCCTCGGCCATGTGACTGCGGCATGAGTTGTCGGGCGCGGAGAAGGAGAACTTCATGGAAAATATTACCGGAGTCGTTTTTTAAGTTTGACGTCTGTGATACGAAGAGAACTAAATCGGCTTTAAAAGAGCCTAAATTAAGGTGGCAGATGTGTGACGAGTGACGTGTGAGGCAATGAGAATATGCGGCTCATCGCATACATGTCAAGCGATTGAAAAGAACGTTTTTTCGTACCTGCTCAGGTAGTCCCACCATGGGACCATCTCTAACCGAAGAATAAACTACCTCCTCCGAACGCAACAGAAAAAAGTTCGTTTTTTGCTGGATTCACGAGGGGTGCCTGCCGTATCTTGCTCGCCATGACAAGCGTCTTGGTGATGCAAGGCCGCCAGTTGAACGGCGTGGACATCGCTTGGATCCGGGGGCTGCTGGACGAACATCCCGAGTGGTGTCGCTCGCGCCTGAGCCGTGAACTGTGC
>CALDSX010000122.1 GCA_937924445.1 uncultured Chthoniobacterales bacterium
GATATTTGCTCAGCCAGTGAAATACTGTCCGATGCGGAACTCCAAGCACCCGCGCTACCACCGCCACCGGTTCCCCACTGCGCACTGCCTCCACCGCCCTTTTCCTCATCTCATACTTTGCTTCCGCTTTTGCTGCATCCACTCCTAATGTTATTCCACTCACACAACGTAACGCAAGGACTTTCGCAACGATTTATACCACAACATCAATAACTCTTGGGGAGACGTCTGTGGTCCATGCGTCTGGCGACCAATGCCTTACACGAATAACGCTTGGGGATTGCCTTTCTTTTCCCGAAAACGCGTTCTCTGCACTGCTTGCGGATTTTCAATAATCGAACAGCGCCATCTGTTCTGCTTCGCCGGGCCGATGAAAATAGGCGCAAGAAAGGTCTGGGCCGGTGCGGCTGAGACCATTTCTCTGCGCACAAACGGAGAATACATTGCGGATTTGTTCGGCGAAAATGCCCTCGCCCTGAAAACGCGAGCCAAAATCTGGGTCGTTGAGCTTTCCGCCACGCATCGCACGGATTCGGCTGAGGATCGTTGAGGCCTTGAGGGGGAGTCGTGCTTCCAGCCATTCGACAAATAAATCTTTCACGCCGAGTGGCATTCGCAACAAGGTGTAGGAGGCGTGAGCGGCCCCGGCCTTAGAGGCAGCCTCGAGGATCGCCGGTATCTCGGGTTCGTTTAACATCGGGATGACAGGCGCCACCAACACACCGACGGGTATTCCGGCGTTGACAAGTGCATGGATCGCATCGAGACGCATGCGGGGACTTGATGTTCGTGGTTCCAGTTCGCGGGCAAGGTTCTCGTCTAAAGTGGTGAGAGAAACAAAAACTGTGGCACAGTGGAAGGCTGCCAGTTTTTTTAAAAGATCAATGTCCCGGGTGACGAGGTGGTTTTTAGTAAGTAAGACAACTGGGTTGCGGTATTCGAGAAAGACCTCTAGACAGCGGCGGGTGATCTGGAATTTGCGTTCGGCCGGCTGGTAGGGATCAGTTACGCCGCTCATAGCCACGGGCTGTGGTCTCCATCGGGGGCCAGCGAGTGTTGCCCTCAGCAATTCAGGCGCACGAGTTTTGACGAAGATTTTTGTCTCAAAATCGAGCCCTGCGGAGAATCCCAAAAATTCGTGGGTAGGCCGAGCATAACAATAAGCGCAGCCATGCTCGCAACCGCGATAAGGATTTACGCTCGCCCCAAACGGGATGTCTGGGCTGTCATTCGTGCTGATAATGGTTTGCGAAGGGTCCGCAAAAAACTCGGTGCGTGGCAGGGGGCGTTCTTCGGGAAGACAACCCGGATCTGCCTCATAGCGCAGTCGTTCGAACCGGTTCTGGGGATTTGAGATTGCGCCACGCCCACGAAGTGCACTAGAGGCAGAGAGCGCGGGCGAAAAGGGTTCGTCATCGGAATCCGACATGATTTTTATCTATTCTAAAAAATTGCGCTGTTGAGGTTTTTTTAAAAAATTTCCTTTTCCTCCTTCGCTCTCAAGGTCCGGTCATTTGCGAAACATTCTGCGTGAGTCAATAATCGCTGCAACCTGTTGGGGAACCATATCACGCCACGATGGGTCACCGGAGCGGATTTTTGCAAGCACATCACGCGAGCGGATAGCAAGGTATTCCTCGTGCCAGCCTTCGAGTGGGCGGATGGCTCCTCCTTCAAATAGATGAGCGTAAAGATGCTGCACTTGGGTTTGCGGTTGAAAGTTTTCGGCCGTTACGATATTGCCTGAGGGGTCTCGCCATGGATACACATAGAGCTTAACGTTTTGTTTGAATAGACGGCCAAGCGCCTCCAGAATACCACCATCGAGACCTGCGTAGTATTCAGGTTCGAAGATTTCCACAAGCGCCGGAATACCTATCGGGAGACCAATCGGGCGCTCAGTGTAGAGGCGTAGGTATTGCACCAGGCGAAAAAACTCCGCGTAGTTAGAGATCAGCACCGTCCGGCCTAAAGCACCAAGCATATCCACGCGGTCGAGAAAATCGCCAGGGTCAAGCGATCCGCTTGCGAGCAAATTTTTCATGGTAATTTCCATGAGGATTTCAGGCTCTTCAGCAGCAAGGTTGTTCTCTTTGAGAAACAGAGCCAGTGCGCCGTCAAGCAAGTCGTTGGTAAGGAGGGTAACCGGGCGAAAACTGCCTCTTTCGACGAGGATCGGTTTCTTGTAAAACGCATCGGCTGCATTGACAACCTCGCCGTCCGCGCGGAAAAGTGCCGCTTGGGTGAGTCCCGATGTTACTAGACGAAGCGCCATTAAGCGATTGTCCACAGCGACAAATTCTGGTCCTGAGAAGCGGATCATGTCTATTCCGATGCGTCCAGGCTTGAGATCATCCGCCAGCGCGGCGATAATGTTCTCAGGTCGGCTAGTGAGATAAATCGCGGCGTGGATGAGGTTAACGCCAACGATGCCCAGAGCCTCCTGCTGTTCGATGTTTTCAGCATCAAAAAGCCGCACGTGGGCGATAATCTCATTAAAAGGTGCGCGAGGATGGTGCTGGAAGCGGATACCAATCCAGCCGTGGGATTCATCGTGTTTTCTGAAGCTCCTCGCAGCAACAGTATTGGCGAAGACGAAAAAAGCCCTTTCCGCACCGCATTTTTCGTCCAAACGTTCGATGAGGAGCCGAAACTCATGATCGAGCATAGTCTCAAGACGTGCGCGACTGACGTAGCGCGAGCAGGGACCGTAAATCGCATCGCTGAAAGTCATGTCATAGGCAGACATTGTCTTGGCGATCGTTCCCGCTGCTCCGCCGACGGCGAAGAAACGCCTGGCTACTTCTTGCCCAGCTCCGATCTCCGCAAAGGTTCCATAGATACGGGAATCCAGGTTTATCTGAAACGCCTTTTTGCCGGTATTTTGGTCGTGATGCATTTCTGCTGGAGGATAGCATGAGCGGGTGACACGGCAACGCTTTAGTGAAGAAGAGATAAAAGCGAGTAGAAAGCGAGTAGAAGGATGGAGGAAGGGAATAACAACTGGCTTCTATTTGGGCATTAAAGAGTTGGGAATAAAACTTTAACAAAAAACCGTAACATCTGTTAAAATCTGACTAGTATAAGTTTTTTTCAATCCAGTCATTTTTTCTTGGCCAAGACTTCGTTATTTGCAATATTAAAAAACTGCAACGAGTACGATTCCCCCCGTAGGACACGGCAAAACCTCTCATCAAAGACTCAAAGATTGGGTAGCCAAATGGGCTCAGATCCTGCAGCCAAAGGCCATCCACTGGTGCGACGGTTCCGACGCAGAGTATGATGAACTTTGCGAGCTACTCGTTCGATGCGGCACGTTCATAAGGCTCAATTCAACGAAGCGTCCCTCCAGCTTTCTGGCCCGTTCGAATCCACATGACGTCGCACGCGTTGAAGATCGAACATTTATTTGTAGTCACCGGCGTGAAGATGCGGGGCCGACTAATAACTGGATGGATCCAGACGAGATGAGAGCTCTTTTGTTAGGAAAATTCAAAGGAGCCATGCAGGGACGGACTCTTTATGTCGTTCCTTTTAGTATGGGACCCATCGGTTCTCCGATAGCACATATCGGTGTGGAGCTTACCGACTCTGCTTACGTGGTGGTCAATATGCGCATCATGACCCGCATGGGGCAGGCGGTTTTGGATCAGCTTGGAGACTCTGGACAGTTCGTCCCCTGTATCCATTCCGTTGGGGTGCCACTCGCCCCGGGCCAAACGGATGTCAGTTGGCCCTGCAACAAAGAAAAATACATCGTCCATTTCCCTCAAGAGCGAGAGATCTGGTCTTATGGAAGTGGCTATGGCGGGAATGCGTTGTTAGGGAAAAAGTGTTTTGCCCTGCGAATTGCATCGAGCATGGCGCGGGATCAGGGTTGGATGGCAGAGCACATGCTCATCCTGGGGGTCGAGGATCCGCGAGGGCAGAAGACATACGTTGCTGCGGCCTTTCCGAGCGCCTGCGGCAAAACGAATTTTGCAATGCTTATCCCACCTAAAGGGTTTGATGGGTGGAAGGTCTCCACCGTTGGGGATGATATTGCTTGGCTCAAACCCGGTAGAGATGGACGGCTCTACGCGATAAATCCCGAAAGTGGTTATTTTGGAGTTGCGCCAGGGACCTCGCCGAAGAGCAATCCAAACGCGATGGAAAGCATGAAACGAAATACAATCTTCACAAACGTCGCGCTCACTGAAGACAAAGATGTATGGTGGGAAGGGCTCACCGAAGATCCTCCGGAAAACCTCACTGACTGGCAGGGCAACCCCTGGACGCCTGCTTCTGGCAAACCTGCCGCCCATCCAAACGCCCGCTTCACAGCTCCTGCGGCTCAATGCCCTGTCATTGATTCTGCCTGGGAAGAGCCTGAGGGCGTGCCGATTAGCGCGATCATTTTTGGTGGGCGTCGTGCCACCACCATGCCGCTCGTTTTCCAGGCGTTTAACTGGGTGCACGGGGTTTACATTGGTGCCATGATGGGGTCTGAGACAACTGCCGCGGCATCTGGCACTGTGGGGCAGGTTCGACGGGATCCTATGGCCATGTTGCCCTTTGTTGGTTATCACATGAGCGATTATTTCGCACATTGGCTTGAGATGCGCCGACACATAAAATATCTGCCCAGGATTTTCCACGTTAACTGGTTCCGAAAGAACGCTGATGGAAAGTTCCTCTGGCCCGGATTTGGACAAAACATGCGTGTGCTCAGGTGGATAGTCGAATGTTGCAACGGTCAGGCGACAGGTCGAGAAACTGCTATAGGCTGGGTCCCTCAATATGAAGATATTCATTGGAAAGGCATGGAAGACTTCACACCCGAGGATTTCGCTCGCGTTATGGCTATTGACCCCCAAGAATGGAAGCTTGAGATAACAGCACAGGATGACCTCTATTTCAGACTTTACGACAAGTTGCCCAAAGAACTGGTTTTTCAGCGGGAATTGCTGATTGCACGCATTTAGAGATTCTCATTTAGAGCATCTTCAACCTTTTAGTAACTGCTCAGGTAGCCGCCCGCCTTGGGGCGGCCACCTGTGAGTGAATGGCGGGGCGCACGCACCCGACGCGTGGGCGAAACTCACGAGGTGTTGACCGCTGGCACGAAAGGGGTGCCGAGCAACACGCGCTGCAACGCCTCCAAGGCGTTGAGGCCGTTCTTGCGTGCCGTGGAGACGTAGCCGCGGATGCGGCAGAAGTCCACGAGTGCCTCGATGCTGCGAAAGGTGCCGGAGATCTTCTGCCGCAGCTTCATCATCCGCAGATCCCTTTCCGACTGGTTGTTGTCGAATGGAACCTCGAAGTCGCGCATGAAGGCGAGGATTTCATTGGGATGGTCGCGGAAGCGGTCGAGCAGATTGCGGGCTTTCCTCTGCTTGCGGCGACCGCGCCGTTTCGGGCCGTGAGGCGCTGCGACTGGGTTTTGCGCGTAGCCGGCCCGAACGATCTGTTCATAGCCCTTGAGAAACCGCTCCTTGTCGGCCGACGGCAGGGCGGTCAGGCTGGCCGCGCTTGCGGTGGCGACCGCCTCCTTGATGGCCAGCAGGTGCTCGATCATGTCCTTGGCCTAGGTCTGATTTTGCTTCTCCCACAGGAACGTCAGCTCGCGTAGCAGATGGCTGTTACACAGGGCATGGTCGCAGTCGTAGTCGAAATACGACTTCCAGAAGTCGTGGACCGCACGACCCCGGTAGTCGGAGAGGATGCCCGCCGCATCGAGGGCCTCCCGCCCGCGCCGCTGGTGCGCGTAATACCAAGTCAACAGCCGC
>CALDSX010000123.1 GCA_937924445.1 uncultured Chthoniobacterales bacterium
CGGCACGCAAGAACGGCCTCAACGCCTTGGAGGCGTTGCAGCGCGTGTTCCTCGGCACCCCCTTCGTGCCAGCGGTCAACACCTCGTGAGTCTCGCCCACGTGTCGGGTGCGTGCGCCCCGCCATTCACTCACAGGTGGCCGCCCCAAGGCGGGCGGCTACCTGAGCAGTTACATTAAATTTAGATCTGACGAAACTCTGAAACGAGTGCGTGTTGTTTTTTGGGGCCGTTTTAAAAATGAGTGCCAATGAAATTGTTGACTTCTGCATCAAAAAAATTCTTTTTTTTGAAAAAAGGCGCTTGTCCATCGTGTCCATATCGGGTGGAGATTGGAGAACGGATAATTTGTTTTAAGATGTTAAATACCTAATTATCAGGTAGGAGACACTAGAGATATCAGGATTAAGCATTCAATTCCGAAAACCTGATGTGTGTGTATCAATTCGTGCGACTTCCAATACCTAGTAAAGTCTCGAAGTGTGGTTTTTCCTGTTCCCTGTAGACTGTTCGCACTTCAATATTGGCCAGACCTGCTGATTCAAGCATTTTGTGAATCTCTAATGAACTAAATCCGAGCCAGCGGTCTGAAAAGCGCTCTCTAGTTTCTTCGACTTGATGGGCTGCCAAATCTAAAATAATGAGACGACCCTTTGGCGCAAGCAGGGCTGCTGCTCGCGCGACGGTTTCTGCGGGATTCAAGGCGTGGTGAAGTGCATGACTGAAAATAGCGAGATCTATTGTTCCTGGATCAATTGGGGGGTCCTCCATATCTCCCAATCGATATTCAAGGTTTTTTAATTCAAGTTCTTCAGAAAGCCGACGTCCGTATTCGACCATCTTTTCTGAGTTATCAACTGCAATAACCTTTTCAGCGCTGCGCGCGAGCAGAAGTGAGAGAGTGCCTTCGCCAGCACCGAGGTCAGCAATGCGCAGAGGTGGAAGGAGATTGACGAGCATCTCGGCGATCGCTTCCCATGAACGTCCAGGACAATAACTGCGGCTAAATTTACCCGCGAGTTGGTTGAAATAAATTCGAGCGGTGTCACGACGCCTTTTAAGGAGCAGCTTGAGTGCGAGAAAGTCGTCAGAAATTTCGGGTAAATCTTTTGCTGCGACTTTGATGATTTGATCAAGGGCTATTGCGGCTGAAGTGTTTCGAGTGCGGAGGTAAAAGGTTTTTCGCCCGGAGCGGCGTGAGGAGATGAGTTCGGCAACGCGAAGTTGAGAGAGGTGGGTTGAAATGCGTGATTGTCCCATTCCGAGAATTTCTTGAAGATCCGCGACGCTGAGTTCGTTAGAATCCAGGAGGCAGAGAATACGGAGTCGTGTGGGGTCTGAAAGGACGCGGAGGGTTTTAAGGGTTGACGCGCTCACAAAAACATCTATGTATCATGATGAATTGATGAGTCAAACGCATCCGCGCCCGTCTCTCAACCGAATCTTAAGCAAACCAAAGCGTCACCCTGCCTTTTTTTAAACATGCCTCGTCGTTACATTTTTTCCTCAGAGTCTGTTGGTGAAGGTCACCCAGATAAAGTTGCAGACACTATCTCAGATTCCATCCTCGACGCCTGTCTGACTGTCGATCCTACCAGCCGCGTCGCGTGTGAAACATTTGTTAAGTCTAACAATGTTCTTGTGGGCGGCGAAATCACAATCCCCAAAATAGGCACCGCTCCGCTCGACTCTGTTTTAAACATTGGTCTCATTATTAGAAAAGCCATTCGCGAGATTGGTTACGTGAACGACGATGATGTCTTTCACGCGGATAGAGTTTTTATCTCCGATTATCTTACTGCGCAAAGCTCCGACATCGCTCAAGGTGTGGATCCAGCGGCGGCAGATGGTAAAGAAACGTCAGAGCAAGGGGCCGGAGATCAAGGTCTCATGTTTGGTTATGCATGTGACGAAACGCCTGAATTAATGCCTGCTCCTATTATGTTCGCCCACAGGCTCGGACGTGAGCTGACTCGCCTTCGAAAAACCGGTGTGGTCAAGTGGTTGCGGCCTGATGCTAAAAGTCAAGTTTCGGTTCTTTACGAGGACTCCCGTCCTGTTGCAATAACAAACGTTGTTATTTCCACCCAACACACAGCCGATGTGACCCATGCCGAAATCAAGGCTTTTTGTATTGAAGAGGTTATTAGAAAAATACTCCCCAGCGAAATGCTTACTCCAAAGACCGAGTTTTTGATCAATCCGACCGGGCGTTTCGTTATTGGCGGCCCACAGGGTGATTCTGGGCTGACAGGTCGTAAAATAATCGTCGACACCTACGGTGGCATGGGGCGCCACGGAGGTGGAGCTTTCTCTGGAAAAGATCCTTCCAAAGTGGACCGGTCCGCGGCCTATATGGGGCGTTATGTTGCAAAAAACCTTGTCGCAGCAGGTCTGGCTCGCCGTTGCGAAATTCAATTCGCTTTTGCAATTGGTCATCCGCGGCCCGTGAGCGTCCATATTGAGACATTCGGCACAAACTCTGTCGCTGAGGAGAAAATTGAAAAAGCTGTACTCGAGGCATTCAGCTTTAAACCAGCTGATATTGTGGCTCAACTCAATCTTTTGCGTCCTATCTATTCGAAAACAACAAATTATGGGCATTTCGGAAAAATAGACGATCTCGACGCGATATCCTGGGAAAGAACGGACAAAGCCGACCTGCTCAGAGCAGCTGTCGGGTTGTCTTAAATGAACCATTTTTATTACAAAAACCACCAAACTCAAACCACAAGAACAAACCGATGAGCAATGCATTAACCGCTGAAATAGCCGGTAACAACAGTGACTTCAAAGTTGCCGATCTCTCTCTCGCTGATTGGGGGCGTAAAGAAATAGATATTGCCCAGCATGAAATGCCGGGGCTGATGGCTCTTAGAGAAAAATACGGGTCGCTTCGTCCGCTCAATGGCGTTCGGATTACGGGATCACTCCACATGACCATTCAGACCGCGGTGCTTATTGAGACTCTTTCTGATCTTGGAGCAATTGTCCGATGGGCAAGCTGTAACATTTTTTCTACCCAGGATCACGCCGCCGCTGCTATCGCGAAAGCAGGTTTGCCGGTCTTTGCGTGGAAAGGAGAGACGTTGGAGGAGTATTGGTGGTGCACCTATCGCGCACTCTCTTTCCCAGGCGGCCTCGGCCCCCAACTTATTGTAGACGACGGTGGCGATGCGACTCTTCTTATTCACAAGGGATACGAATTAGAGGAGGGTTCCGATTGGGTGAACACTCCTTCTTCAAGCCATGAAGAGCAGGTAATAAAGAATTTGCTCAAAGATGTTTATCGTGAAAATCCTTTTATTTGGCATGAAATTGTCAAAGACTGGAAAGGAGTTTCCGAAGAGACCACCACCGGAGTTCATCGGCTCTATAAACTTCATGAAGCCGGAAAACTTCTTGTTCCGGCAATCAATGTAAACGATTCAGTTACTAAGTCGAAATTCGACAATCTCTATGGATGTCGACATTCTTTGATTGACGGGCTCAATCGCGCCATAGACGTTATGATAGCTGGTAAAGTTGCCGTCGTCTGTGGATACGGCGACGTTGGCAAGGGAAGCGCGCAATCTCTCCGCGGGCAGGGAGCTCGGGTCATTGTTACCGAGATTGACCCAATCAATGCTCTACAGGCGGCTATGGAAGGCTTTGAGGTTACTACAATTGAAGAAACTCTCGGGCTCGGGGATATTTATGTTACTGCCACCGGGAACCGTGACGTGATCACACTTGAACATATACTTGCAATGAAAGACCAGGCGGTTATTTGCAACATCGGCCATTTCGACAATGAAATCCAAGTGGATCGTCTGAATAATGCGACAGGGGTTTTAAAAGTAAATATCAAACCGCAAGTAGATCGGTACGATCTGCCGGGTGATAAATCTATCTACCTTTTGGCTGAGGGACGCTTGGTTAATCTTGGGTGCGCAACTGGCCACCCAAGTTTTGTTATGTCTAACTCTTTTACTAATCAGGTGCTTGCTCAAATAGAGCTTTGGAATAATAAAGAGACTTACACCCCTGGCGTTTATATTTTGCCGAAAAAGCTCGATGAAGAAGTTGCACGCTTGCACCTCGAGAAGATTGGGGTGAAACTCACTAAGCTTACGAAGGAACAAGCCGAGTATATTGGCGTGCCTGTTGAAGGGCCCTACAAGCCTGATCACTATCGCTATTAGCCGCACTGTGAGGTTTTTTCTCTGGATGACCGGCGTGATCTTTGGTGGAAAAGCCCGAGCCAATTATTCATAAGCTTATCGCTGACCTACCCCAGGCTGGTCTGCGTCTAGACCGGGCGCTGGCTTCTCTTCTACCTCATCTCTCTCGCTCACGAATTGCCGCACTTTGCGCTCAAGGTGGAGGTAGGATCAACTCCCGTATCGCAAAAGCAGCCGACAAAGTTCATTCAGGTGACTTACTTGAACTCGTTGAACCTCCTGCTGTTTTATCCTTCCCTCAACCCGAGGACCTTGCTCTCAAAGTTCTTTATGAGGATTCCCAGCTTGTTGTTATTAATAAGCCACCTGGAATGGTGGTGCATCCCGCGTTAGGAAATAGCTCAGGCACTCTCGTAAATGCCCTCTTACATTATTGTTCTGATCTCTCCGGGATCGGCGGGGTTATCCGTCCCGGTATCGTCCACCGGCTAGATAAGGAAACCAGCGGCTGCATCGTCGCTGCGAAAAACGACCGCTCTCATCTTGCTCTAGCGCATCAGTTTGCAGGCCGTGAGGTGGAGAAAATTTATCTCGCGGTGGCTTACCGGTCCGCAACCTTTAAGAGTAAGGAGATTCGAACCCGTATTGGCCGGCATCCTTTTTCGCGCAAAAAGATGGCTGTGCTCGATGCTCCAAAAGGTCGCGACTCAGTAACGACTATTGAGTGCCTTCTAGTTGGAGAGAACTGGTCACTTTTCAAATGTTGCCTTCTCACAGGACGAACACATCAGATCCGGGTGCATCTTAAACACCTTGGTCATCCTTTATTAGGGGACCGTCTTTATGGTGGACCAGCACCACGTGGCTCTGGCTTCCCAGACGTCGAGCGGGTAATGCTTCATTCGTGGCGTATCGCTTTTCAGCATCCCGTCACCGGGAGTAAAGTTGTTTGTGAAGCTCCAATACCTCAAGATTTTGAAAGCTTTTTCCACAACCGCAATATCATGCTCTCAGCGAATCTCTTTAATCTTTTCATGAATAATGCTTGTCGGTCTGCCTGAGTCGCGCTCCTGCAGATGAGTGGCCATATTTTGGCTCGCTCAAAGCGAATCTCTTTTCGATTTCTTCGCCAGAAAGAGCTGAGAAGTTAATCAACGTCTTTGCTGCGCCAGGAGATTGGTTATGGGCAAAAAACTTGTCTCTCCGCGGTGCGTTTTTCAAAAAGCTTTTTTTGGTAAATGCTCTAAGGAAACCTTTGGCATTTTTAACATGTGCAAACGCAGGTTCCTTGAGCTGATATGGGCTATCGATTTTTATTTTTTTTTTTTATACAAAGAGAGCAGTTGAAACCTTGTAAGCTTTTGCCAAAATTATACCTTCGATCTTAGGGCGGTTAGCTCAGTGGCAGAGCGGCTGGTTTACACCCAGTTGGCCGGGGGTTCGAGTCCCTCACCGCCCACTCTTTGTAAGCAAAGTTGATGATCAAAATTGCTTTGTGAAGAGTCTGAAAAAAACATAAGAAGCCTCATAGAGTTGACATTTAGACTTCTTGAAAGCCGAAGTTATGACTCTAATAAATGGTGCGTAAAAGGGTAAACACACTCTGACTTGGATCAGCCAAAGGTCAGGTTTTTAACACCAGCAGCCGCAGCAGCATTAAGAACATCGATGACTCGCTCGTGTCGCACTGATGGTTCAGGTTTGATGATCACAGGAGTTTCGGGAAAGCGATCAATCAACTCTCTCAGTCTTTGACGAAGTTGTGGCATGTTTTTGCTGTCTGGCGTGTCGAAGACACGGTTGTCCAGAGTAACATTTCCATCAGATTGAATACTTATGACTTGGGGCACATTTATGCCGGGAGCACCTCGTGAATCTCCCGGTAGAGTGAGGCCCAGCTCCGTTTCGGAGACTTGCATGCCGGCGTTTGCCATGAAGAAAAGCATGATAACAAACACGACATCAACCATTGGAGCGATTTGAAAACCGATCTCGCCTCCACTTGAATCTACACTTCCAGCCATAAGTCAGAGTCCTTTGTTCTTGGTAACTTTTGGTTTAGATTAAATGTTGATCGGGGCTTTTTGCTGAGGTGCTTTGGGAAGCTTGGCAAGTTTATTACCCCTGCTCTTTATTTACGACACTGAAGGTGAGGTTGCTAATACCTGCTTCGCCGATTACTTTCATTATTTCGCGGAGGAATTCGTATTTGACCTCTTTATCGGCACGAACCAGAACGCGAAGCAATGGGTTTGCGGCAAAACGTTGGGTGATGATAGGATAGAGATCATCGGGGCGCTCGAGATCTTTACCATCCACGCCGATAGCGCCCACATCGGAAGGAAGCCAATCTACGTTAACAATGACTTGGCCTGGAATTTCCCCAGGTTTTTTGGAATCCTCGGCGACGGGCAACTCTATTTCGCGGGAAATTTGCAACACCTCACTAGAGCTGATGGACATAAAGAAAACCAGCATCACGAGCAAGATATCGATCATTGGAGCGATCTGAAACTCCGGATCTTCCTCTGGCTGGATACGAAGACCGACTTTTCGTTCTTTTCTGCGGCGCTCAGCGCGGCTTGACGGCTGGGAGGACATTTCGTCTGGGATATGTGTTTAGTTCTAGACGAACAATTAACAGCGCGAGGAACCTCAGCTCACTGTTGCCATTGGAGTGTTGCGCCACAATGAGGGCAGGGGTTGACACCGGGGGTAATTGCACCGTTGCAAACTGGGCAATTTGTGGTTAGAGCCATTGACACTTTGCGGCTGGGAGTTGTGGTGATGCTCGGCGAGTCAGTGCTGGCGCTGAAAGTTTCGCCAATCTTAACTCCTTGAACTTCATCAAATGGAATCTCTTCGATGAGCTTATTTATCTTGTCGTCGGCGTGAACTATAACGATCTGTGAAGTATTTCTAAAAATATAATAAAAGATGAAGGCGGGAATGGCGATGAACAGACCCGAAGCGGTCGCAAGAAGGACTTCTCCGATTGAGGTAGCGAGTTTCCGGGTGTCAGCGATACCAGACTGACCAAGGGTCGAAAAGGCTCCCATCATACCAATGACGGTTCCTAACAGACCGATCATCGGCGCAACGACTCCGATAACAGAGAGATAACTGTTGCGGGTCCGAACAAGCTGAGCTTCTCGAAGTCCTGCCTCGGCGAGCGCATTTTCGACCGCATCTTTACCGCGGCCAAGACGTTCCAAGCCACTTTGGAGCACCTTTGCGAGATAATTGTTGTTGGCTCTACAAATTTCCCAAGCTTCCTGATAATTGCCAGACTGAATGGTTTGAGCGAGTGCTTTGACCATAGGTGAGGGCGCAAGTTTCTCTTTTCTGAGGGTGAAAAAATTCTGAATGACAAGTGTGACCATTGTCATGGAAGTCAACAGAATGGCGATCCAGATGGTGATAATGAGTGGCCCCCCATGCATGATCAGATCAATAACGCTTTTGTTCGCGTTGGCCGCCGCGGCTTCCGCAGCCAGGAGGGTGCTCTGACTAGCGATCATTACTGGGATAAGAAGTATGGTCTTAAGGATTGCGGGGAGATTGTTTTTCATCTGAGGATTACGTTTTTAGATTTGGAGAATATTAAAACAGTCTTTGGAGTGAAGCCGCTTTAAGCTTGAACGAAAAACGTGATGCTTAAGCGCTTAAAATTTTCAAAGAACTTAGACGAACGCAAGGAAAGAAATAAAAGTTTTTTTATAGCCACTGTGATAATTTTCATGGCACATGCACGTCTCCTAGAGACGCCGCGCGACGGGCCGCTTCGGCGAATGCTGTCGAGTCTTCGGGAAAGGCGGTGAGAACTCTTTGGTAATTTTCCATTGCAAGAGGCTTATTGCCTTCAATTTCTTCTATTCGCCCTATGAGCAGAAAGACGTTGCTGAACAAGCGTCCTTGTGAAGGGGTCGTTTGAAGTTTACCTAACGCCTCTGCAGCAAGCGGCGAGAGAATGTCTCTGGCTTTTGCCGTGGTGCCCTTTTCTATTGCGATTCGTGCAAGTCCGACTTGAGCTTGTAAGGATCCGTCAGCCCCGTAAATGCGTCCATAATCGGTGAAAACTTTTTCCGCAAGTTCAAGACGTCCGGAGGACACTAGTGCTACGCCGTAGGCTGAAACTGCCTGTTTGGCCCAGTCTGTCGGTAAGCCGAGAAAGTTGTCAGATATTTTTTGAAGACCGGGCAGAGACTTTTCGTGTTCACCTTTTTCCAGTAAAGTGAGGGACTCCTTTAATTCTTGGGGCTCAGCCATTTCTACTGAACGCACTCGCGAGAGGGGGAATGGAAGTTTGACACCAGCGGCATCCTGGATTTCGAGGTTGTTTCCACGGACACCAATAATCTTACCCTCAGTGACCACGCCGTCTACTGTGATGAGCTTGTCTTGGGCAGAGGCGGGAAGGACTGTGAGCACTGCAGCCATTGAGATGATAATAACAAATCGGAGGGTGGGGAAGCCGAGAGAGGGGATCATTATAATTGTTGGGGTTCTAGGGGCGTTGTGGTGAGGGTAAGGCGGCCAATCCCAAATGGTGCGTGGGATAAGTAGGTTGTTTACAGCCAATCATGTTTTTAATCCATAACGTCGTTCGGCTGAAAATCAAGCGTGTTTGACACGTGCTTGCGAATCGCTACGGTCGGCATCTCAACAAATCTCCTGAATTGTTAGTTAAACTGGTTCTCCTAGTAAAATGATTTCCCTTATAAGAAACAACATGCGTTGGCTGCTCGGCGTTGTTGCAGCAGTCGTCATCATTTCCTTCGTCTGGTTTTACAATCGCGCGGATCTCGCAAAGATCAGGCAAGAGCGCATTGGCGAAATTTACGGGCGGGAAATCCTCCGCCAAGAGGCGACGAAATTATTCCGACATTTTGGCTTGCTACAGGATCTCGGATTGTTCGAGTTGATCATCCCCCTTGCGCAGGCCCCTTCGATGGAGATGGCCCAGCAGGAGTTCATTTTCAATTTGATGGTTCTTCGGGAAGAAGCACGCAGGATGAATATCGTGCCCACTTCCGCGCAGATTATTGCGACGCAAATGACTCTGCCAGTTTTTCAAACGAACGGCAAGTTCAATTCAAAACGGCTTGCATCATTCATTCAGGAAAACCTTACTCCACGCGGGTTTGCTGAGTCTCAAATGGACGAAGCAATGTCTGATCTTATCAAATTCCGCGCCATCAAAACTTTGGTTGATGACTTGGCCTCGGTTCCACCGCTTGATGCACGGAGGGAATGGGAACGCCTCAACAGCCTCTACAGTGTTGGCGTTATTAAACTCAGCATCGAATCTTTCAAAGAGGGCATCACCCCGTCGGAGGAAGAGATTGGCAAGCGATTTGAGATTCGCTCCTCGACACTTAAGACAGAACCACGTCGCAAGGTCAAAATCGGGAGATTATCACTTTCAGAGGAGGAGAAAGCTCTTGAAGGTCGTGCTCGTGTTGATGCGCTTCAACGACTTGCCAATAAAGCATTTGGGCTTACGCAAATGATGCTTGAGGAGGGCGCTGACTTCGATCGGCTGGCTGCAGAAGCTGGTATGGAGGTTGCGACAACTGAGGCCTTTTTCGAGAGTAACCCACCCGAGACGCTGAATTCAATTGCCGGGGCGGTGGATGCTGTCCGGTTGATGACACCTGAGGATCCAGACTCTGACGTTCTTCAAGCGAAAGATGATTTTGTGGTTTTTCATCTCGTTGAATATGAGGAAGCGCGCCCTATGACGCTCGAAGAGGCACGCTCTCTTTTAACAGAAGATCTTGTTAACGAGGCAGCGGGCCGAAGGATGCGCGAAGAGGCAGCTAAGTTGCAAAATTCTCTTACCGCCGCAGGGCCTTTTTCGGAGGAGGCAGAGAAAATCTTGGCAGAGAGAGGCCTGAAATTGGAGCGCCCGGAACCTTTTCCGCTTACAAAAATTCCAGAATCTCTCGAAACAGCCGGGACTCTTACAGAGGCTTTGATCTCATTGCCGCCGGGCCAACTCAGCTCTTTTATTCCCACAAACAGCGGGGGAGCTCTTCTTGCTGTGGAGACTATTACTCCTCCCGATGCTGATGCTTACGAAAAGGAACGAATTACGCACGAACTTCGTAGTCTTAACCGTGAACGAATGATGGCATTTAGCGCATGGCTCAAAGAGCGGCGCATGGAGGCCAACCTTCGCCTTGTCGGTATGGACAATCAGCAGCAGCGCCAGTGAAGGAGCAGCAACAGTCTACGGAACGTCTCCGAGCCGATGTCGAAGAGCTTTTCGACGAGGCTAGTGGTCACCTTGCCATTGGCAAAATGGAGGATGCCATCGCATGTTATCAGCGCTGCGTGGAATTGGCACCCGATTTTTTCGACGCCTGGCATGCTCTGGGGATGGCAGCGATGAAGGCGGGCCGCTTTGAAGAGGCCGTCAAGGCGGGGCTACGAGCTGTTGATCTCCAACCCAACGATCAACTTGCTTGGTCAAGCCTCTCCCTTTTTTATGTGCGCCTTGGTGAAATTAAAAAGGCCGAGGAGGCTGGAGCCAAAGCTCGAATCCTTTCGTGGGGTGGTAAAGTGCAAAAAATGTCCTCTTCCGCATAGCAGCATCCTATTTCTCCAAGCGCCGCTCTAGACCGAGCTGTCTATTTTCGCCCTGCTCGAATTTCTCACGGCGTGGGATTTTGCCAAAATCGCATCCTGCGGCGTCATAAGTTGTGGTTTTCTCAACGCATTATGCAATAATGAAAAGGCTGTCGTTCTTCAGCTGACGCTCTTTGTATGGCACTCCATCGAAAAATCAAAAATGCTTTTCTAGGTTTTCTTTTCATCGCATTTGCGGTGGGATTTTCTCTGGTGGCATCTGTTCGTTATGCCGAGTCGAAAAAAGAGCAAAAGCGGCTCGAACAAGAACGCGGAGAACTGAGACCACCGGAACCTTACGCGGTGCCAGTGAAGAGCCGTGCACTGGTTTTAAAGAGGAGTTTTGCCGTAGATATTGCTCCATGGATTTCCGCCAGAGTGCCTGCTGAGGTGGCGGGACGGGTGATCAATACATTTGTCGAAGTTGGTCAACAGGTCGGAGTCGGCGATCCGCTGATTGAGATCGATTCACGTCGAGCGCACATCACGCTTGAGGAGGCTGAAGCCAGGTATGCAGAAGCGCTTCGGTTGTTGAGCGAAGCGGAAAGGTTGCGCACAACAAACGTTGTCTCGCCAAGTCAACGCGAGGCGGTAGCCTCTGAAGCCCGAATTGCCACTGCAAGACTTGAAGAGGCTCGCGATCATGTTGCGCGCCACATGGTGCGCGCCCCATTCGATGGGGTGATTAACCAGCGTCTTGTTGATGAGGGCGACGCTGTTTCGCAGAATGAACCGGTGGTTGTTTTGGTGGATGTGAAGCGCTTGCGTGTCAAGTTTGATGTGTCAGCTTCAGATCTGAGTGCATTTATTCCGGGAAAAGCGGTTGCCATCCGACCGGGACTTCCGCGGGCCGCCGAGCGTCAGGCGCGAGTGGCTTTTGTGTCTCCCGCCGCTGATCCTGCAACAAGATTATTCAGGATTGAGGCCGAGCTGGCAAACCAAACAGATCCTATTCCGGGAGGTTTGCACGGAACAATCGAAGCAGAGGTAGCTGTTTTCCCTGAGGGACCAGTTCTTCCCGCTGCCGCTGTTCGATTCTCTGGAAAGGCAGCGAGAGTTCTCGTGCCAAATCCCTCAGCTCTGGAAAAAAGGGGGCCGCTTCTCATTGAACGTGAAATTGTCGTGGGACCGGAGGTGGACGGATATTATCCGGTTCTCTCGGGGATCGCGGCTGGTGAAAGCATCTTCATCCGATGAGCCTCTGGGAATGGAGTGTGCGCAACCGGGTTGCGGTCAATTTAATGTGCTTCTTCCTTTTGGTGACGGGCTGGATGACTGCTTCAACACGTTTGAAGCTCGATTTGTTTCCCGATGTCTCAACGAATTTTATTCAGATTTCCACGCTCGATCCCTCGACCAGTTCTGCTGAGGAGATTGAACGCACTGTCACCGTGCCTCTCGAGGAGGAGCTTGCCGCAGTTCGCGGGATAAAAAGAATTCAGTCGAACTCTGAAGATAATTTTTCCAATATTTTCGTTGAGGTTGATCCCTCAGTTACGAATCTCGACCCGGTGATTAATGAAGTTCGCCAGGCGGTGGACAAAGCGCGTTCCAAACTGCCCTCCACCATTGAATCTCCTGTTATAGAGGAGTTCGACATCCCGATCCCTCTGATCACCTTTACGGTATCCATGCCGGCCCAGCAGGATCCAATGGAGATACGTCCTCTTTTTGAAAACTTGCGTCGCAAGCTGCGAATTATTCCTGGCGTTTCGAACGTTTTGGTGGATGGCCTCGACAGACGAGAAATTTGGGTCGAAGTGGATTTCTTCAAGATGCAAAAGGCCGGATTGTCTTTTCAAGAGATTACCGATGCTGTTGCACGTAAGAACATCAACGCGGTGGCCGGTCGGTTGGACGGAATGGGGGGACAGCGGCTCGTGCGTCTGACCGGAGAAATCCTCAGCCCTGAGGAATTGGCTAACATCCCCGTGAAGACCTCAGAGGGTCGTGTGCTTCTATTGCGAGATCTTGCTTCGTTCCGCTCCACTTCTGAGGAACCCAGAACAATTGGACGGACCGATTTGAGGCCTTCGGTCACTTTCACCATTGTCAAAAAGCGCGGCGCCGACGCGCTTCAAACAGTCAGGGATGCGCGTCGGGTCTTTGAACAGGGAACCGCGTTGCTGCCTGAGGGTGTTGAGGCGCGGACGGTGATGGACTCAACCCGCTTTATCAGGGTGCGTATAAACACCGTGGTGCAGAACGGCATCCAGGCACTTCTCCTTGTCTCAGTGTTGTTGGTGCTTCTTTTGAACTGGCGATTAGCCTTGTTAGTTGCTTTCGGGATTCCTATCTCATTCGCCGGAGCGTTAATTGTTCTTTATCTTGGCGGGTATACTATTAACCTCCTGTCGCTATTTGCGATGATCATGGCGCTTGGGATGGTGGTAGATGATGCGATCGTGATGGCCGAGAATTGTTTTCGCTATTTACAGGCCGGCCTGCCTCCGGCTCGCGCAGCATTGGTAGGCTCCAAAGAGGTTTTTTGGCCAGTCGTAGGTAGTGTCAGCACAACGGTGGCCGCTTTCCTTCCCCTGATCTGGGGGGAAGGCATCATCGGAAAATTTCTTATGATCGTTCCCGTGGTGGTTATTTCGGCTCTTATTTTTTCGCTAGCCCAGGCATTTATTGTTCTGCCGAGCCATATTGCAGATTTTGTGCGTCGTGGACGAACGGCTGCTGATTTGGCCGCTATGCCGTCGCCGCGAGGATTCGCTCGTTTGTCCAGGTTCGTCGCTGTCGTCTATCGCGACATGCGGGATGTGGTGGATGTGGTGTTAAAGGGCACCATAGAGATCTACCTGCATCTTCTAAAAAAATCCATTCGCTGCCGTTATTTTGTGATTTTCATATTTCTGGCCATGCTTTGCAGCGGGGTGGCGATCGTGGCAGGTGGACTGGTGCCTTTCAAGCTTTTTGCGACAGACTTCGCAGATAATATTTACATTAAAGCTGAGCTGCCAGCGGACTACAGCCTTCAGCAGACGACGGACGCTGTCGCGCGAGTCGAACGAAGAATCGTAGAGATATTGCCGCCGGAAGATGTGATGACGATCATCACGCGGGTTGGGGCGAGGTTTGATCCTTCAAACAAATTCTTAGAATACGGCACAAACCTCGCTCTCATCAATATTGACATTGACGAGGAGAACCCTAGTTGCAGGAAACCTTCCGAGATTGCCCGATCCTTGCGGCGCATACTTTCGGAATTCCCTGAGTTTGTTGAATTAAGCGTGTTGATCGAGGAAAGTGGACCTCCAGTTGGCCGTTCAGTTAATGTGGAACTCGGTGGAGAAAATTTTGAAGATCTGCAGCAAGCCGCACGAGAAATGCAAACCCTACTTGCTGACATTCCGGGTGTTTATAACATTGGAAATGATTTTCCAAGAGGTAAAACCGAGCTTCGTGTGCTAGTGAACGAGGAAAGAGCGGCCCTCGCCGGTGTCGATTCACTCCTCGTGACACGTGAATTGCAAGGTGCCTTTTTTGGGCTGGAAGCAGCCCGCATGCGCTGGGGCAATGAGGAGGTGGTACTTCGTGTAAAAGGTGCTGAACGGCTCGCGCAGGATCCTGATCTGCTCGAGCGCTTCCGTGTGCGCACGCGGGATGGCAAAAACGCTGATCTTTCGATATTTGCCGATGTTCAAACCGCGACGGGCGTTTCCCGTGTCAAAAGGGCCAACCAACAGCGGGTGGTTACGGTATCGGCTGACGTTGAAAAGGGAACAACAACCTCTGCGGCCGTTAACGCGCAAATTCGCCGGTGGCTCCCAGAACTCACCCATAAATACCCGAATGTTTCCGTAAATCTAACCGGAGAGAACGAAGACACCGAGCGCAGTCTTTCGAGCATGTTGTTCGCTGCGAGTGTGGCTCTTTTATTGATCTACGGGTTACTTTCTGTCATAGCTAACTCGTTTTTTCAGCCATTCGTTATTATGGCGACGATTCCTTATGGTGTTACGGGCGTCATTCTTGGGCTTCTGATAATGGGGCAACCAATCGGCCTTATGGCGATCATGGGGACTGTCGCGCTGTCAGGCATTGTTGTAAACAACGCGGTTGTTTTTGTAGACTTCATCAATCAAAACCGTCGAAAAGTCAGGGAAATAAAGCGTGACACTGCAGAAGAGCCTGAGCATGTCACATCTCTTAACCCGATGACGCGCTGGCGCTCAATAATGCAAAGTGCGGCCACTCGATTCCGTCCGGTTTTTTTAACCACAGCGACAACAGTAGTCGGGTTGTCGAATCTCGCTTTTGCCAGCAGCGGTCAGGAGCAGTTCCTTGCCCCCATGGCTCAGGCGATCATTTTCGGACTCATTTTTGCCACGGCAAACACGCTTTTATTGATACCTTGTCTCTATTCAATCCTTGATGATTTGCTCTTATTTTCAAGGCATCCACGAAAGTCCCGCTCTGCCACTCTCCAATTAAGCCCACGAGAAACTAGTGGTTAAGAACCGTTGTAAACCTGCAAAACATTTGAATTTTTGATTTTTGTTTTCAAGCTCGAGTTGAAATTTTCTGCAAATAGCTTGACCACACGCCTTGTCTGACTTTAAGGATAGAGCTCAATACGCAGATGTTGAACGTTGCTTTTTGGATTTTCACTTTTTTAATGGTCTTCTTCGCCGTAATGGTGATTGCCCACCGCAACCCAGTGTCGAACGCATTGAGTCTTGTCATGGCATTTCTCTGCCTTGCGGCTCTTTTCTTCACACTGGACGCTGGATTCATTGGTATCATTCAAATACTTGTTTATGCCGGCGCGGTCATGGTGTTGTTTCTCTTCATCATCATGCTGCTTGATCTGAAGACGGAACGAGGGCGTCGAATAAATAGTTCTCTCTTCTTCGGTGGGTTACTGATGAGTGGTGCAATGGCTTACCTTGTGGCGGCGGTGGTTTTGCGTTCCAAAATTTCAGAGAGACCACTGCCACCTCTGGCTGTGGCAAAAATTGACGATGTCCGTGAAGTCGGGATGGCCCTATTCACCGCTCATAATCTGCCATTTCAAGTGATTGGTGTGCTCCTGCTGGCCGCCACAGTTGGAGTGGTCCTTCTGAGCAGAAAGGAGATTCGCTGAAATGCTTACACTTGGTCATTATCTTCTGGCAAGTGGCGCTTTGTTTTCGATTGGGCTAGCGGGGGTTTTGCTCAGAAGGAATGTTTTAGTTGTTTTTATGGGCCTAGAGCTGATGCTCAATGCGGCGAATCTCTCGCTTGTTGCTTTTGCGCGGTTCAACCCACTAAATGGATTGCCAGATTTTGATGCGCAATCCTTCGTCTTTTTCGTGATCACTGTTGCTGCTGCCGAAGTAGCTGTCGGGCTTGCAATTATCGTCGCCCTTTTCCGCGCCCGACGTTCAGTGCGCGTTGATGATATTCACAACCTTAAGTTCTAATGTCTTGGCACTCTTTTTTGGTGAAGACCAACCCAGCAAAGCACACTGCAACATGGTAACCGCGCTTCCTTGGATCGCATTGTTTGCGCCGCTCATTTCCGCAATATCTATAACTCTCTTTCTTCAGCGTTATAAACAATTGGCCGTCGCTGTCTCGATATCTGCCTGTGCCCTGTCGTTTGTCGCCGCAGTGGGCATTTACGTGGTTGATGGGTTCCCCGATCTTAGGCCGTTAAATTGGCTGAATATTCCCGGTGCGTTTACTGCCTCGATCGGTCTGCTGATTGATCCATTGTCAGAGGTCATGCTTTTAGTTGTAACCGGGATTGGGCTTTTGATCCATATCTATTCCGCTGGTTACATGAAAAAGGATGCTGGAAAGGCCCGCTACTACGCCGGCCTGTCGCTCTTCATGTTTTCCATGCTGGGCATTGTTCTCGCGGATAACTTTTTTATGATGTTTATTTTCTGGGAACTGGTGGGGGTGAGCAGTTACACTCTCATCGGTCACTGGTTTGGTCGGGAGTCCGCTGCGGAGGCCGCCAAAAAGGCCTTTATTGTCAATCGAATTGGCGATTTTGGCTACATGCTTGGCATCCTTATGTTATGGTCTGCGGCCGGGACTGTTGTATTTAAAGATCTCTTCGAGTCCGACACCCTTGCCCACCTTGCTGCAAAACCTGTCTATCTTGGGACGGCGGTGTTGCTGGTTTTTTTCGGTGCTGTTGGTAAATCTGCACAAGTCCCTCTGCACGTCTGGCTGCCAGACGCGATGGAAGGCCCGACACCTGTTTCCGCGCTTATTCACGCTGCAACAATGGTGGCTGCAGGTGTCTTTATGCTTGTTCGATCGTTCCCGCTGATCGAGGCGGCTCCTGAATTCGCCGCCGAAACAATTTTGTGGGTTGGCTTGACCACGTCTGTGTTGGCCGCCTTGATGGCAACTCAGCAGGACGACATCAAGCGAGTGTTAGCCTATTCGACACTTTCACAGCTAGGATACATGATCATGGCCGTCGGTTTGTCTGCACCGCTTGCGGCAATGTTTCACCTAAGCACCCACGCGTTTTTTAAGGCCCTCCTTTTCCTCGGCGCTGGTGCGGTTATTCATATGCTGCATCACGAACAGAACATTTGGAAGATGGGAGGGTTACTTCGCAAAATGCCTGTCACTGCAGGCACTTTTCTATGTGCAACCCTCGCTCTCATGGGGATGCCCTTATTTAGCGGTTATTTCAGCAAACACGAACTTTTCGCTGCGGCCATTCATCACAGCCCGGTGGTTTTCTGGCTTGTCGTTGGTATTGCCGCGCTCACCTGTTTCTACATGGGGCGTCTTTTCATCGTCGTTTTTTTAAGCCAAGCCCGCTCTGCACAGGCCTCTCATGCAGCGGAAGCACCATTGGTAATGAGCTTGCCACTTATCATTCTAACCCTGCCTACTATTTTCTCGGGTTATGATTTTGTGCTAAAAAATTTCGAACTATTTCTCAATCGAGCGCATGAAAAAGTGGCGGTTGTTGTAGACGTTGCCGGTTTTGCTGCGATCGGTCTGGGTCTCGGCTGTGCCACAATTCTTTATCTTAATCGTCAGGCCGATCCGCTACACATCCAGCTCTTTGCCAGGAGATTTTTTATTGATACCTTTTATGCCATTTTCGTTCGAATGGTGCATGACCCATTGGCTAAGCTTATGGGCTGGATGGACCGCTGGATCCTTGATGCGGTGGTTATCCGTGGGGGAGCCATGGCGGTTTGGGTGACGGGGTTTGTTCTGCGTCTTCTTCAAATTGGCAATCTTCAGGTTTATGCTTTGATTCTTGCCGGTGGTGCAGCAACCGTCCTTTTTTTGATTATTCTACGCTGAACGCATGTCACAATCTACCCTGCCAATTCTCATTTTTATTTTGCCTCTCGCCGGGACGCTCATGATAGCCTTGGGCCTTGCCCCGCGTTTTGTCGCTATCTTAACGACGGGTTTAATGGCTTTCTGTTCCGTTGCACTCTGGATTGCTTACACACTTACGCCCGGAGGATTTCAATTTGTTTTCACTATTCCGGTGGTTTCCAAGCTGGATATTTCTTTTAAGACCGGTGTGGATGGGCTTGGTGTTTTGATGCTTTTCCTCA
Source organism: uncultured Chthoniobacterales bacterium (assembly GCA_937924445.1). GTDB lineage: Bacteria > Verrucomicrobiota > Verrucomicrobiia > Chthoniobacterales > CALDSX01 > CALDSX01. Next base: position 18,335 of record CALDSX010000123.1, read on the forward strand.
CCAGTATCGTGTCAGTAGCTGCGATGGCGATACGACCTGGAGTAGAGACGCGGCCTAGGCTTTACTACATCTGTCTTCTCCTCATTTCTGCTGGTGCTGCAGGTGCTTTCTCTTCTCTCGACCTGTTTTTCTTTTATTCCTTTCACGAACTCGCGCTTATTCCGACTTTTCTTCTCATAGGAATTTGGGGACATGGGAACCGAACTACGGCAGCCTGGCGTGCCACTATTTATCTGGGAGTCGGGAGTTTCGTCCTCCTAATCGGCCTTATCGCAATGATTTTTTCCCTCTCTCCGGAGGCGCGCACTTTTGACATCACCGAACTCTTAAAAACAAAAGCCACCGCGTCTCTGCCGCCCGAAACACAATCGTGGATTTTTCTGTTACTTCTACTCGGGTTTGGGAGCCTTGTTTCGCTTGTTCCTTTTCACTCTTGGGCTCCTCATGCTTATGCATCTGCTCCAGCTCCTGCCGCTATGCTTCATGCGGGCGTTCTTAAAAAATTCGGTCTTCTCGGTCTCATTCGAGTCGCGCAGCCTCTTCTTCCCGCTGGGGCAGAGACGTGGCTTCATCCGCTCTTGGTTCTGCTGTGCCTAAATGTTGTTTTTATCGGACTCGCTACGGTATCGCAGCGTAAACTCGATTTGATGCTGGGCTATTCGAGTGTCATGCACATGGGCTATCTTTTTCTCGGCATCGCTGCGTGGGGTGCTGGTGTCCTCGGTCCTGTTGGCACTGCGACGCTTATTCTTGCGCATGGGCTCTCTGTCGCGTTGTTATTTGGGTTAGCCGGCGAAATTCGTTCAAAAGTTGGCACGCTAGAGTTTTCTGAAACCGGAGGACTGGCGACAAAGTTGCCACTGCTCGCTTTTTTCTTTTCCCTCGCAGCCTTTGCTTCTATTGGCCTACCAGGTTTCGCAAATTTTCCCGGTGAACTCATGGTTTTTGCCGCTGGTTTTAAGGCCGCCGCAGGCGGGAGTGATGGAGTGGCCCCATTTCACATTGCGGTTGGCGTTGCACTGCTAGGTGTTCTAATCTCTGCCATTTACATGTTGCGCGCATTCGGATCTCTATTTCTTGGCAAGCCGCACATTCGGCTTGCCCCCGATGTGCGGGACACTTGTCTGGGGAACAGATTGGTTTTCAGCCTGCTAACAATCGCGCTTCTGCTGTTCGGATTTGCTCCAGGCCTCGTGACAGCTTTAGTTGCTCCCTCTATTGAAGCCATCGGGTCTTTTGCCGGAACTCCCTGATCCAATGTTTAATGCCCTCTATCTAGAATTGTTTGTCGTGCTCCTTGGCGTCTTAATGCTCCTGGCCGAGAGCTTTATCGGACGCCATACAAACCGGGTTTACATCGCCCTTGGCGGAGCCGTTGGCCTACTTGTGGTTTTGTTTTTGACCTCAGTATCGGGAGTTCCTCCTGAAGCCGCGAGTTGGCCGGCTTGGAATTTTTATTCGCCCGACCCACAAGCAAAGATTTTCAAGCAGATCGCTTTGGCCATCACAATTCTTGTCTTGCTGATGGCAAGTGACTTCATTCCTGTGCTCACAAAATTTCTGCCGGCCGAACATCCAAACGCCGGAATTGGAGAATTTTTTGCACTGCCCGTTTTCATCTGCGCGGGGCTAATGTGGATGGCATCAGCGGTGCATTTTCTGATGATTTTTGTCGCGATCGAACTGGTCACGATCACATTTTACATTCTTGTTGCCTACCAACGGCGGAACCTTCTCTCTTTGGAGGCTGGCGTGAAGTATTTGATCCTTGGGGCACTTTCCACCGGAATTTTGGTGTACGGCATAACGTGGATCTATGGTGTTACTGGCTCATTTCATCTTGAAACCATTGCCTTGCGATTACCGGACGTTGCTGAGGGCGACGGCAAAGCCCTACTCTTCGGCTTTGGCCTGGTGCTCATAGGTATTCTTTTCAAAGTTGGTGCGGCACCGTTTCATATCTGGATTCCAGATGTGTATCAAGGGGCCGCTGCTCCAGTGACCGCTCTTCTTTCTGTCGGCTCTAAAGCCGCCGGTGTAATTGTGCTTCTTCGCGTTTTGGAATGCGGATTTGCCTCCCCGATGCTTCGTGCAGAGCTGGCCACGGCTCTTCAATGGTTCGCCGCGCTAACGCTTCTTGTCGGTAACCTCGCCGCGCTTCCTCAAAGCAACGCAAAGCGGCTTCTGGCTTACTCCAGTATAGCCCACGCAGGATTTGTTCTCATGGCGGTTGCGTCTGTCTTTGGTTCTGAATTAACCGGTCCTGCAATCGCGTTTTACCTCGGTGCGTATCTATTGATGACAGCCTTGGCTTTTCATGTTCTCACACTTGTCACTGCTTCAACAGGGTCAGATGAAATCTCTGCCTTCAATGGACTGTCCAGTCGCTCGCCGTTTCTTGCCTTCGCAATGACGGTTGCACTTCTATCCCTCGCTGGAGTTCCTCTGACGGTCGGGTTCTTTGGCAAGCTGCTTGTGTTTATTCCGGCCATTCAAGCCGGTATGCTCCCACTTGTTATCATCGGTGCACTTGGAGTTGCTGCAGGTCTTTACTATTACCTCAAAATTCTCCGTGCCATGTTTTGGCTTCTTCCAGAGGAAGGTTCGCATATTAAAATTGGCAAAGTTTCCATCGCGGTCCTCTCTGTGCTAGCAACTCTTATCCTCGGGTTAGGTGTTTTACCCTTACCGCTCATGGGATTGGTCGGCTACTATTAGCCGAGCCTATGCTAGGGTCAAAAGGGGTATTTTGTTGTTTTGGGTGCTTATTGAGGACCATCAGAGTGGTGGCGGCTTCTCGATGTGCCAGCATAGGAGGAAAAGGCGAATTCTGCGATTCGCTCAGAGGATTTCGCTTATTAAATTATCTTGAGTTGTTGTTACAAAATGTGACAAGGATCTGGCAGCACTGACCGGTAACTAACAATCATAAAAATTCATTCGCTCAAGATCTGAACAGAGTTGGGGTAAGTCGGTGGCCATCGGCCAGGGTCTGCTTATCGTTTGCCGTCCTCTTGCTGTAATCGACGTGGGCCGGTATGGAAGACCTCAAATCTGTGGAGAGGAGGAGGACGGAATCTAGGGTTTAAAAGCGCTCAGTCATGCCTACCGTTTTGTTTTCGGAACCGTGGTCGTAGCGAATGACCTGAACTTTTTCGAGTGTTACAAGCCCTCCTCCAATCATTTCCTCGATGGCTGGAAGGAAGAAGTGGATTTTCTCCTCACTGTCCACCAACTCGATCACGATAGGTAAATCAATGGATAACCGGAGAATTTTTGAGGTGTGAAGGCGGCTTGTTTTGCCGAAGCCCATCGGTCCACGCAAAACGGTAGCACCTGCCATGTGCAACTCTCGCGCTTTAAGCACAATGGCTTCATAAAGAGGCTGGTGATGCCAGCGGTCGCTTTCGCCTATGAAAATGCGTAAAAGAATCGCTTCCTGTGGAATATGCATAGATTTTACTGAGTGTTGAGATGAACAGCTAAGATATGCCCCAACCAGACTGCAATGAGGCAAAAAACCAGTGAGAACGCCGAATTAAGACCGGCCTTGAGCCACTGCCCATCCTGTAACAAAACAAGCGTTTGCAGGCTGAACGATGAAAAAGTTGTGTATCCACCACAAATTCCCAACATAACAAATGCGCGAACATCCGGGGATACCAACAGACGACCATCCGCACCACTGAGTGTCGCAAAGAGTCCGATTGCGAAAGATCCAGTTACGTTTACCAAAAGCGTGCCCCAAGGAAATGTTTGCCCAACTCCTTCGGCAATCAAACCCGATAGCCAAAATCGCCCAACCGAACCGATAGCACCTCCAAGAGCGACTGAGAGATAGGTAATTAACATAAAACGCCCAGAGAGAGATTTCTTTTTTTTGCGAGGATCACCAACCTACTGGAGCAAGACGTCTTTCCTAATTGACATTGACGAACTAAATTTAATAAGAGCATTTTACAGCGGAATATTCTAAAATACCAAGAGAAATCAATGTTTTCCAACCGTTAGAAAAACCCCAGAGTGCCTCGGCATGCGAAAAACGAATTTCTAAAGCAAGCCTTCGCGTGTCTTATAACGGTTGACCAAAAAGTGTAAATAGGCTTTTTTCGATCTCATAATGAAAATCTATATTGACGGTAACCTTTGTTCGAAAGACGAAGCTAAGCTTTCGGTCTTCGACCACGGCCTACTTTACGGTGACGGCATCTTTGAGGGTATTCGTTTTTACAACGGCCGTGTATTCAAGCTCCCAGAGCATCTGCGACGGCTCTGGGACTCCGCACGAGCTATAAATCTTGAAATCCCCCTTTCCGAGGAGGACATAACTGAAGCTGTTATCGAGACCATCCGGCAAAACGAGCTCACGGACGGGTATGTTCGTCTCATCGTAACACGTGGAGTTGGGAATTTGGGCCTCGCGCCATGGAATTGCGAGCGTCCTTCCATAATTATTATCGCCGACAACATCCAACTTTATCCATCAGAATACTATACCAAGGGATTAGACATCGTCACATGCTCTACACGTCGCATCTCACCTGCCGCCCTCGATCCTTCTATCAAGTCTCTCAACTATCTCAACAACATCCTTGCCCGTATTGAAGCGCATCGCGCCGGCGCAGCGGAGGGACTCCTACTCAACGAACAAGGTTATGTGGCGGAATGTACCGGAGACAACGTTTTTATTGTTCGTGACGGCGCACTCTCCACGCCACCACTCTACGCAGGTGCTCTTCGCGGAATAACCCGAGCAGTTGCCATCACTCTCGCACGCGACCAAGGGTTGTCTGTCTCCGAGACGATGCTGACTCGTTATGATATTTTCACCGCGGACGAGTGTTTTTTGACCGGCACCGCTGCTGAAATTGTCCCGGTTGTTCGTCTTGACGGAAGACCTATCGGCCTCGGGCAACCGGGGCCAATCACTGGCAGGCTGATTCGCGATTTCCATGCTTTAACGCGCTCCGAAGGGGTTCCCATCTGGCCCTGATCTAGAGCCCTGACATTTGCGAGGTCACACGTTCGAGCAAAGATCGCGACGTCACCATGACAAAGGTGCCTTGCGATTTTGCCTGCCTCGGTCATTTATATTTAAAACCCCGCTCGAACGACTGGCAGACGAGCACGAAAAGGACGTTGGATTGATACAATCCAGTTGGACAACTTGATTCGTAAATACTATAGATTTATTACTTCTAAAAAGAGGAGATTACACGCCGATGCTCTGTGATGTTTGTAAAAAAAATACAGCGACAGTTTTTCTCACCCAGATCGTTGATGGCAAAATGCAAAAGGTCAATCTCTGCGAGAGTTGCTCAAAGGAAAAAGGTGTGACCGACCCAACAAGTTTTGCTTTTCTTGACCTGTTGCAGGGTCTTGGGACGGCCCAGGTGATTGCCAAAACTCAACCATCACTGCGTTGCCCAACTTGCGGCTTCTCGTTGGGTGATTTCAAGAAAACGGGCAGGCTCGGCTGCAGCCGTTGTTTCGAGACCTTTTCAGAGAATGTCGCTTCGCTGCTCAAAACTGTCCACCGGGGAACGCGGCATCTCGGAAAAATTCCCAACCGATCTGCGCAAATCCGTGACGTCTCGCGTCGTATCGAGGTACTTCAAGAGGATCTACGCAAAGCTGTGGATGCGGAGAACTACGAAAGCGCGGCCGCTATCCGCGACATAATTCGGCAACTCCAATCTTCCGCGAGCCAGAACTGACAATGAATTTCGACGATTTACTTCACGACCCTGGCGAATGGCTCAATTCTGCTCCCACAGCGCATCCGGTGGTTATTAGTAGCCGAGTACGCCTGGCAAGAAATCTGGTAAACCATCCCTTTCCGGGATGGGCCAAGAAGGCTGAACGCATCGAAGTGTTGCATCGGATCAAGCCGGCTTTGCTTTCACTCCCCGCTCTGGAGCATTCGTTTGGTTCAGACATGAATGAACTCAGTCCGGTTCAAAAACAGATCCTCGTCGAACGTCACCTGATCAGTGTTGAACACGCGGGCAAAGGCGTGGGAAGCGCGGTAGCTATCAACGCTCCGGCGACCATCAGCATCATGGTCAACGAAGAAGACCACCTGCGGATGCAAGCCCTTCGTCCGGGGTTCGACTTGGATTCCGCTTTCGATGCCATTTCTCTCGTGGACGACCAACTCGACGCCCAACTCGAGTTTGCTTTTGACAGCGATATTGGTTTTCTCACGGCCTGTCCCACCAACGTTGGCACCGGGATGCGCGCCTCTGCCATGCTCCACTTGCCAGGGCTCGTCCTCGCCGATCAGATCAATCAAATTATCCAGTCGGTCAATAAAATCGGCCTTGCCGTGCGCGGAATTCATGGAGAAGGGACTGAGGCTTTGGGAAATTTATTTCAAATATCCAACCAAACCACCCTCGGCGAGTCCGAATATGACATTCTGCGCCGACTGAAGGAAATTATTCATACCGTTATCAAACACGAACACAACGCCCGACGTAAACTAGTCTCCGAGAAACTCGCCACCCTACGGGACCAAGTCGGCCGAGCTTACGGTATTCTTTGTCATTCCTGGAGCATTTCCTCAAAAGAAGCACTTAATCTGCTTTCCCTCATCAAACTAGGCCTTGATCTCGGGGCCTTTCCCAAAGAATTCCGTCGTGAAGTAGACGCGCTAATGACCACAAGCCAGCCAGCCCACCTTCAAAAGCTTACCGATGAAAAGCTTGCTGCAGATGAACGCGACCGTCTCAGGGCTTTTATCATCCGCGAAAAGTTGAAATCCTTTCCCTCTCCTGATACCAGTTCCTTTGGTGAGGAACAGGCTGCCTCAGCCTGATGAATCGCCTGAACGTAAAACAATAGGAAGACGCCTTATGGATCCCATGATGAATAATTTTACTCCACGTGCAAAACAAGTGCTCGCACTCGCACGAAAGGAGGCTGATCGATTCAACCATAATTACGTGGGCACTGAGCATCTCCTTCTTGGACTCATCAAACTCGCTCAAGGTGTTGCCGTTAACGTATTACAAAAAATGGGTTTGGACCTGGAGCTTGTCCGACTCGAAGTAGAGAAGCAGGTCGGCACCGGCCCCGAAACAAAAATGGCGGGGAATGTTCCTTATACTCCCCGCGTCCGCAAAGTTCTCGCTCTGGCAGGCAAAGAAGCGAAGAATCTCAACCATTCTTACGTCGGCACCGAGCATCTGCTTCTCGGACTCCTTCGGGAGGGTGAAGGTGTTGCGGCCCGCGTACTTCAAAGCCTCGAGATTGATGTTGAACGAGCTCGAGAGGAAATTCTCCGCGAGCTTGACCCGAATTTTCTTTCCTCCGAAGAGAGCATAGATGACCCTCAACCAGAGCAACAAGGCGTTGCACCCTCAAAGCAGGTCAAGACACCCGCTTTGCGCGCGTTTGGCCGCGACCTCACCGAGTTGGCCAGAAAAGGCCAGCTCGATCCGGTCATCGGGCGAAAAAACGAAATTGAACGCGTCATCCAGGTATTGTGCCGTCGAACCAAAAACAACCCAGTGCTTCTTGGTGAAGCCGGTGTCGGCAAAACGGCCATTGCAGAGGGTCTCGCACAAGAAATCGCCGCCGGGAATGTTCCTGAAATCCTGCGCGATAAAAGAGTCATCACCTTGGACCTCGCGCTCATGGTCGCCGGCACAAAATACCGTGGCCAATTCGAGGAGCGGATTAAAGCTGTGATGGATGAAATCCGCCGTTCCAAAAACGTTATCCTCTTTATAGACGAGTTGCACACCATCGTCGGGGCCGGTTCTGCAGAGGGGGCCATGGACGCATCGAATATCATCAAGCCGGCCCTCAGCCGAGGTGAACTTCAGTGCATCGGTGCTACCACTCTTAACGAATATCGCAAGTATATCGAGAAAGATGCGGCACTCGAGCGCCGATTCCAGTCTATCAAGGTAGAGCCGCCAAGTGTTGAAGAGGCCATAGAAATACTCAAAGGCCTGCGGCCAAAATATGAGGCACACCATAAAGCAAAAATTTCAGATCAAGCCATCACCGCAGCGGTGAAGCTTTCAGATCGTTACATCACTGCTCGTTACCTCCCCGACAAGGCCATTGATATGATGGACGAAGCAGGGGCCCGTGCCCGCATTAATGCAATGACGCGTCCACCCGACGTCAAGGATATCGAAGTTGAGATCGAGCGAATACGCATTGAGAAAGAGAATGCAATAAAAGAGCAAAATTTCGAGCGGGCCGCTTCACTGCGCGACAATGAAAAACAAGCCCGGGCCAAACTCGACGAGATTCTCAACACATGGCGAACTCAAAAAGAAGAAGCTGCGGTAAATGTGACCGAAGATGATATCCTGCATGTTGTTTCCAAAGCAACAGGTGTGCCGCTTCAACGAATGGAGCAAGGTGAGGCTCAAAAACTTCTCACCATGGAAAGTGAGCTCAAGAAAACTGTTATTGGCCAGGACGAAGCTGTGACTGCTATTTCCAAGGCACTCCGTCGTAGCCGCGCAGATCTTAAAGATCCGCGTCGTCCAATCGGATCGTTCATATTTCTCGGCCCAACCGGCGTCGGCAAAACATTCCTCGCCCGAAGCCTCGCCGAATTTATGTTTGGCGACGCAGATTCTCTCATCCAAATCGACATGTCCGAATACATGGAGAAGTTCAGTGCATCACGGCTTATTGGCTCCCCGCCAGGATATGTGGGTTACGAAGAGGGAGGTCAGCTCTCTGAAGCCGTCCGCCGTAAGCCTTATTCCGTGGTGCTCTTTGACGAAATCGAGAAAGCCCACCCCGACGTTATGCACCTTCTTCTACAGATCCTCGAAGAGGGAAAAATCACCGACAGTCTTGGGCGTAAAATAGATTTCCGCAACACTATTATCATCATGACATCAAATGTCGGAGCAGAGCTAATCAAACGCCAAAGCTCACTCGGATTCGGTGTCGTTCGTGATGAGGAGAATTATGAGAGCATGAAATCGAAAATTCTCGAGGAATCAAAACGGGTGTTTAAACCTGAATTTCTCAATCGCCTCGATGATCTCATTGTCTTTCATACTCTCGGCAAGCCCGATATCGCACGCATCGTTGAACTCGAGGTCAAAAAAGTCGTCGAGCGCATTCGCAGTCGCGATATTCATGTAAAGCTCGATCCATCGGCTTTAGACTTCCTCATTGAAAAAGGTTATGACCCCGAATACGGCGCCCGACCGATGCGTCGTGCCGTTGAGCGCTTTATCGAAGACCCACTTGCTGAAGATGTCTTGCGTGGCGTCTTTAAACCTGGTGACACAATCATCGCCCGCCGTGACGGCGACAAAATCGTCTTCGCGACCGAAACACACGTCGAAGCCGAAGCCACTCACGCATAAACTCTCCGCTGCACCTGCCAGATCTTACTCAACGCCCTCGCTCAACACTTTTCTCAGCGAAGCCTTGGGCTCTCCTGCTCCTTATCCTCTCCTCGTGAGGCTCTTCGGCAGTTTAGTTCTAAGATCTGTAACTGCTCAGGTAGACGCCTGCCTTGGGGCGGCCACCTGTGAGTGAATGGCGGGACGCACGCACCCGACGCGTGGGCGAGACTCACGAGGTGTTGACCGCTGGCACGAAGGGGGTGCCGAGGAACACGCGCTGCAACGCAGCCAAGGCGTTGAGGCCGTTC
>CALDSX010000124.1 GCA_937924445.1 uncultured Chthoniobacterales bacterium
CCCCCCTGGTGAATTCAGCAAAAAACGAACTTTTTTTCTGTTGCGTTCGGGGGGGGGTGTAATCTATTCTTCGGTTACTGATGGTCCCATGGTGGGACTACCTGAGCAGTTACGTTTGGTCGGTGTTTTCGGACCCATGAGAGGATGGGAGTTTTTGTCAGGAAAGATGTATCTTGGCAGCGCTGACTTCAGTGGAGGTATTTCTGCTGCTGTTGAGTCTGTGACAGCAAAACGGGCCGATCCGCTTTCGCAAACCGGCCCGTTTTGGTGGCGGGATACTTTCAGTGCAGAGGAATTACCGCCGGTGATTAGAGAAGGTGCGACGAACGGGGCGATCTTCGCGCGGACGCGCTTCATTTACTGTGAGGGGACGGCCCTGAAAGGACCGGCCGTTTGTTCCGATTATAGCCGCTTCGCCCTCGGCTTTGCTGCTCATCGTTACAAAGCCAAACCCGCGTGAACGCCCGGACATCCGGTCTGTCATAAGGGCGGCATCAGTCACAGAACCGTGCTGCGAGAAGAGATCTTTGAGGTCATTTTCGGTGGTTTCGAAGGAGAGATTTCCTACATACAATTTCATATCAGAGTGGTGGAGTGGCACTAACCAAGCTGCAAAGCCGTTCCCGCGATTCGGGTTTCAAATCACCACCGGGACCAGCCCACCTGACAATTTTCCGCGCAACCAACTGGCAAAATTCCAATTCCAACATCTTATACTAAGGCTTAAATTGAGTGGTGCAACAAAAAGTTATTTGCCTTTTAAGGAAAAAGCGTGTGAGCTGATGTGCTTTGGTATAGGTTAAAAAAGAAGTTGCTTGAGCGATTCATCTTTGGCTAGTTCCTTTGAGTGAAAAGAGAAAGTTACGAGAACGTCGAGCAGAAACTTTTGCAGAAACTCGACGTTGTAGGGAGCAAGGGGTTAACGAAATCGAAATTGCTTCCTAAGAAGACAAGCCCAAAAAGAGCGGCGGCTGAAGAGGCTCTTGGTGCATTACTCTCCCGCCGACTCATTGGAAATCTTGGCACGTCCAGATCACCACGCTATGTCGTTATTTCACACTACAAGCCGCTTGAGTTGGCCTGCTCGGTCGTTGAGGCCAAGGCGATCCCGGAGCGACTTATACTTTACACCATCACCGAGCTCGGCAAAGGCTGCACGGGAGCGGTAAAGGAAGCAATTCCGGAGGCTGTTGCCTTGTTGGTGAAAGAAAAAAAACTGCTTGCCCTAAAACGAGGGCGTTCTCTTTACTATCTGTTCACGGCACCGCTGCGAGAACAGCTTTTAAAGAACGAAGCAGAGGGCGATGAACCGCTGCCTTTGGACGAGGGCGCCGTGCGTAGAGCGTATCGGCAACTTGTCGGGGAATCGGGGCTGCCTTACGTTGCTATTTCACGCCTGCAAGAGCGGGCAGGGGTGGCGCTCGATCCATTGAAAATCTGGCTCAAAGAGCAGAGCCGTATCGGAAGCGTTGTTCCAAGTCGTGGCGACTGGTCGCTTTCAGACACGTGCCAGAGAGAGGCGGCTATTGAAATGCGTGGCGAACCGCATTTGCTTGTGCAACTTCTCGATTAATTAGCAGCTTTTTAGTCATAAAATCTCAGTAAATGAAAGCTTGGACGTGAACCCTTTCGCAAACAACATTGTCATGGAGCCTCGGGAAGCGGAGCCGTCTGTGCTCGGTTTGAACGAGCACGCTTTGGAGGCTCTTATTGCCGAGTTTCTGAGGCTAGAGAAGCAACCTCCCCCCCGTGTGGTCCGTCTGAATTCCCCTTTACTTGCCCAACTTGTTATCTCGCCCGAACCAGGTTACGGCAAGTCACACCTGATCGGTCGTTTTTTTCAACGGCTCAATGGCAGGGCGTTGCGGGTGTATCTCCGCCCGTTTCAGGATGCTTCATCAGCTTGGCGAACGATTCTGAGAGGAGTACTCGTTGAACTCGCGCAGACGGAAAAAGGTTCTTTGGAGAAATCTCTCGAAGGAGTGAGTCAGCTCCGTGCTTTGGCGTTGCACATTTTTGCGAATTTGACGGCAATGATGGTTGAATCAGGCCAGCTTGTGTCATCTGATGCGGTGTGCCAAGGCGCAGCACTCCGCGCCGATCCAGTGGGATCTTTTGGAGTCGGGGCAAAGGACCAAATCATAGCGGACTGGATGCGGGAGAATTTTTTTTCTACGACCCTGCTTTCGCTTTTTGAAGAGCAACTTACCCTAAGCAATCTCGACCTCAACGCCCCGCCTGGTGCCTGGCTGAAAATTCTTTTCGCAATCGCATTCCAAAACTCTAAACTATTGAATATCTGCTGCGATTGGATTAAAGGCAACGAATTGGAGGAGGGCGACAAACGTGCCCTTTGCTTGACACGCAACGAAAGTTCCGAGCCTGAAGGCACTTGGGCTGGTAGAAACGAAATCGCGCGCCAGCGGTTGTTCGATCTCTTGAAGCTTTCTGGATTTTACAGGCCGATGGTGCTCTGTTTCGACCAGACCGAGCTTCTCACAGGTCGAGTTGAAGAATGTGCAGAGTTTGGTCGCGTGATCGAGGATCTTGTTTGCAATGGGCGCAACGTGCTCATTGTTGTAACAGCCAACCAACAGTCTTGGGAGTCGATAAAGCTCTCAATGGAAGTCGCGCACCATGACCGCTTCTGCCAGCCTATTTGTCTAGAGGGAATTGATCTCAAACAGTCCCAAGAACTTATTCGTCTTCGCTGCGAGAGTTACAACATCGCACCGGATGGCTGGCTAGATTTTATGTCGAACGGCTGGCTGAAATCCTTTTTTTCAGAGGCGCCACGGGCCGGTGTCCGGGCTCTGCTTCGCGTGTGTGAACAGCGCTGGTCTGAGCGCTCCAAAGCCAAAACGAGCGATAAGGCGATTGTCAACAAGTTGCTTCCACAGCGTTTCTCCAATTCACTTTCGCAGCCGCAAATCGGGGACTTTTTCAGTAGATCCCGCAAGGACGTCTCCTTGCGCCCTGGTGATTTGGATTTCGATGCTGATATCCTGCGGTGGTTTGTTAGCCCGCTCTGCTTGGGGGACACGATTCTGCCGTGGCAAGTAAGCGGGCCTGAGAGTTTCGGCTCGAGTCGTCAGTTCGCGGCTCTGTGGATGCACGACAAAACTCTGCTGCTGTTTGGCGTCGAGGATTCAAACAACGCTTTACATTGGCGGGGACGCCTTCGCGAAAACAAACGAAAGCGGGAGTCCTCAGCTGCGAAAGGCTTTACCTTCAAGGTCACCTACCTCCGAACACCTGAACAGCGGCCGATTCCTGGTGCCAGCTGGAGTGTCATCGGACAGGAAATTCGAGCTGAAGAGGCGTGGTTTCAAATCCGAACATTAGCCTTTGAGGAGTGGTTGGAGATCGTGGCGGCATTCGATGTTTGGGTCAAGAGCAAAGAGGGCGATCTCCCGTTCTCAACAGAAATCACCCTATCTTATGTCCGGGAGAAACTTGCTCCAATCTGGCGCGGCTTTATTGCATGGACAGGTTCTATCTCTCAGCCGCCGCAGGGTCTTCAAACAGAGATCCGCCGTGTGCTTTGCGAGCGACCGTTTCTCAGCTTAACGCAACTTGTTGCCAGCCTCCCAGGAAGACCAGAGCCAACTTCAGTGCTCGATGTTTGTGAAAAAATGTCTGAAATCGCCGTTTTTAGATCCCCCACGCAAACTGTTTTGCAATGGAAAGCAGAAACATAACTGTTACAGAACTTGTCCGCGCATGTCTCGATGAACATTGTAAGCGGGCTTTAAAATCGGGGAGAAAACACGTCGACAAACCACTCATTTCAGCTGGCCAATATCCTGTAGGGGGACAGTATTTTCATTTGCTCGTGGCCAAATTTCTCTCGTGGCTGGTTTCCGAACCAGCGAGTGCGACACTGAGGGAGGGCGCGGCGCTTTGGCGGGAGTGTTACAAACGATTTGCGTCAGATAAGCTGGAGGAACTCTGTAAATCGGATAGGATTGATACCGCGTTGAATCTCTCTAATGCCCTTGAGGCTTTTTGCCAACGAATCGCAGCCCTGCGCCATGCAGCTGAGTTCGAGGCTGATTGGAACGATGTTTTTTTGGCTCAAGAATATCCGTTACAGGATGTGCCGTTTCGGTTTGGGCAAAATGTAATTTTCCTCTCGGGCGTGATGGATGCCATCCGTATCAACCCGTCCAAAGGAATTGAAGTTGCCGATTACAAACTTTCCCGGGGTGCCAACGTGCAGGAGGATTTGCTGCAGATCGCCATTTACGCTCGGATGTTAAGAGAGCGGAATCCGGGTATTGTTTTCCACGCTGTTTTGGAATATTACAGCCCCGCGTTTGAGGCTCTTGAAATCCTGCCCGAAGAACTCGGGAACCTTTTCAGTCAGTTGGTTGAACCTGTGTTGCGCGAGCTTGCGATACTCACCCCACCGCCCAATGTTCATGAAGCCGAGGCAAAGAATTACGGCGGGTCGGAAGAATTTTCAGAGCCCGATCTCAGCGAGGCTATTGCGGCTTGTTTTCGTTCCTTCAAGCTCGACGTGACCCCATCTGGCCTTGTGAAGGGACCCCAAATCTTCCGATATATCCTCCGCCCATCTTTCGGTGTGAAAGTGGTCTCCCTCGCAAACCGGGCCAAAGATTTGCAGGTTGCACTGAGTTTGCCTGATGTGCCGCGCATCGAACCTAGCAGCAATGGAGTGACCATCGACATCCCGCGGAGAAAGCCGGAAACCGTTCATTGGGGTGATGTGATCGCTCGCTGTCCCGCCGACAAGTTACGCTTTCCTATCGGAGTGGCAGTGGACGGCAGTGTCGTTTCTGCCGACCTCAGCGACCCCTCATCCTGCCATGCTTTGGTTGGGGGCACCTCCGGCAGTGGTAAGAGTGAATGGCTCAAGTCGCTGGTGGCAAGTCTGATAGCCCGTTCGGATGCTTGCGAGGTGAAGATCGCTCTTGTGGATCCCAAGTTGATCACTTTCAAACCGATCGAGCATTCCTCACACCTTCTTCGTCCATTGTTGACCGAAGTGAGAGAAACACTAGACTTCCTTAAGGAGGCTCTAAATGAGATGGAACGACGATATTCAATCTTGGCCTCCCGACACGCGTCAAATCTCGCCGAGCTTCGCGCCGCACGACAAGATGACATTCCTTTTTGGGTGATAATTTTCGATGAATTTGCCGATCTGATTCTTTCCGGAGCCGACGAGAAAAAGGAGTTTGAGCGCATGGTGTCGCGCATCGCAGGCAAAGGTCGTGCTGCTGGGATTCATCTCGTCCTTGCCACCCAGCGGCCAGACAGCAAAGTTGTCACTGGTCTCATAAAAGCGAATCTGCCGCTGAAAATCTGTCTTCGAGTCATTAGCGGAGCCAACTCGCAAATCGTGCTCGACGAGCCTGGCGCTGAACGCCTCCTTGGCCGGGGCGACCTTCTCTATGATGTCGGCCGGGGCATTCATCGTGCCCAGGGAGCATTTATTTCAACGCATGAACTGGTGAGCTTGGCCGTTGGGCGCACTGACAAACCGAAGACCCCAAAGCATTAAAAACCGCTTCGTAAATAGCACTTCGTGAAAAGCAGAAGGTAATCCGCTATTGCCTGACCAAAGAATTTCGCTTATGTCCGAAGAAATCATCTGCTTATGAGTCATTCAATCAAAGCTCTTGCAGCCTCCGCGCCTGGCTCATCTCTCTCTCTTTTTGAATATGAGCCAGGCCCGCTACGCCCCGAACAGGTCGAAATCAAAGTCAGCCACTGCGGCATCTGTCATTCCGACCTTTCGGTCATCCAAAACGATTGGGGTTTCAGCAGCTATCCGCTTGTGCCTGGCCATGAGATTATTGGGACGGTTGTGGCAGCAGGTGCAGCCGTCAAGCGCGTTAAAGTTGGCGATCGCGTGGGTGTCGGCTGGTTCTCGGGGAGTTGCCTTTCCTGCCCGCAATGCCTCGCCGGCCACCATAACCTCTGCTCTGCTGCCGAGCAGACCATAGTAGGTCGCCACGGGGGCTTCGCCGATCGCGTGCGTGCCAACTGGGAGTGGGCAACTCCTTTACCCAAAACGCTTGATCCATCCAAATCCGGTCCTTTGTTTTGCGGCGGTATCACCGTCTTCACTCCTCTCATTGCGTACAACGTCTGCCCCACAAACCGCGTTGGCGTCGTTGGAATTGGGGGGCTCGGTCATATGGCGCTCCAATTTTTTCACGCATGGGGTTGCGAGGTTGTGGGGCTGACTTCGACACCCGCAAAGAAAGAAGAAGCACTTTCGCTCGGGGCACACAAGGCCGTCGTAGTGCAGGACACGGCCGAGCTTGCGCCCCTTACTGGGTCACTTGACTTTTTGCTTGTCACATCAAACGTCACGCTGGACTTGAGCACCCTGCTCGGGCTGCTATCACCTAGAGGCCGTTTGCATCTTGTCGGAGCCGTTCTCGAGCCGATGGCCATTCACGCATTTTCACTGATCACAGGTCAAAAATCGGTCTCCGGCTCTCCGCTCGGCAGCCCCGCGCTCGTGGGGGAAATGCTTGACTTTTGCGCCCGGCACAAAATTATGCCAGTCACAGAAATCTTTCCCATGACCCGTGCCAACGATGCCTTAGAACATCTCCGTACTGGTAAAGCACGTTATCGTGTCGTGCTTGAAAACGATCTTAACTAAACCCGTCGATATGACCTCACCTGTCAAAGAGTTTATCCGCCATCATTACCGTCACTTCAACGCCGCCGCATTAAAGGATGCCGCCGAGGCATACGTCACCCACGTCGAAGGTGGTGGTAAAATGCTCCTCACCCTTGCGGGGGCGATGAGCACCGCCGAACTTGGCGTTTCGCTCGCCGAGATGATACGCCAAGATAAAGTGCACGCCATCTGCTGCACCGGAGCAAATCTCGAGGAAGATGTCTTTAATCTTGTCGCCCATGAATTTTACGAGCGTGTCCCGAATTATCGCGACCTTACACCGGCCGACGAGAAGGCTTTGCTGGATCGTCACATGAATCGTGTGACCGACACATGTATTCCTGAAATGGAAGCAATGCGCCGAATTGAAGCTGCGGTTCTCGAAGAATGGGTTGCTGCAGATAAGGCTGGGGAGCGCTATTTCCCGCATGAATTCATGTTCAAAATTCTTCGTAGTGGTAAGCTCGCTAAATCCTATCAAATTGACCCCAAAGACTCTTGGCTGCTTGCGGCGATGGAGAAAAACCTCCCGATGTTCGTTCCTGGCTGGGAAGACGCTACCCTTGGCAACATGTATGCCGGGCACTGTATCTCGGGCGATGTAAAGAATGTTCACACCGTGCGCACCGGCATCGAATACATGATTGAGCTGGCCGATTTTTACACGCGAACTTCCGCAGAAACGCCCATCGGATTCTTCCAGATCGGTGGCGGGATCGCGGGTGATTTCCCCATCTGTGTCGTGCCGATGCTTCATCAGGATCTCGGGCGTGAGAATGTTCCCCTCTGGGCATACTTCTGCCAAATTAGCGACTCGACCACCAGCTACGGCTCTTACTCTGGCGCAGTGCCCAACGAGAAAATAACCTGGGGCAAGCTCGGCGTTGAAACACCCAAGTTTGTCATAGAAAGCGATGCATCCATTGTCGCACCGCTGATTTTTGCGTGGGTGCTCGGTTGGTGATATTGAGGGACTACCTAGATTCGTCGCTGGTTTTCAGTTCTGCGCCGCCTTCAATCATCTATAATTGAGCGCATGCGGCATCCAATTCGGATTGCACCCCACAACGGCGGAGACTCGCCCTGGTAGGCTCTTCGAGGGCAGCTGAACTTTTGTTCAGAAAATCTTTGGCTTAAGACTCCTCGTTTGCCGACCCCTAGTCGGCTCCTGGCCTGATGAAAAACAAGCCTCCGCAAATCACGGGTCTGAGAAATCTTAGCTGGCGCTGGCGTGCAGCGCGAGCGTCTGCATAAATTGGTCGCGGCCCTTGTTGGTTTCGAACTCTGCGAGGTCATTTGCTACCAAGTCTGAAAACATTCTTCTATACCCCGCGCCGTCCGTAGTCATTGGTTCCCGGCTAGAAATCAGCTACGGTGAGCCGTCCGCAGTGTGGACTCGGAAGTCAAACACGACATCAGTTGGTTCCGCGTAAGATAACGGTGACTTTTATCAGAACCATAAAAACTTGGATCTGCTGCTCGGCCTCATCACAAGGACCGCTGCTCGCTCCACTCTAGTTGTCATATCTGCTTAGAACTTATCTTCGATATGGGATCAATATGCTTTCTAAAAAACAGCATTTAAAAGAGAACCCTTTCTTGTTTGCATTCTCGCGGTTTGGCGTGAGCCCTATGCCGCGGAGGCGAATGGCCCAAGGACAATGGCCCGAAAAGGTGTCCCTGAATAAGGCGCTTGGGTGCTGCCGCACAATGCCTTCGATATTGTCGTTATCAGAGATTTCCTTCCACACCCCTGTTGTCCGCGAACCAGCGCCTGTTACTCTCGTCCTTTTTCCACGCAAAGCTTCTATGAAAAGGCTTAGCGATCCTTTTGATCCTAACCCTCGGGTCTGGGCCGGGGGCCATGAGTGCATCGTCCCAAGCATGGGAGGATCGGATGACGGAACGATCACCTCGTTGTATTTGCGGCTGCTCACAGAGCTATTAAGTAAGCGCGTGATCCATGTTCAATGATCCACGTTCAATGGTCTTAAGCTATTAGAGAGCGGACTTCGAGCAGCGGGATAACCAAGTCTTCAACTCATCGAAGCTTGACCTTCCGTGGGTGGTCTTTTGGCGCTTGGTGGCATGGCGTCCAGGACCACCTCGAGATGCCGAAGGGTAGTTTTTTGGACTTAGGTTAAGGTATTGGCACTGCAATACTGTCTTCGTTGCAACGAAGTCTTATTTTGCGCATGATACGTAGAAGCCTTAAGAAATTATTTGCACAGATGTTATGAAGGCAATTTAAAACTGCCCCGTGTTTGAGTTTGCGCTGCAACCCGGTAGTTGACCAAGCATTACTTTGCGTTTTTTTGGTTATTCATGATTTCAAAGCCCTACATTCTGCACATTGTTCACTGGAAAAACATTTGAATGACTGAGCAAAGAAACAATTCAAGATCAGCAACTCTTTTTCACCAGGCGCTTGCTGCGATCCCCGGTGGGGTCAACTCACCGGTGCGGGCTTTTCGAGCGGTGGGCGGACAACCGTTTTTTGTAGAATCAGCAAGTGGCGCACGCATCCACACTGTTGATGGCCTCTCGCTGATCGACTATGTTTGCACTTGGGGACCGGCGATTCTCGGGCATGCACCCCGAGCGGTTTTGGAAGCGATCCGCGAAACTGTGGGGCATGGATTGAGTTTTGGTATTCCAAATCCTCGCGAGGTGGATATGGCCGAGAGCATAAAGCGCTTTGTCCCTGCTGTGCAAAAGGTTCGCATGGTCAATAGCGGCACCGAGGCAACGATGTCATGTG
The DNA here is from genome assembly GCA_937924445.1 of uncultured Chthoniobacterales bacterium. Lineage (GTDB taxonomy): Bacteria > Verrucomicrobiota > Verrucomicrobiia > Chthoniobacterales > CALDSX01 > CALDSX01. The sequence goes on from CALDSX010000124.1 coordinate 9,429, forward strand.
TTCGTCTGGCACGCGGGTTTACGAACCGGGATTTGATTGTGAAGTTTGCGGGTTGCTATCACGGCCATGTGGACAGTCTGCTCGTTAAAGCTGGTAGTGGTGCGCTCACAAATGGTGAGCCGGACAGTGCTGGCGTGCCATGCGCACTAGCGGCGCTTACAATCACACTCCCTTTTAATGATAAGGAGGCGATTCGGGAGCTGTTCTCTCGGCGAGGGCGTGAAATTGCGGCGATCATTCTCGAGCCAATTCCTGCAAACGCGGGGCTTTATCTTCCCGAGCCTGGCTATCTCGAGTTGTTGCGTCATATGTGCGATGCGCATGGGGCCTTGCTTATTTTTGATGAGGTAATGACCGGGTTTAGGCTTGGACCTGGTGGGGCGCAAGAGTTGTTTGGTATTTCTCCTGATCTATCGGCATTTGGCAAAGTCATTGGTGGGGGGTTGCCAGTTGGAGCCTTTGGAGGGAGGGCTGATGTGATGGATTATCTCTCCCCCTCCGGGCCGGTTTATCAGGCGGGGACGCTATCGGGCAATCCGCTTGCTCTAGCGGCCGGCCTAACACAGCTTCGCGAACTCGAACATGGTGGTGGCTGGGCGCGGCTGGAGCAAATCGGGCTGGCTTTTGAGCAATTGATACGGGAGGCTCTCGTACAAACACGCACGTATGCGACATTTCACCGAATTGGTTCGATGTTTTGTCTCTATTTTTGTGAGGGACCTGTTCGAAATCTTGACGATGCGATGCGGTCCGATCGGGCGCGATTCGCTCGGTTTTTTCACGAGTGCTTGAAGAGAGGGGTTTACTTCGCGCCGTCGCAGTTTGAAGCCGGATTTCTCTCTCTTGCACATGGAGAGGACGAGTTGGAGGCCACAGCACGTGTTGTCCGGGAGGCGCTTGCAGTTTCAGGATAAGCCAATGACGCAGCTCTGCCTCATCCGATCGATGCAGTCGTTGTGTGGCGTTAGGGGCTATGCGAAGAAAAACAGATACAAAAACCCACGCGTCCGGTTCGATAAAGGCTGTGAGGGTTGTGGTTATCGGCCTCATGCCTTACATCCTGTGAATGCTCTTTTTGCTTTAATTATCTACTTTTTGCGAACCGATAAAAAAATCTATGTCTCAAATTTGTTAAATTTGAGAACGAAATGGGTGAGAAGAAAAAACTTTCGGCAGTCTACGCTGGTGAAGTCGATAGAAGCTTTTGAAAAGCACCCCTGTGACGTTTATTGGCTGACATAAGAGAGGGGATTTTGCAGTCGATGGAAAATGCAGGGGTAGGGGGATCGGGCTGGCGGGATTTGAACCCGCGGCCTCTGCGTCCCGAACGCAGCGCTCTACCAAGCTGAGCCACAGCCCGCTCGAAGAAGCTTAGCCTCCATTAACGGCGAAGCAAGTAATAGTTTTTGTTGCCTTGGTCTTTGGACACCTGATAATTGAAGAGCGAACAATGCAAAATCTATTCGGCGTGCGAGTTAATTTTGTATTTGGCAGCTTTAATTTGGATCTAAATGGATACGATTCCTGAGCTAACAATTGATGTTCAAGTAATGTTTTTTGACACCGACTGCGCTGGGGTGGTTCATAACATTGCTTACCTACGGCATATCGAAACCGCGCGCACTCATCTTGCTGAGATATTAGGTTGGCGGCTGGTCGAGATGGCGAACACGGGTCTTTATCCGGTGGTGGTTCGGACCGAGATTGACTACAAACGTCCCGCAAGATTGGGTGATGTGATGCGTGTTCGAGGGTTTCTTGAAGAAGTCGAGCGCTCGCGTTTTTGGTGCGGGTTTGAAATAAGCCGAGCAACAGATAATCGATTGCTCGTCACATGTCGCCAATCGCTTGCTTTGGTGCAAATGCCGGAAGGAAGGGCTGTCCGGCTTCCACCAGAATGGCGTGAACGGTGGAGCAAAAAAGTACGGGTTCGTGAAAGCACCACCTAAAGCTTCATAAGAGGCGATAAAAGAAACGATAAACAGCGGACTGCGTTTTTGCCGGTGCTAAGTTGATTTGGCGCCTCGTCAGAGCTTGTCAGCAGGAATTTTTATAAGCTTCTTTTTTACTTATGAGATGTTAAGGTTTGCTGGTTCCTTTGGAGAGAATGTTGTTGATCTCCGAGATAAATTTCTGCGGACTGGCGTCGGGGGAGGCACCAAGGCGCCCAAGCTCTTTTTCTCCGGTGGAGTCAAGAACAACGTAAGTTGGGTATCCTTTGATCCCAAATTCTTGCTGTAAAGAGTTATTCCGGGCAACGTATTCCGATGGCACAATACTTTTGTTCTGTGGAAAATCGATTGTAACGAGGATAAGCTTTTTCGCAGCGTACTCTTTCCATTCCGTTTGGGCAAACACCTTTTTGTCCATGAGCTTGCACCATCCGCACCAATCGGAGCCGGTGAAATTGATGAGTATTGGTAAATCCTTTTCCTTGGCCAATTTGGTTGCAGCGGCTAAGTCCATTGTCCATTTGCCAGGCTCAGCGCCTTCGGTTGCTACTTCAGCACGAACGTTGGTGAGAGCAAGAATAGAGATCGTAAGAAAGGAGAAAATGTGAGTTTTCATATTGTTGTGTGACGGCACACCAAGGATGGCATAATGTCGGCCGAGGCCAACGCTGGAAGAAGTCAACCAGGATGAGACTATTGCCACTGATAGTCGCCACTGTTAGGTGCGGTTGCAAAAATGTCAAACGCAAGATTTAAAGAAACACCCAGTGAATCAGGCATCGGAAAAGAAGAAGCCAGTCATGGAGGACTTTTAAAATTTCTCCCGGTTGCCTACTAAATTGATTGAAGCCGGGTGGTAAGAACAAATATTCATTCTTCCCGAATTTTCTTTGCTCTTGTAGTTTGGCTCGCCCATATTGAAATTTCGCCAATAATAAGCCTCTCTCCAAAAGCGAAACATTTTAAAACGTGTACACCCAAAACGAAAAAGTTGACCCAATAAACGTCGCCGAAGAGATGTCGAGGAGTTTCCTCGATTATTCCATGTCGGTCATCATTTCGAGGGCACTGCCCGACGCTCGTGATGGTCTAAAGCCTTCACAGAGGCGCATTCTTTTTGCCATGCGAGATCTTGGCGTGCAGCCAAACCGTAAGCATCTGAAGTGCGCTAAGATCGTAGGTGAAACCATGGGCAACTACCATCCCCATGGCGACCAGGCAATTTATCCGACTCTCGTGCACATGGCGCAACCATGGTCTATGCGAGACACGTTAGTTGATGGGCAGGGTAATTTTGGTTCTGTGGAAGGAGATCCCCCTGCGTCGATGCGATATACAGAGGCGCGGTTGACACCTCTTGGCTCTGTGATCATGGATGACATGGACAAAGAGACCGTGGATTTCGTGCCGAACTATGACGAGACACGGCTTGAGCCATCTGTTTTTCCGGCCGCTTTCCCGAATCTCCTCGTCAACGGGGGAACAGGTATTGCGGTTGGAATGGCTACCAATATACCTCCACATAATCTTGGTGAGTTGGTGGACGGGTTGTGCGCGATGGTCGATGATCCCGGGATTGGCGTAAACGAACTGATGCGCTTTGTTAAAGGCCCAGACTTTCCGACCGGCTGCCAGATCACTGGAACGGCTGGGATTCGTCAGTATTTTGAGACGGGACGTGGCAGCGTGAAGGTGAGGGGTTGCGCAGGGGTTGAAGAAATAAAAGGCGGGCGAGAACAGATTGTCATCACGCAAATTCCTTACGGTGTTAATAGAGCAGAACTTGTTTCTCGAATTGCTGAACTGGTGAATGATAAAACCCTCACTGACATCTCTGCAATTCGCGATGAATCAGACGAAAACACCCGCGTAGTGATCGAACTCAAACGCGATGCCGTCGCAAAAGTCGTTATCAACAATCTATTCAAGCAGACTTCGTTGGCCACTTCCTTCTCAGCCAACATGCTTGCGATTGTGGGTGGCAGGCCAAAGTTGCTTTCACTCAAAGACGCACTCCAATGCTTTCTTGACCACAGACGGGATGTTGTTTTGAGACGCACACGGTTTTTGTTGCGCAAAGCTGAGGAGCGTGCGGAGACTCTGGAGGGTTATCTGATCGCACTAGAGAATCTCGATGAATTCATAAGGATCATCAGAGATTCAAACAACCGCGACCAAGCTCGCGAGCGTCTCTTGAAATTTAATTTTTCACAGCGGGAGATCGAGGATCTTGGGATTTTGATACGCTCTGAAGCGCGATTGGTGAATGGACGCTACGGATTTAGCGAGGCACAGGCCGATGCAGTGCTCGATTTGCGCCTTTACCAACTTACTGGCTTAGAGCGTGAGAAGGTAACCGGTGAATATAAAGCGCTTGTTTCACAGATTAACGATCTCCGTGATATTCTCGAACGCGAAGAGCGGGTGCGTTCCATCATCAAAGAGGAACTTCAAGCTGTAAGAGCCAAGTATGCCACTCCCCGCCGAACCGAGATTGTCCCTGAGGAGGGGGAAATGGCGCTCGAAGATCTTATTGTCAACGAAGGTTGTGTTATCACGATCACCCACAAGGGTTATATCAAACGCACCGCTGTAAGTGCCTACCGCGCTCAGCGACGTGGTGGCGTGGGAGTGCGTGGTATGTTGACCCGCGACGCTACCGGCGAGGATCAGGAGGGGGACTTTGTGGAGCACATCTACACTGCAAGCACTCACGATTATCTAATGTTTTTTACTAGGCAGGGGCGATGCTACGTCGAGCGTGTCCACAGCATTAACGAAGGGGAGCGGGGATCAAAGGGACGATCAATCGCGAATCTGCTCGAACTCAAAAACGACGAAAAGATTGCGGCGATCATTCGTGTTCAATCAAAGGTGGTCGGCAACAAAGACTCGACTTGGGATTCTAACCTCCACGTGCTATTTGCCACCAGTTCCGGCATCGTCAAGAAAACCAATCTTTCTGAATTTTCCAACGTCCGTAAAGGTGGAATTATTGCCATGCAAATTGAGGAAGGTGATGAGCTCATTGAAGCTATGTTGACCAGTGGGCAGGATGAGGCGGTGTTGATAACCCACCAGGGAATGAGTCTGCGGTTTCACGAAGACCAAATTCGAGATCAGGGCCGTAACACTGTTGGCGTATGGGGTATCCGTCCTGAGAAAGAAGATTATGTGGTAGCCCTGGCTATTGTCCAACCTGATGCCATGCTTTTAGTAGCCGGCGAAAATGGGATTGGCAAAAGAACCCCTTTTGATGAGTATCGGCTCCAAGCCCGGGGCGGCAAAGGTATCATAACAATGAAAACCGGCGACAAGACCGGTGCGGTGGTTGGCGCTTTGACTATTCGAGAAAATGACGAAATGATGTTAATCAGCAATAAGGGCCAAATGACACGAATCAAAGTGAATAACATTCGTGTGACTGGACGCAACGCCCAAGGGGTGAAACTTATGGATCTTCGCCCGGGAGAGCGACTTGTAGATATTGCTCCAGTTGTTGTAGATACCGAAACAGACATAGACACAAGTTCGAACACGACTGCATAAGTTCGCTCGACTAAGTCCCAGTAGAGGCTTTTGGGATCTCAAGCCCGCGATGAAAAGGTTCGTGAATAGACCATAATTCAGTCTCGCAAACTAGGAGGTTCCTTTATGCTTTGGTTTTGGCGTGAAAAATATCGGGTGAAAGTCAATAGAAAATCCACACCATGCTTCGGTGTGGATGATTGTGATAGCTTCATCGTCCCGGAATGAGAAATTGGCGAAAGGTTTCCTTTTCGAACTCCGATTCGGGAATCTCGATATCCCTTTCTCCTCGGCTGAACTCAACAGAGGTTCGCCGACCACTGGGTGGAATTTCCACCGTAAACGATACGGGGCTCCATACACCTCCTTCGCGTCGTGCCAGACGCTGAAAATAAATAACAGCTGTCTTTTCGCCTTTTATTCCGAAAAACTCGATGTGGATCGGGACAAATTTGTCCTTGGAAACCGCCGATCGTACGGAAGGAGAGGGCCGCCCGGCTTGAGGGCGTGAGAGCAAAATCCAACTCTCTTCTCGCCCTGCCATCTCGGATCCGATAATCTCCTGCTCGGGCCAATACCAAAATGGTTGAACAAAATCAGAGGGACGGATTGCTGTCGCAAACAATTCTTCATCGAGCATTTCCTGCTTAAGATCCCAAATGGCGTCGTTCGGACCAAACATGAAGCCCGACACTTGACGATCGGTGCGACGGTCAATCATCACCCCTGAGCCTTTCACATTTGCGGGCCACAACGCTGCAATCAGTATGCGTGTCCGTGGTCCGTCGCGTCGTCCTTTCAATGTGATCTGTGCACTGCTGCGGGTCCCATCCAAATGGAACGTTTCAACCCTTGCTCTTGCGCGAAATCCCCGGCTCTGGTGTTGTTCAAGCACTGTTCTTATGAGATCAGCCGCGGGCGGTGGGTCTTGGCACAGACCACGCCCCGAGAATAGAAGAACGCTGAGGAGTATTGTTGCACACAAGAGATTTTTGCTGAGTGAGTTCACTGTGCTTACTCACTGCGGAGCGCATCACCTGGCTGCAAACGCGAAGCACGCCAGGCAGGGTAAACTCCCGCCAATAATCCAAGTGCTACTGAAAGCGACATTGCCACAAGAAATAGTCCGGGACCGATATCAGCTTTCAGCCGGCCTCTGAGCAAGTCCGCCGTCTCCAGAGCGCGGGCAATGCAAATTCCAATCAATAAACCGAATACACCACCGATGAGGGAGAGAAGCAACGATTCCAGAAGGATCATTCCCATCACACGTGCCCGGCGCCAGCCTATCGCTAGGAGAATACCTATTTCCTTTACTCGCTCGAAAACACTCATCAACATGGTGTTCGTTACCCCAAACATGCCGACAAACAAAGCCAAAAGTGAGGTGGCCCAACTCATGGCACGAACGATCTCGATGCCGCTGTTACGGGATGCGACTTCTGCCGAATCGAGAGCGCTGAAGCCTTGATGAAGCTTTTCCAAACGCGCTTTTACCTCAGCCACGCCGGTAGGGGGATCCTTAAGCCTGAGGTTGAGAAAATTGACTTTTCCCTCTCGACCCGTGGCGGCCTGCATTTGCTCAAGCGGAAGCACAATGGCCCCGTTTTCCACCAAAGCTGGACTTTCGAAGATACCCGACACCGTAAACTCCTCAAACTCGATCTGTATAATGTCCCCAATTTTTTTGCCGAGCGAGGAGGCAGCTATTCTGCCTATAGCGGCTTCTCGCGACGCTCCGCTTTCTGGAGCTCTGCCTTCAAGGAATCGCAAATGATCCCACAAAAAGCTTGGTTTTTCCCATCCAAAGACCAATACCGCAGAGGAATCCTCCACGCCCATCATATCGCTGAGCAGCGCGGCCGAGGCCTCGATTGAAGGGCAGTCAAGAAATTCCTGCAATGCGCGTTGCTCGAAAGGCACGGGCAGCGGGCTTCTGCTGGTAACTTTGGTGACCACAAGATCTGTGCCGCGTGCTTTATATGCCTCTTGCCAAACCTTTTCGAGCCCTTGCGCGAAACCGATCAGCGCAACCACAGCCGCAACACCCACTGAAATACCCAAAACCGTGAGCAGTGTGCGGGTGCGCCTTCGGAACAAGTTTCGCCAAACCATCCCTGCTATCGTCATGTCCGATTCTCCGTTTCTATGGGGCCATCCGACACGATTGACCCGTCGAGCATGTGCACCACCCTGCCAACTCGTGTCGCGACACGAGGATCGTGTGTAACGATAACCATTGTTGTCGCGTGTAAACGATGTATTTCAACAAGCAGTTCTATAATTCGCGAAGCGCTCGCCGAATCGAGGTTGCCTGTCGGTTCGTCAGCAAGGAGCAGGCGCGGTGTGTTTGCTAGGCTACGGGCCACAGCCACCCTTTGGCGTTCCCCACCGGAAAGTTGTGCTGGCAGATGTTCAAGGCGGTGACCCAAACCAACACTTTCAAGAAGATCCACTGCCCTGGCCCGACGTGCCTTTCGGCTAAGGCCAATTTCAAACATTGGAACCTCCACATTTTCGGCCGCGGTAAGTGTGGGGATGAGGTGAAAGGACTGAAAAATGAATCCTATTTCCCGTGCGCGAAACGCCGCCAGGTTGCGTCGCGCTTGCAGCGGTTGTGCGTCGAAAAGCACCTCGCCTGAGGTCGGACGGTCAAGAGCACCGATTATTTGGAGAAGAGTAGATTTTCCGCAGCCACTTGGGCCGATAATCGCCACTGGCTCACCTCCCATGATGGTGAGATCAAGGCCTCGCAGGGCTTTAACTCTTCCATCGTCAAATTCTTTGACAACTCCACGGAGTTCCACCAGCGGGAGAGTCGGCTGATTGGGAGGCGAGGGGTGAAAGGTCTTCAAGGGAGTATCCGTAAAAGAAATTTTTCGAGGATACGCATAAACTCCTCTGGACGCTCGATTTGTGCGGCATGACCGCATTGCGGGATCAAGTGAAGTTCGGCGTCAGGCAAATGCTTTTTAAATTCATAAGCTACGTCAGGCGGGGTGATGTTATCATCCTCACCCCAGATAAGAGTTACCGGACAGCGGATATCACGGAGAAGTTCACGGAGATTGCAGCGGCGAACAGAGCGCGCAAGCCGCACGATATTCACCACGGTATGTCGTTCGGAGATTGTCTGAGAAATTTCATCTAGAAGGTTTTCAGTGACATGAACGGGATCCCAGAAAACCTCCCGAACTCGTGAATAGATCCAGTCGCGTCCTGGCTTCCGGGGCACGCCCTTTTCAAAGCCCTTTTCTAATCCGCGTTCGTAAAGCCCTGAGCTGCCGGTGAGCACAAGCCCCGAAACGCGGTCAGGATACGCCAGGGCGGTTAATAAAGCGATATGTCCGCCCAACGAATTCCCACCAAGAATAGCTTTTTCGATCCTTTGTTCGTCCATAAGAACCCGCACCCGTTGACAAAGTATTTCAAGCCCATCTTGGTGTGCTGGAAAATCAAAAACCGGCAACCGAGGATTGAATACCCTCCAGCTTGGACCAAGAGATGCGGCAATGAGCGACCAATCGTAGGGTCTGCCGAACATGCCATGCAGAAAGATCATCGCAGGCCGTTGGTCCATGGCAACGGTTTGCAACGGTTTAGTTTCGCTATTGAAGGAATTATGCTTGTTGGAGGAGGCAGAATCATGTGAAACGTTCATCACAGACCGACAGTTCTGATTTAAAGCAAACTATCGAAGGCTGGTCAGTGTGGCAACATTTTGATGAGCGCAAATCCTGCAAATGCAAGGAAAAGCAGCACAATCGTCGCGACTTCAAAGTGTTTTTCTAAAAAGGGCTTGATTCTGGGGCCAAACAACCGAATCAAAATGGCCACAAGATAAAAACGAGCTCCGCGTCCAAGCACTGATGCAATTACCAGGGTTGGAATTGCCACATGGCAAACACCGGCTGCAATCGTGAAAACTTTGTAGGGAATCGGAGTAAAGGCTGCTGCAAACACTGCCAAAAAGGCGTTTTTTTGGTAAAGCAACTCCACTTGGCCAAACTTCTCAGGTGTGAATCCAGGAATAATATTGAAAAAGAAATCCTTTGTGGCACCCCAAAATCCAAAGCCGATGTACCACCCCAGCACACCTCCCAGAACGCTCGCCACGGTGCAAACCAAACCATAAACGAACCACTTTTTCGGATTCGCAAAACACATCGCCATCAGCAGAATATCTGGCGGGATGGGAAAAATGGAAGATTCGGTAAAGGAGACGATGAAAAGCGCTGGCAGGGCGTGTTTTGTGTCCGCCCAGTGCAGGGTCCAGAAATAAAGTTTCCGAAGCGGATTTTTGGTCGTTTTAGCCAGTTCCATCGCTATTGGAGGTGGCGTTGCAATGAATTCCTCTTTCATGAAAGTGCACAGAGGAACATACTTTTTTCACGGCGCAACAAATTTCCGGTCTGCTCGGTCGGATTCCTGTGCTTTGACTGTGAAGAAGCAATGTTAAAATGAGCAAGGCTCTTGCAGGAGCGGTGTTGTGTGTTATGGTGGCCACTTACACAAAAACTTTTCATATGCTTTCTGGGGTCCTATATTTGGTTACTCACGCCAAGGAAGCTTTTGATCCAACTTCAACACATCATGTCTCAACATCCCAGTTTAAAAGGTTCAGGTGCCATCAAAACACGTCGGAACGTCCTTAAACGATTCGAACGCGTGGATCTTTTGATGAAGCGTGGCAAGTTCAAACCGGGGGACCGTGTTCTAGGGCTTCCAAAGACAAAGCCTGAGGAGTAAGCTTTTTGCCTTTGAATGACCCCGTTCAGGTGGTGTGCCACCGGCGGTTGGGCTACTTTTTACGAGGCGTTGCACAAACAGTCCTGCGCAGAAAAACCCTTGCGTATAAATCTTTATCTTGCTCGCTGCGGGGTGGGATCGCGTCGTGTTTCTGATGAACTGGTGCTCTCGGGTAGAGTTTCTGTCAACGGAGTTGTTTGTATCAACCCCGCCACCCAGATTAGCTCTGAGGACGAAGTGCTCCTCGACAATCGGCCCGTCAATCCGAAACCAAATCTCTATTTTGCGCTGAACAAACCACCCGGGTTCATTTGTACTGCTGCGGATGAGAGGGGACGACGGACAATTTACGATTTGCTGCCGCGCGAGTTAAAACAGTGCCATTACATCGGGCGACTCGACAAAGAGTCACGCGGATTATTGCTGCTGACTACCGATGGTGCATTGGCGCAGGCTCTTTGTCATCCTCGCTCGAAGGTGGAAAAAGAATACGATGTCAGGTTGGAGCAAACAATTTCCGATAAAGCACTTGCCGAATTATCCAAGGGCACCTTTATCGAGGGGCGATTTGCGTGTGCGGAGTCCGTTCGTCGTATCACACCGCGTCGGTTGAAAATTATCCTCACGCAGGGCATCAAACGACAGATTCGCGTGATGCTTTATCGTGTGGGAGTTGAAGTTCGCGACCTTTGCCGTGTAAGGTTTGGTCCGGTGCGCCTGGCGGGTTTGCTACAAGGGTCCACACGCGAACTAACCCCGCGTGAAATTGATATGCTCAAATACGGAAAAGGGCCCTTGACGCGGGTTCAAAGCAAAAAATTCTAAATCAATTGATTCTTCGGGGGGAACTTTAGCCCCACGACCGCCTCTGTCTGCCGCCATCTTACAAATTTTCGCTGGCATTAGTTCCCTGGTTTTGGCATTTTTTCTTATCGCAAACTTGCATAGGAAAATTAAACTACCAAGTGGGGCCGATGAAGCAAAGACAGTGGGAATGAAGCTGCCATCCCATGGATTGGCAGGAGATTCACCGAATCTTGAAAAAGCTGGTGTGAACCGATTTCACAATTACCGGGGTCAAGACGCTAGAGAGAGGGATGACCAAGATCGTCAAAAGAGGTTGATGTCGGCTTCTTCTTGGTCGGCCTCCGCTTCTTACTTATTGTTTGCTTTGGCTGCACCTTTTTTGGGAAGCAGCTATAGGCCTTGGGCTTGGGGCGCGCTGTCGATCTGGCTTGGCCTGATGATGGTGGTTTTTCCTCCCAAACGCCCACCAGGCGGTTGGCTTGGAGCTTTAATGGTGGTTTTGCTTGCGGGACTCGGCGCGGCTTTTTTGCCTAGATGGATTCAACCAACACCGAGTTGGCGGGTAACGCTCGAAGACGTCTTTGGCATAGCAACGGGGGAGATGTTGAGTGCGCAACCGTGGATTAGTCTAGATTGCATAGCGCTTTTCGGGCTCGCCATGGCCTGGGTCTGTGTTCTTCTTGATCCGCCTTGGACCTTAAAACAAAGGCATCTTCTTCATCAGTTCTTTGTTGCCGGGCTCTTTTTGATCGTTGGAATAAGTCTCGTAGGCTTTTTTGCAAAAAGCTCCCTGCCGTTTTGGCACAATGAGCGATTTTTTGGTCCGTTTCCCAACAGAAACCAGATGGCAACTTTGCTGGCAATGGCGGTATTACTGACTTTTCCTCCCCTCATAGAAGACTTTCGTGGTAAAAATCCGCGCACACTCTTCTGGAGCTTCTGTCTCGCGGTGTTTCTCTGTGCTATTGTTCTGAACTACTCGCGCGCAGGGCTTCTGCTTGTCATATGTGGAGGGATGCTTTGGGCATTGCTTTTGTCTGTGTTTCGCAAAACGCATCTTCCTATCACGCTGATGGCATCAACCATGGTGCTTTTTGCGGGGCTTTTTTTGTTTTTTGGAGGTGACACCCTCAAGAGATTTATGGGCGTGGAAGGGAAGGAAATGAGTGGCCCTGCGTTGTTGGGATTCCGCATTGAAATCTACAGGGACGCATTTGCGATGATTTTTCAAATGCCAGTTTTTGGTGTCGGCTTGGGAAATTTCGAGCCAGTTTTTCAGTTCTATCGTGAGGTCAGCAAAAAGCCTGTGCGAGTGATCCACCCCGAAAGTGACTGGCTGTGGATGATTGCAGAGGCTGGGGCACCGTGGGCGATTCTTTTTACTGTGGGACTTCTGCTTTTTGCGCGACGCGCTTTTCCCTTAGAACGCTCACGACACATCGGATTTCGTCTCATGGCTATAAGTGTGGCGGCGGCGGTTGCTTTTCACGGATTATTTGATGTGTCCGGACACCGGCTTGGGAGTGTTTTTCCGGCCATGTTCATTTTCGCTTTAGCAATTGATCCGCTGAGAAAAGTCCGGCGCGAAAGCCCTGTCTTTTGCTCTTTTATGAGAATTTTTGGTTTGGTATTTATTTTATATGGTTCCCTGCAGATGAAATGGGGTTCCGCAAAACTTCCAGCGCCGGGATTTGGCAAGTGGCTTGCGCTGCGAGAAGAGACTGACAAAGCTCTTGCGTCCGGCCAGTATGAGATCGCGTTGGAAAGCGCAAACCAGGCGTTGGCAATTGCCCCTTTGGACTGGCGGCTCTATTTCCAGAGAGCTTTGGCCAAAGCCCAGATAGGGGAACCGTGGTGGGAAATCGCATCGGATTTTCGACGCGCACGTGCCTTAGAGCAGTTTGATTATAAATTACCGCTTGCTGAATCGAAATTCTGGGCCAAGGCCAACCGGCCACTTCTTGCCGGAGCTGCATGGCGAGAAGCCACGCGGCGCTCTCCGAAGCCGTTGGGTTGGCGAGACGTTGAAATGACCCTTGAAGACCTTGCAAAGTCCGCGGAGTTGCGGAATGTTTTTCGTGATCTTGCAGGTAAAGATAGGGAGCAACTTTTGGATTTTCTCCTATCTGGAACTCCCGAGGAATTTGAAGAGTTGCTTGCGGAGTGGCTTTCCGAAGACCCCGAGCTTGCTTCCTGGTCGCCAGATGAGAAGCGTAAACTTTTCGCAATTTGGTGGCAACTCGGAGATCGAAACGAAATGGTTCGCTCTGCGATGTCTCGCCCTGATTGGTTAGCGCAGTGTTGGGAAATGGCCGCCATTTATAGCTTAGAAAAGGACGATGCATGCAGTGCATTTCGACTTGCCGACCGATTCGTAACAAAACCGACGCTTCCTCCCGTCGACAATAAGAGCAGCCTTCAGGAGCTCCAATCTGCCTATGGAAAAAACAAAGGAAATTTTCTCTCCAGTTATTCACTCTACGAACGTCTGCGCCTCACCGGGAAATCCGATGAGGCGTTATCAGTCGCTTCAACAATGGCCGAATATCCGGGCGCCCCACACTATTGGTATTATTTGCTTGCAAAAAATCTCGGCGATCGTGCGAAATGGAACGAGGCTTGGAGGGCGATCAAAGAATACCACGATCTGCGTAAAAGGAGTGAGATGCCATGAGCTTATTGAAATTGTTCTTTAGTTGCTTTTTGCTTCTTGAGTCTGGAGCTCTGACGGTCTTTCGTGCTCTCCGGATCGCGTTATTGACCCTGGGTTTAAGCGATTGTTTCTTTGCTGCAATATCTGCGCAGGAACGCCCAGTGCCTGTTCCTGAATTTGATCTCGTGTTTCTGCGCCCTCTTGAACCATCGGATTCAAGTGGGGGCGAAGCCGACTCTGCCGCAGAAAAAAAGTTTCGTGAGGCAATGGAACTTCTTCGTCTCAGGGCAGACACGGAACAGCTCTCACGGGCGCGGGCTTTGCTCAAAGAGGCATCCTCTAAGGGACACGCCACCGCTGCGCTTTACCATGCCTATATGGCGCAAACAGGTCGTGGGGGGGGCGTTGATTTGATCGCCGCCGAGAGCGATTACATCAAGGCGGCGAGAGCCAATTTGATTGCCGCTTATAACAACATTGGATGTGTTTATGCCCAGGGGATTCACGGTAAAAAACCTGAGTATGACAAAGCTCTCAAATGGTTCGAGCGTGGTTGTGAGGCCGGTGAGGTCGTTGCCCTTTCCAACGCCGCAACCCTCCACTTTTTTGGCTTGGGAACAGAACGAAACACCGAAAAGGCCCTCGATCTCTTAATCAAAGCTGCCAATCTCGGTCATATTCCGGCGGCAACACGAGCCGGTATACTCCTCTGCGATGGCCACGAAATGCCTGCTGACCTTGGACGCGGAATCCCGCTACTTCGCCGGGCTGCAGATGCCGGAAACTCCTCCGCGGCGTATGCGCTGGCGATCCTTCTCATTGAAGGGAAAGGAGTTCCCCAAGATCCTGCGGGTGCCGCCAGATGGCTCAAACGATCTGCCGAAGATGGCCATCCCTATGCGATGACTAACCTTGGTGCTCTTTACGAAGAGGGTAGGGGAGTGCCTCAGGACCTCAAGCAAGCGGCCGTCCTTTACAGGGCAGCAACAGAGAAAGGAGCCTCATTCGCGGCATACAACCTAGGTCGGCTTTATCGCAACGGTTTAGGTGTGGAGAAAGATCTTCATCAGGCAATTAAACTTTTTGAGCAAGCCGCAAACGACGGAATGCCTGCCGCACTTAATGAACTTGGTGAGATGGTTCGAGACGGTATCGGCACAGAAAGAGATGCTGCACGAGCCGAAGAACTCTTTAAAGAAGCTGCAGAGAAAGGTGTGGCTGATGCGGCTGTCAACCTAGCCACCATCCGCCTTCTAAAGAATGATATCGAACAACGTACACTAGCTGTGGAGACGCTTCAGCTCCATGCGGAGGCAGGCAACGCCCATGCGCAAAACAATCTTGGTGTCGCTTTGCGGGATGGTCGTGGGATAAGCCGAAATTACGCTGCGGCTGTGGGTTGGTTCAAAAAGGCCGCTGCTCAAAACCTTGCCGCAGCATATTGCAATCTGGGCTTTATGTTTGAGTTCGGACTGGGGGTTGATTTGGACGATAGTGCCGCAATCCGTCACTACCGTTTAGCCGCTGCTCTGGGGAGCGACTATGCGAAAGCGAAACTTGCACGGCTCGGGGAAACGTTCTGATGACAGATCCCCCTTCCCTCTGAACGCGCCCTCGTTGTGGAAAGGTTGAATAAACATTCCGAAAAAATGAATGCCCTTTTGTTGTTAATTGAACATTTCGCGGATCGTTGTCGCCGCCAATTATGGCGGTTGCTCAGTTTCGTGTGTTTGAACAAAAACTATCCCCACCACACATACCCAAGCAAATAGCACTTACTGAATTGCTTCAGAGATGGTGTCTGCGTTGTATCGTCGCATCAAGGAAAGAGGATTCCACATTGCGTGGTGCCATTTTTAGGTTTACATGAAAAAAATTATATGATCCTCCGACGCTCAGCAGAAAATCTTCCTCGGAGCGTGAAAGTTATACGACGCACGGCTCCTTCATGCAAAGTTCTGCACCACCCGAGCCAATTGGCAGCATACGACTGCGACGCCTTGAGTTTTAAGCATTTTACCCCGGAAGCTGTGGTGATTCCTGAAAACGTGGACCAACTTGTTGCTGTGGTGAAAGGACTGGCTGGTGCGGGTATTCCCTTTCAGCCCCGTGGAGCAGGCACCTCTCTTTCCGGGGGACCTGTGGCTGCTCAGGGGGGAGTGATACTTCATCTCTCACGGTTTCGGACGATCGAGCAGATTGACAAAGAGAATCGCCTGGCTGTCGTCCAACCTGGTGTAGTGCTTTCTGATCTCGAAAAAGCAGTGAAGCCATTAGGTCTCTACTATCCGCCGGATCCCTCAACAGGACCTGTCTGTACACTTGGGGGAAACGTTGCAAGCAACTCTGGTGGGGTGCATTGTTTTCGCTATGGGGTTACAGGAAATTACGTCCTTGGAGTCGAGACTCTACTTTTGGATGGTTCCTTAGTGCGTTTCGGCGGGCCAGCGGGTGGGCGTGGAGATTGGCGTGACGATTGGAAGAGACTCTTCATCGGCTCTGAAGGAACGCTGGGGATTTTCACCCGCTTTTGGCTCCGACTTATCCCGCGTCCTGAGAAGGTTTGGACATTAAGGGCTACTTACCGTGATTTAAGGTCTGCATCATTAGCCATTCAAAAGCTGGCAACACATCCTTCTTTCCCAGCCGCGATTGAATTTATGGATCCGCGTTGTGTTGAACTGGTCGAAAACAGCTCGATGCGAGTTGGCCTGCCCAAGGGATCTTTCATGATTTTAACTGAGATTGACGGTCCCGCTGTGCTTGTTGATCGGAGGCTCAAATCAATAGCAGATCTTTTGCAGCAATGCGGATCTGAGGACGTCGCATTTGCCGATGTTGAGAGCGAAAGGCTCGCGTTATGGAAAGCCCGAAAAGCACTCGGTGGTTTGTTGGGCAAAATCACCCCGAATTTTCTTGTTCAAGATGCCGTGATTCCAAAAGCTGTTCTAGGTGAAATGCTCGAATTTCTTTATCAGGAAGCGGATGCCGCTGGTGTCGGCGTGGCAACGATAATGCACGCGGGAGATGGCAACCTTCACCCGAACTTTCTTTTCGATGCCCGTCGCCCTGGTGAATTAGAGAAAGTCGAGAAAATCGGCTCAAAAATCATGTTAAAAGTCAGCGAGTTGGGCGGGACTCTCTCTGGTGAGCACGGGATAGGGAATGATAAATCGCCTTACATCGAAGACCATTTTGGTCCGCTAGCTTCCGCAATGCAGATGGCGATTCCCAACGTGTTCAACCCGCAACACCAACTCAATCCTTTAAAAGTTTTTCCTCAGAGAAAATTCGTTGCATGACGCGGGAAGTTTTAACGAGTAAAAACAGTTCTGACGCCATGGATGATAGACGCCATCTTTTTCCGCCCTTCTTTGATCCGGTGGATATGATAGGTCTCTTTTCATCTAACTCTCCGCTTCAGGATGTATTGAACACCGCGGAGGCATATGGACTTACCTTCCCATTACTTTTCGATCCCGCTGTTTCGCTCAGCGGACACATGGCATGCTCTGATTATGCGCCCGCTTCCGCCAGGTTTGGCCCGTTCGTTGACAACGTCATCGGGATGAATTGGCAATTGCCCTCAGGACGAGTTGTTCGAATCGGTGAACGGGTTGTGAAGTCCACAACCGGATATGACCTGTTGCGTTTTTTATTACACAGCGACGGACGTTATGGCCAAGGTAAAGATTATGTGTTGCGCCTTCGTCCGCTCGCCCCTTCCTCGGTGCAACTGCGCTTTGATGGCGACGCGACGGCGCTTTTCAAGCTTCACCAGAGACTTGCACTTGGCGCATGGGCACACTGGCTCGATCGGGTAGACGAAATCTACCGAGCCGGTGAAGCACCTTTCATCGAAGTCGAATCGCGTTGTTTGAAAGGCGAAGAGGAGTTATTTCTCGACTACTTTCGTTCAACTGCTCTGGAGGCTGGCTGTAGAATCGCTGAGGCCGAATCGACGCCTCTGAAAATGCCAGTCTTGAGTATTAAGTCGACTGCAAATACTGTCGATTCCCTGGCCTTGCGCTGCTGTGAACGTTTTGGAACGACGTGTCGGGCTTTGCTGTTCAATGGTGTTGTTCTGGTCGATTTGGCAGTAGGTGATCTCAATGCTTTCAAGCAATCTCACGAGATTTTCTTAAACGCATTGGCAAAAGAAGTCGAGAGCTACGGAGGGCATCTGATGGGTGCGGCGGCACCTCAACCGAGCGTAAATCCTCTCGAGAGAGATTGGTCCGCTAGAATCGAAAAAGCCTGGGGAAATTTATGAGTCAGGGACCGTCGCAAACCTTAACAAATGTCAGTTCGGCAGTGGATCCCCTGCGCGCTTGTGTGCATTGTGGATTATGTCTTGAGGCTTGTCCAACTTATCGGTTGACCGGGGATGAGAATAATTCACCGCGCGGACGTTTGCTTCTTTGGAGGGCAATTGATGAGGGGAGGTTACAGGCCGACACCTACACCGATTTCTACACTGACGAGTGTGTCGGTTGCCTTGCTTGCGAATCGGTTTGTCCGGCTGATGTCCCGTATGGGCATAACCTTGAAATTCAGCGTCAGCGCCAAGTTGAAGCCGAACGAGCCCACCTTGACTGGCGAGTTCGTGCGGCAGGGGTTGCAGTTAAATCGCCCGCAATATTTAATCTGGCCCTTGCGCCTGCTCGCCTACTGCGGTCATTATCACTTTTGCCGCACCCGATGGTTTTCAAAGGACGCCCTGCGCTCTTAAAATCTACCGCGGAGTATGCGGCCGACCTGGTCGCAAAGTTTAATCCGACCGGACCCAAAGTTGCTTTTTTGACAGGTTGTCTCATGGAGGCTCTCTTCCGAGAAATAAACTTTGCGACCGTGCGCGTTTTGGTCGAAAACGGGGTTCGGGTTGTAGTGCCTAGGGGGCAGGGTTGTTGCGGAGCCTTTCACGAGCATACCGGAATGTCTGGCGCCGCAGAGCTTTCGGTGACAAATCAGCAGGTGTTTCGTGCTGCTGACGTCGAGCGAGTAGTGACCAACTCCGCCGGTTGTGGGTTTGCTCTTCAAAAAGCTCTCGCGGGTGATCCTCCTGTGCAAGACGTGCTTGGTTTTCTGGGGACACTTGACGTTAAACGACAGCAAGAACGTGAGGGGCTTTATAAGGTTTATGTTGACCTGCCATGCCATCTCGTTCACGGACAGAAAGTTGATGGCATTCCTGATAGCGTTCTCGACGCAACAGGTTATCGCTGGGAGTTGGCTCCCTATGCCAGAGATTGCTGCGGTTCCGGTGGCGTTTATAATCTACAAAAACCGAAAAATGCTCGCCATATTTTAAAGTCGAAGGCTGCGTTTCTGGAAAAGGTCCCCAAGGACATTGTGCCAATTGTTGCTACATCGAACCATGTCTGCATGATGCAATGGAACACTGCGAAAACCTTCATCCGGCGACGGTTTGAGGTGAGGCACATTGTTCAACTGTTAGATCCTGCTTCTTCGTTTGATTCGACGTAACTGTTCAGGTAGCCGCCCGCCTTGGGGCGGCCACCTGTGAGTGAATGGTCGGGCGCACGCACCCGACGCTTGGGCGAGACTCACGAGGTGTTGACCGCTGGCACGAAGGGGGTGCCGAGGAACACGCGCTGCAACGCAGCGCAAGGCATTGAGGCCGTTCTTGCGTGCCGTGGAGACGTAGCCGCGGATGCGGCAGAAGTTCACGAGAGCCTGGATGCTGCGAAAGGTGCCGGAGATCTTCTGGCGCAGCTTTATCATCCACAGCTTCAGACATCCTGACCACTACGAGGGAGGAGCAAGGAGTCGAGGAAAACCAATGAACTGAGTTGAAAGGTTTGAGGTAATGAGTTGATAATGGAGAATGCCGCAAATTCAGCTTCCGATATTCCCCTCTAGCAGCACGCCAATAACTAACGAATTGGCCTTTGAGGAAAGGGAAGGAATAGTGTGGTATTTCAACGGGCATCTTCCGGTTTTCAGCCATCCGGTGGAAGACATAGGATCCTTTCGATTTTTCATCAGCCAGCTTATCGCCAACGGGAATGCCTCGCAGAGCGAGATTGCGCGAGCATTCGGTGTGCCGCTGGTCAGCGTGAAGCGGGCTTGTAAAAAACTGCGGGAGCAAGGGGCTGCGGGATTTTTCCAGACACCGAAACCTCAGCAAGGACACAAGCTGACAGGGCCACGCATCGAAGAAGTTCAAGGGATGCTTGATGCGGGAATGGAAGTTCCCGCCATTGGGGCGCAACTCGGGGTGTTGCCCAACACGATCCACAAGGCCATCCGGGCTGGAGGGCTCAAAAAAAAAAGCGTAGGCAGGCCGATTCCGTCGGCGGTGGATGAGGCAAGCAGCCAAGGTGAGCGCAGCATCGCCGACGGAGAGGCTGCGATGGGAGTGGGTACGACCCGTTCGATGGAACGGGTTGCCGCAGCTCTTGGAGCCTTGGAACAAGCCGAAACACGTTTTGAGCGAGCCGATGATGTTCCCAACGGTGGTGTGCTCTGTGCCTTGGCCGCCCTGCTCGGATTGGGACTCTTGAGTTACGCACAAAGTCACTTCAGTGCGCCCAAGGGCTTCTATCCGATGGAGTCGATTTTCCTGTTGCTGGCCTACCTGGCGTTGGGCCGGGTGCCGAGTTTGGAGCAGTTGCGTTACCGATCGCCCGGAGAATGGGGCAAGCTCCTGGGCTTGGATCGCATCCCCGAAGTCAAGACGTTGCGCGATAAAATCGGAGTTCTTGCCGATGACCCGGAGCGCACGGCTCGATGGAGCGGGGATCTGGCCAAAGAGTGGATGGCCCAGGACGTGGAGGCCGCCGGGGTACTTCTCATTGATGGGCATGTGCGGGTTTATCACGGAGAAGCCACCAAGTTGCCCCGGCGCTACATCAGTCGCGAGAGGCTTTGCCTGCGGGGCACCACCGACTACTGGGTCAACGCGCTGGATGGAGCCCCCTTCTTCTGCGTGAGCAAAGCAGTGGATGCGGGCCTGCAGAAAACTCTTGAAGAAGAGATCGTGCCTCGCCTGCTGGCCGACATCCCCGGACAACCCACTCCCGAAGAACTGGCCGCCGAGCCGCTACGCCACTGCTTCACGCTCATCTTCGACCGCGAAGGCTACTCACCGGATCTCTTCAAGCGACTCAAAACCCAGCGCATCGCCATCCTCACCTATCACAAACATCCTGGCCCCGATTGGGCACCCGGCGAGTTCGCCCCGCAAATGCTCACCCATCCCAACGGGGAAACCAGCACGCTCCAATTGGCCGAACGGGGCACCCGACTGAGCAACGGACTTTGGGTGCGCGAGATCCGCTCCTTGAGTTCAAGCGGCCATCAAACCGCCATCTTGAGCACCGATTATTGTGGCCAATTGGGGCGTTCTGCCGCCGCAATGTTCGCCAGATGGAATCAGGAAAACTTCTTCAAATACATGCGTGAACACTACGGCTTGGATCGTCTTATCGAGTATGGAGTTAGCCCGCTTCTTGAGACCACTCGCCTGGTCAATCCCGACTGGCGGAGCCTCGAGAGCCAAGTCCGGCGCACCGCTGCAGAACTCAGCCGAGCCCGTGCCACCTTTGCCGCCCATACCCTCGGAGCCCAGGAAAGCGAGCCCGAGACCGCCGCCCGTCACGAGGAAAAGAAAGGAGCGGCTTTGAACCTCATCCAGAACAAGCAAAGCCAGCTCGACTCCCTCAAAAACCGACGCAAAGCCACCCCCAAACATGTCGAACTCAAAGACTTCGCACCCGAGCAACGTGTTGCCCAACTGCGCGGCGGCAGAAAGCACTTCATCGACACTATCAAACTCATCGCCTACCGGGCCGAAACCGCCCTCGTCCAACTCGCCCGCGAAACCCTACGCCGCCACGACGATGCCCGTTCTTTCCTGCGCGGGCTCTTTGCTTCCAGCATCAACCTGCGCCCCGATCCCGCACGCAAAGAACTGTGCGTCGAAATCCATGGCCAGACCAACCCCATCCATGACGCCACTCTTGAGGTCATGTGCACCGAACTCAATGCCACGGAAGTCTACTATCCAGGCACAGATCTCCGCGTCTTTTACCGCCCAATCAGGTCATCCGTTTTCCCCAGAGGTCAGGATGTCTGAGGCTGTCCCACTTCGTTCCGGCTCCTTGCACAACCGCCAGATTTACCTCCACGACTGAACCGTTGGCCTTCGCTGTGTTGTGCCAGCTCCTCCCGTCGTATCGGCCTCTTATCTGCTTCTTGTTCATCGGCTCGCAAGTTTTGTCTAGCGTTGCATGCAGATTTTGGTAAAGATTTGTCATGCTGTCTGCGCTGCGCTTCGGCTCCTCCCCCCCCCGGTCGGTTACCCTTCCGGAGTTGACTTCAAATGGTGATTTTATTTTCATGTTTCTATGTTTTGGTTCTTTCACGGGGGACTTTCACCCCATTTACAACGCGCCCATGCTGGGCGCACACAAAATCAGCGGCGGCAGAGTCATCCGCCGTGCGGTCATGCCCGGACAGGTCTGGCTCAAAAACCTCTTGCGCCACAGTGCCGCAAGCCTTGCCCGTAGTGAGAGTGTCCTTGGCGATTACTACCGCCGTATTGGCGCGAGAATGGGACCCGCCGGGGCCAACACGGTCTTGGCTCATAAACTCGCCCGTATCCTCTGGCAAATGGTGACCCACCAAGTCGAATACGAGGAAACCATCCTTGCTCACCTTGATAAAGCCCGCCAAGAGCGCCAACTCAAGCGTCTCCAACGCCAGGCTCGCGCCCTCAATTGCCAACTCACCCCGCTCTAACAAGCCGCATAAAATCCCAATTCAAACCGCCTCCTCGGTGAGCAGTTCCTTTGGAGGAGGAGTGCTTGGGCTGGAAGCCTGAAGTAACAGCATCTGGCAAACTGCGTTTTTTTTCTTGCATCACCAGCCTTATGGTACATGTTTATAATTAGAAGCGGGTGTAGCTCAGCGGTAGAGCGCTTCCTTGCCAAGGAAGATGTCGCGAGTTCGATCCTCGTCACCCGCTCCATTTTGGCTGACTATCAGCCTGTCGGACTTTTCTAAACCTGCGGCTTGAAAAAGTCCGAGGAAAAAGAGAAGCGGAACATGGCCGCGCGATTCATCAGCATAGACCGGGAGACTCCGCTCTTGTTGCCCCCGGATATGAGAGATTGGGTTGCGGAGAACCATCTCAGCCAGTTCATTCTGAACGCAGTGGATCAGATCGATCCGAGTTCGGCGAAGGTCTAAGGGGGTGTGGCAGCCGGCAATATCCGCCGCGCATGCTGCTTGCGTTGCTCATTTACAGCTACAGCAGCGGGATCTTTTCGAGCCGTGCCATCGAGCGGGCGACCTATGACAGTATGGCGGTGCGGGT
>CALDSX010000125.1 GCA_937924445.1 uncultured Chthoniobacterales bacterium
GGAGCGGTTTCTCAAGGGCTACGAACAGATCGTTCGGGCGGGCTACGCGCAAAACCCAGTCGCGGCACTTCACGGCCCGAAAGGCAGGGGCCGCCGCCAGCAGAGCAAGGCCCGCAACCCGCTCGACCGCTTCCGCGACCACTCCAATGAAATCCTCGCCTTCATGCGCGACTTCGCCGTGCCCTTCGACAATAACCAGTCGGAAAGGGATTTGCGGATGTTAAAGCTGCGCCAGAAATTTCCGGCACCTTTCGCAGCATCGAGGCACTCGTGGACTTCTGCCGCATCCGCGGCTACGTTTCCACGGCACGCAAGAACGGCCTCAACGCTTTGGAGGCGTTGCAGCGCGTGTTCCTCGGCACCCCCTTCGTGCCAGCGGTCAACACCTCGTGAGTCTCGCCCAAGCGTCGGGTGCATGCGCCCCGCCATTCAATCACAGGTGGCCGCCCCAAGGCGGGCGGCTACCTGAGCAGTTACGTTTTCTTAATGATTTTAAGTGAGGACGGATCTACCGCAGAACCAGAGGATTGGCATGTGGTAGTTTTTGATAAGCCCAAGCTACGTGCTTTGGATTTGATGCTCTGAATGTTGCCGTTGAGCTTTGCGGAGACGGCGTTGCTGATAGGATGACGAAAGGGAGTCAGAATGCTCTCTAGATGGCGTTTAGGCCTCTGCGCCATTTAGAAAGAGGGGCATGAGCCCTGAACGACCGGCCTAAGTGATTAGCGACAATGAATGCTCCGGTCGGCGTTTCATACTGGTAACTTCACAGTTTGTCCAAAAGCCCCTTGATCGCCCACGGCAACCGGAGGCTGCTGGCAACGTGTTCTGGACGGCCACGCTCTACGCATCCCCCACCCTTCGCGTGGGATTATTTGGGCGGAAAAGATCCACCCGGAATTTCTGGGCGTTTTAAAGAGGGGATAGATCGCTGCCGTTTTAATTGTTTGTCCCTTGTCGGTAGCTTATTTCGTGTTGGCTTGTTCAGTATTCGAGGGTTAGGGTGTTAGATGAGAGTTGGTTGGTGCGTTGGAGGGAGAAGTAGGGATTCTAGATCTGCGACCTGAATTATTTGGCCCCGGGGTTTGGGAAGGAGGGGAGTATTTAGTCCGTTGTTTCTCTCTGCGTGGATTGATCCTGGTGGGAGGAGCGCTTCAGTTTTGGTTTGACGATTCGCTGCTAATGGGATACTTAAACTTATCGAGTGCTTTAGCGAGTCGCCTGTAAAGGTCAGGGACCCAGGATGGGCTGTTTTCGGGGGGGGTGAACTCTGGATTTTTGCGGAAGTCTACCGGGGAGAGAATTACATTGATGTTTGCGACACCTGTGCGGGCCGCAAGGGTGAAGATCTCTTCGATGGCTGGGTCACCCAGAGCGAGACAACCTGTTGATACGGCGCGACCGTGGATCATGATGTCGCCACCAAGTTTGGTGCGGTTCTCCTGAAGGGCCTTCTCGCGGTCGTGGCGGTTTGGATAGTTGAGCCGCAGAGAGAGATGATACTTGCTATTCGGGTTGAGCAATTCCACTCTGTAAAAACCCTCAGGGACCTGGCGATCGCCTTCACGCATTTTAGGACCCGGCCCGCCACTTGCAGCGAGGATGGGGTATGAGCGGATGAGATTCCATCCGCTTTGCGCTGATGTGGAAGCCCAAAGTTCGAGTTGCTTTTCCTGTTTTAATCCGATGAGGGTAATCTTTTCCGGGGGATAAAGGACTTTGGCAGAATCAAAAAAAGGTCTGAGCCGGGCTTCGGCGGCTTGGCTAAATTCTGCCAGCCGGCCGTTGAGGGTTACGGATAAGGGGCGTTTTCGAGGGTGATCTGCGCGCGATACGAGGAGTGCCCATGCGAGAAAGCCGGCGGTGCTCAAAATGAGAACCCGCAGTGGGTTGTGGTTCATTTTAGGGGGGAGGTTCAGCGGGCACGGAGCAGATGAAAAATCAGTTGGGTCCAAAGGTAGAAGAGCCCGCGGAGAGAATAAGCCACTGATTCTTCATCCACACGCCTTAAGATGCCGGCGCGGAGGTTGTGATCCAATTCGCGGCGCTGTTCGTTGGAGATGATTTCCAGGGCAGTTATTTCATCCAGTGGCGTAAGATTGCTGGCGGTGATGTCGTTAAGAGTAAGGAAGCCAATATGATTTTGGTACATGTCAAAAAATGTGGTATCCATCGGCTGACGGTTCAGCCTGAGGCTAGGGGAAATTTTCATATGCGGTGGGAAGGGATAGTTCCAAGTGACCCAGGTGCATCCTGAAGTGTCTCTCGATGAGATGCTGATATAAAAGAAACTAATATTGAGTTGACTAATGAAGCAAATAGCCGCAAGCGCCCGATCTTCCGAACGGTAGAGTAGACGAAAATTCTGGCGGCAATCCTTCCACTCCCAACCGACGTCGCGGAGAAACTCAAATCCCTCCGCTTCAACTTCATCTGTTAAGTCACCGAGAGCGGGGAAAGCGCTCGAGGGAGGGGGGGGCATTTGTTTGATACGGCTTTCGAAGGGCAAACGCATCGCTCGGACGCGTGTGAGAAGTTCAATCCACGGGAGGGCAGGCCAGATGAGAACTCCGAGGAGGCCCGCCAATGGGTGATCAAAGAGAAACCAAGTGGCGCAAAAGCTGGTGGCGAGGATTCCCGCGACCCAAAGTCCGTGAAAGAGGCGACCTTGAAATGTTCGGAAGGCGCTGGTCATTACGGCCAGCCCGAGGACGAGTAGCCATTCAGTCATGGGCGAAGACCGTGTTTTTCGAGAAAACCCTCTATTTCTTCAGGGCCAAAGTCTGCGAGAACCGCCGGACCGCTAGGAAGGGGTGCGAGAAGCACGGGAGTGAGAGTCTGGCCTGAAAAACGCACCATTTCATCACGTGCGCTCCTCTCTTTTTCAATGTCGAAGGTTTCGAACTCCGCACCGAGATCGTTTAGCCGTGCGATCGCGGCTTTGCACCAAGGGCACCATGATTTGATAAACAATCTGAGTTTCATTTAAGGTAAGGGTAAACTGTCACAACTAGTTGTGAAGCTCAACAGAGAAAGCGAAGCGTGGCGATATGATTTTCGCAGGCGGGCAAGGCAGGAGCGGCAGAAGCCAAAGCCTTATCGCTGTTTTCGGAACAATTCTTCCACATCACTCCAGGAGAGGATGCGCACGCCGAGGGAACGAGCTTTATCAAGCTTGCTCCCGGCGTCATCTCCGGCGAGCAGATGTGTGGTTTTCGAGCTGACACTTGCGACCACTTTCGCGCCGAGATTCCTTAGATATTCAGTCACTTCTTCGCGGGAGCGTGGCAGGGTGCCGGTGAGAACCCATGTGGTGCCGACGAGTGCGGCGTCGCGCTGTGCCGCGTTGAAAGGGGGCGGTTGCACTCCATTGTCGGCGAGGCGTTGAAGAAGTTCGCGGTTTGCTGATGACTGAAAAAAGCCGTGGATGCTGGCCGCAACAATCTCGCCGATATCTGGTATTTTTCTTAGCTCTTCAGGGGAAGCTTTAGCCACGGCATCGAGCGATCGGAAATGCTCCGCCAGGGTGCGAGCGGCGGATTTGCCAACGTGAAGAATGCCAAGCGCGAAGAGGAAGCGGTCGAGAGGAGGAGTTTTGGATGCCTCGATAGCTGCGACAAGGTTGGCAGCGCTCTTCTCCCCCATCCGTTCGAGCTTGACGAGTTCCGCCGGCTTGAGGCGGTAAATATCAGCGATATCTTTAAGAAGCCCCGCATCGACGAGTTGATTTACAAGAGCGTCGCCTATCCCTTCGATGTCCATAGCACCACGCGATGCGAAATGGATGATTCGTCGCCGGAGTTGTGCAGGACAGGAGGCGTTTTCACAACGAAAAGCGACTTCGCCAGGTGCCTTGAAAACAGCTCCCCCGCAAGATGGGCAAGTTTCTGGCATAAGAAAAATGCGTTCGCTGCCGGAACGCTGTCCTCCTGCGCGGCGAACGACTGCGGGGATAATTTCGCCTGCTTTTTCAACCACGACCCTGTCTCCGATGCGGATGTCTTTGCGGTGGATTTCCTCTTGGTTGTGGAGGGTGGCGCGTGAAACGGTCGAACCGCTGAGGGCAACCGGTTCCAAAATGGCGACAGGCGTCAGGACGCCGGTTCGTCCCACTTGGATGATGATGTCCAGCAGTCGGGTTTCGGCCTGTTCGGGGGAGAATTTGTAAGCAGTAGCCCAGCGGGGGGATTTGGCGGTAGCCCCGAGCCGCTGGCGGTCAGCAAAGCTATCCACCTTAATGACAGCGCCGTCGGTATCGTAAGGGAGTGAGGAGCGGAAAGCGTCAAGTTTGTTGATCGCATCGAGTATCCCATTAGCGTCTGAGGCGAACCAGAGTCGGTCGCTGGTGCGGAAACCCCAGCGAGTGAGAAGGCCAAGCGCGGCGCTATAGGTGGGCGGGAGAGCGCCTGATATGGCGCCAAACCCGTGAAAAACCGCATCGAGCGGTCGTTTGGCTACTTCTTTTGGATCCAGTTGTTTGAGGGAACCCGCGGCCGCGTTGCGCGGGTTTTTAAAGGGATCGAGCCCGGCAGCCTCGCGAGCGTTGTTGATCGATTCAAAGGCAGCCCGGGGAAGGAAGATTTCCCCACGTATTTCAAGCAAATCCGGGGCTTCTTCTGGCAACGATTGCGGAATTGAACGGATGGTTTTGATGTTCTCTGTGATGTTGTCACCAACCGTCCCATCGCCGCGCGTCGCAGCATGGACGAGTTTGCCCGACTCGAAAAGTAGTGAGAGAGCCACTCCATCGACTTTTGGTTCGATGACAAAAGGGACTGTTTCGGTGCCGAGAGCTTTGGCGACTCGCTGAAAAAATGCCACTACTTCTCCGATGGAATAAGTATTATCGAGGCTGAGCATTGGTTCACGATGTCGTGTTGGGGAAAATCCTTCGATGGGACGCCCGCCAACGCGTCTTGTTGGAGAATCTTCGTGTGCCAACTCGGGATGGGCTTCTTCAATAGTAGCCAGTTCGTGTTGGAGACGGTCGAATTCAGTATCTGATATCTCAGGGGTTGCTTCTTCGTAATAAAGACGGTTGTGGCGTTCTATTTCACGCCGGAGGAAATCGGCACGGGCGGCATCTTCTGAGTCGATCATGTGAGGAAAATCAAAGAGACTTTGAATTTGAGAGTTCCCCATGCGGAGGTTGAAAATACCATTTTGCAAACCATGCCCCGGCGATGGTGCCTAAGCAATCCGCCAGCCAGTCAAACGGGTCAGCTCCTGTCCGGCCTGGAGTGAGCTTTTGGTATAACTCATCAACTGCCCCGATGGCAAAGAGGCAGAGTACCGTGATCCAAAGGGCGTGTGTTCCCGATCTGATCCCGCGATCTGGCCGCAGCGCCGCCGCAAATAAGAATGCTCCGATGAAAAAGAAGCCCGCATGGGCGACTTTGTCATTCACTGTCAGGGGCATTTCAGGTAAATCGGGCGGGCTCATTGAGGAGAGTGTAAAAAGCGTCGCCCACCAGACGAGAAAAAGCACCAACGCGAGAGCTCTTGGTAAGGGGATGCGTATAAGGCGTTGCATACTCCAACAGATATCATTATTGGATGCGTATGGCCAGCGCCGCTGCAGGTTTCCCCCTTTCTGCATTGGCTCCCTTGAATTTGCCAAAATCTCTCAGGATGACATTGGAAAATTTTTGTTTATACTCCTAGCTCATCACGGCACTGCGCCATGAATGATCATCTCCATAAAGCGACCGTTCTCGTTCTTAACCGAAATTGGCAGGCTATTAACGTGCGCACTCCTGCCGAAGCCTTCTGCCAGATGTGCAACGGAGCTGCCACTGCTTTGGATATTGACCGGGACACAGGCGCAATGACCCCTGTGCGCTGGGCAGAGTGGCTTTCGCTGCCCATTCGGGATTACGATAACGCAGTTCGCACGCCGCGCGGGCTAATTCGTATCCCTACTGTTCTTGTTTTAGCGCGGTTTAGCCGAGTGCCAAAGAAACGTCCACGGTTTTCGGCACGCGCCATTTGGGAACGCGACGGGCACCGCTGTCAATACACCGGGCGGGCATTGAAGCCCGGCGAAGGGAATATTGACCACGTGGTGCCGCGTTCCCGCGGGGGCACTACAACCTGGGAGAACTGCGTACTAGCCGCTCGTGAGGTGAATACCAAAAAGGGGAGCAGGCTTCCTGAAGAAATCGGCCTTAAACTGCTCAAACGCCCGACCGCACCAAGCGAGGTGCCCGCCACGTTGCTTATCCGGAATCATCACCGTATTCCCGACTGGGATCATTTTTTGCTCCCATCTTCTCGCCATACAGACGCTGCCGTTTGATGTCGTTTCGGTGGTGGTAAATTTTGTATGCCACCACGCGTTGCGTGCAGGTCATGCCCGCGAATCAGAGCAGCCCGTCCGTGCCGTGCACGAACGGCCTCCACAGCGTTGTTGAGCGCCTCAAGTTTCATGTGGCGTTCTTTTTCCAAGAGTGGCGGCAGTGCGGGAGAATTGTAGATGGTGGACAACCGTGCACGGATCATTCGCAGCCGCACCCGTCGCTCCCATGCGTTGCGAAGCAATTCCCAGGCGCGTGGGTAGAAATCCTCCGGCAGATCGAGTGGTTCATCAAAGCTGTAGGTGCGAATGGCTTCTTTCATGTCCGAGTAACGGATGGTCACGGAGAGCGTGCGGGCGGAGTGCCCCTCGGCCCGCATTCGGCGGACTGCGTCGTCAACCAACCGGCGCAGCGCCGCCCGCAGCTCCTCTTCATCCGCGGTGTCGGTATCGAATGTTTCTTGCGCCCCATAGCTTTTCGCCGCTCCCGCGTCTTGCTGAGGTACAACGGGCCGGAAATCAATCCCCGTCGCGTATTGAATAAGTGAAGGGGCAAGCCCTCCTGCAACCCTGCGCAGAACCACCTCGGGCATGGCAGCGACCTGCCCAATTCGGCGAAGCCCACCCCGTGCCAGTGTTGTGGCGAGCGTTGGACCGACGCCGGGCAGCCAGGAGATGTCGAGCGGTGAAAGGAATTTTTGTTCACAGCCCGGTGGCACCACAGTGAACCCGCACGGTTTGTTAAGCTTCGACGCGATCTGGGCGGTCAATTTGTTAGTTGCCACGCCCTGTGAAACGCTGATTTTGAGGCGTTGCGAGATAGCTGTAGAGATTTTTGCTACCACTTCCGCCTGCTGCCGCGCGCCTTTTTCATCAGAACCGAGGTCGTAATAGCCCTCGTCAATCCCGCTGATTTCCACAAAAGGTGTCACATCCATCGGATAGCTGAAGATGAACCGCGAGAAGCGTTCGTATTTTTCGTAGTCACCGGGCAATAAAAGCAGGCTGGGGCAAAGCCGCAGCGCTCGTGCGGATGGCATTGGTGTATGTATACCGAAGCGGCGCGCCTCGTAGCTGGCGCTGGCGATAATCCCACGCCGCGCAGATCCGACGGCCACCGGTCGGCCACGCAGACGGGGGTCGGCTGCCTGTTCAACCGAGGCAAAAAATGCGTCCGCATCGAGATGTGCGATCATAAATTTTGATCTATGCCAGCATTTTTTCATTAGCGTCGCGGTGTGCCGCGACCGCGTAGCAGGGCGATCATCACCCCTTGAATGACCAGTTCCTGAGCGGGAATGAGATCCGGGTAAGCCGGGTTTTCGGCTTTCAAATATGGGTGACCGCCTTTTGTCACAAACCGTTTGAGAGTTGTCTCGCCATCAATCAACGCTGCGACAATGTCACCGGGAACTGGTTCGCGAAATTCCATGATGACCACATCGCCATCAAGGATATGAGCACCGATCATTGAATCGCCTGAAACACGCAGGGCGAACGTGTGTGCGCCACGGGGGATGCCGAGCAGATCAAAATCCACCACCACACACGGGGCGTCTTTTTGCACAGTGGCTTCACGGAGCTGTGCGAGTCCAGCCGGGATAGCGCCGAGCAGCGGGACGGACTCTGGAGAGGGCCTGGCTGCGGGGTCTGAGTTTTCGCCTGCTGCGATGTTTAGGATGCGTACGGCTCGCGCTTTGCCTGGCAGACGTTCGATGCAACCTTTGCTTTCAAGGGCGCGCAGGTGGTGGATAACGGCGGTTTGGCTGGCAAAGCCGAAATGCTCCTGGATTTCGCGCGTGGAGGGGGGGATTCTGTCCTCCCGATGATGTTGCTTCAGAAACTCGAACAATTCGAGTTGTCGTCCGGTGAGTGAAAGCCTCGCTGGTTTGGGATCCGATGGCAGGGTATTTTTTCGATGTGCAGACGTTTTCATGTGGCAACCGCTGAGTTGTTGTTCTTTAGAACAGTGACCATATGAACACATAATGCAACAATTTTTTGCTCAAACCTCTGCCAGTCGCGATTGTAGACAACTTGCACCGTTCTCTCTCCTGCGTTAGCAATGAAAGCTGCATGATTTTCTTGCCGGATCGCTTTTTAAAACAAATTGCACTGTGCGTTTTTGCGCTTTACCTTTTGGGGCTTCCAACCGGACGCGCGGAGGATTTCGCAGATAAAGCGCCAGATATCCGTATGTTTGACTACCTTTCGTTTGCCGGCAGTGAACAAGGGGGCCTTGTGCGGCTGGTGCTGGATGCAGCCAATGGGCGGATTGTCTCTCAACAGGAGATTTTTCAAGATACCGTCTCACCGGTTTTTCATTACCTCCAACAGACTGCTGACGGCCGGTTCCTGGCCTTTACCAACCTTCACGACGAAGCCTCCTGGATTTTTGTGCTGCGGCGAGATGGTTCAGAGCTAAAGGCTCGAAGGGTGGATTTTGGCGAACGCGGGATGTTTCTTGCGCTCACTGACAAAAACGTTGCAGTGGCAGGAAACAAAGGGAGTGTTTTCCTTGTCGACTTGGAGTCCGCCACGGTTCGAATGTCTGCAAATATCAGTAATACGCTCTCTCCAAGAGCGCATCAGTTCGGCGGTATTCAGTATTCGCCGGATCAAAAACGGCTGGCTGTTCTGTGCATGACTGACTCGCCTCAGGGGAATCGGTTTGGAGGGCGGGTGGTTATCCTCGATGCGAATTCTTTGGCGGTGCTGCACGATCTAAAGTTACCCGCGCTCTATCCACAGCTCCATTACGGGACGGGTAGTAAGCATAACAACCCGGTCCCCGTCGGGCTTACTATCGGCCCTCAAAGTGGCACCGCAGCGATTGTGCTAGAAAACTACGGCGGTCTGCTTCTAGTGCCTGCCGCAAAACTTTTTAACGGCGACCTCTCTGACAGTGTCTTTATTCCAACATCAAAGAGCGGGTTGCCCGGCGAAGGGTTTCCCACGAAAGCGATCTTTTTTGAATATAACGGACATGAATATCTACTGGGCGACAGTGCCAGCGATGTTGGCGGACTTACGCTGATTGATCCGGTAAAAAAAGAGCGCCTCGGCT
Source organism: uncultured Chthoniobacterales bacterium (assembly GCA_937924445.1). Classification (GTDB taxonomy): domain Bacteria; phylum Verrucomicrobiota; class Verrucomicrobiia; order Chthoniobacterales; family CALDSX01; genus CALDSX01. The sequence goes on from CALDSX010000125.1 coordinate 9,363, forward strand.
GGATTGCTTCTAGCCCGAAAAGCATTGGTGGCTTCGGTGTGCTTGCCGGCCAACGCGCCTACGCCTTTAGCAGCGGCATCCAAGCTACTCGTGGCGAGAACGAAACCCTTGTGACACATACGGAAAGCCCCGATCTTTTGCTGGTTAATCTCTCTCCCATTGATAACGGCGAGTTGCCCACTGTCGAAGTGATTTCATTCAATGACTTTCTCTACTTTGCTCATGCGCTGAATGACGCCGAGAGGCGTTTTCTGGTTCTAGCCTCTATGAGCAAAGGTGACGAGCGTGAGCTAAAACTTGGGCTTTACGATACCACAACTCGAAAACTCACTGACCAACAGAAGGCAAAGGGTGTTCTGCGTGGGTTCGTTCCCGTGCCGACGCGACCATGAAGTAGAGCACTGGCACCGCCATGCGGCTCAAAAGTAGAGAGGCAATTTCTCCAAACATCAGACTGATGGCCAATCCCTGGAAGATCGGGTCAGCAAGGATAACGCTTGCCCCAACGACCACTGCCAGGGCTGTCAACAGCATCGGTCGAAACCGCACCGCCCCTGCCTCGACCACCGCGTCGCGTAACGGCAATCCGTGCGACCTGCGCAGTTCAATAAAGTCCACGAGAATAATTGAATTGCGCACCACAATCCCCGCCCCGGCCATAAACCCAATCATTGAAGTGGCTGTAAAAAACGCGCCCATCAAACCGTGCGCCGGCAGGATGCCAATCAGAGAGAAAGGGATAGCCGCCATGACCACGAGCGGGGTGATATAATTTCGAAACCATCCAACCATGAGCATGTATATGAGCACTAACACCGCGGCAAAGGCGATGCCCAGATCGCGGAAAACCTCCAGAGTGATGTGCCATTCACCGTCCCACTTGATCGCCGGCTGCGCATCATCAAAAGGCTGAGTTATGTTGAGGATTTTTACACCTGCTGTTTCACCACCATATTTTCTTGCATCGAGCTTTGCTAGCTCCGCATTCATCGCAAAAAGTGCGTAAGCGGGGCTCTCCACAGCGCCCGCCACGTCGGCTGTCACATACAGAACCGGCTTGAGGTTTTTTCGGTAAAGATTGCGTTCAGAATCCTCTAAGCGCACCCGCACCAATTCCGACAGAGCCACGGGTGGGGCGTCCGGAAAGCGGGTGGACCGAACGTGAAGGTCCAGAACACCGTCCGGGCTTGTTCGGTTTGATTCGGGTAACTCCAGCGCAATGTTCACATCCTCTCGTTCGCTTGGAATGTGCATGAGATCCACATGCAGCCCCGGTCCGGCAAGTTGCAATGTCTGAGCGATATCTGCCTCTGTCACGCCATGGAACGCGGCTTTCTCCTTGTCTACGACATACCGGGCACGGGGCTGGATGTCTTCAATGTAAGTATCTATGTCCACCACGCCTTCGGTGCGCTCCATAATGGTGCGCACTTCTTGCGCGAGCCGAAGACGGTCTTCATCTGTAGGACCATAGATCTCCGCAACGATAGATTGTAATACCGGCGGGCCGGGTGGCACTTCTGCCACGATCACCGCTGCGCCATGCTGTTTTCCTATGGCGGTCAGCTTGGGACGCAACCTCACCGCCACGTCGTGGCTTTGGCCTTTGCGATGATGTTTTTCCACGAGATTCACCTGCAAATCAGCCACGGTCGGACCACGCCGCAGGAAATAATGTCGCACCAAGCCGTTGAAGTTAAACGGTGCCGAGGTGCCTGTATAGACCTGAATGTCGCGCACTTCGGGTTCGTCGCGGATCGCAGCGGCCATCTCCATGGCCACCCGGGCGGTCTGCTCAAGCGTGGTGCCTTCCGGTGTGTTGATAATCACCTGAAACTCCGATTTGTTATCGAAGGGGAGCATCTTAACTTTGACCACGCCCATCGCCACGAGCGCCACGGCGCCGAGCAACAGCAGCATGATGCCGGCAAGGAACCCGTAACGCGCCAATGGCTTGTCGAGAAGCGGATCCATCACCTTGTGATAGAGCCTTGTAAAAATGTCGTCCGGCGCGTGGTCATCGTCATGTACTCCGTGCGTGTCTGGTGCCCCAGGCCTGAACCGACGGCGCATCACACGGATGGCCGCCCAGGGAGTCACCGTGAACGCGATGACGAGCGAGAAAAGCATTGCCGCCGTCGAACCAATCGGGATCGGACGCATATATGGCCCCATCAGCCCGCCGACGAAGGCCATTGGCAAAATAGCCGCGATGACCGCCCAAGTGGCGAGGATCGTTGGGTTCCCCACCTCATCCACCGCTTCGAGCGCAACACGCGAAAGCGGTTTGTCCTTCGCACCGGGCATCCGCATGTGACGAACAATATTTTCGACCACCACAATCGCGTCATCCACCAGAATACCAATCGAAAAAATGAGCGCAAATAGTGTGATGCGGTTCAGAGTGTAGCCGTAGAGATAAAAAACCAATAGCGTCAAAGCCAGTGTCGAAGGAATAGCTAGGAGCACCACGAGAGATTCCCGCCAGCCCAGGAAAAGTAGGATGAGCAAAGCCACACCAAAAACGGCAATACCCATGTGAAGCAGAAGTTCATTGCTCTTCTCTGCGGCCGTATGGCCGTAGTCACGCGTGGCCGTCATCTCGATGTCGGCAGGAATGAGACGGCCTTTGAGCGATTCAACTTTGCGCAGAACATTCTCAACTACTGCAATTGCATTCGCTCCGGGACGCTTGGCCACGCTCAGAGTTATTGCTGCCTCAAAGTCCTCTTTCTTCTTTGAAGTGTGTAAAACATGTGAGGCCGGTTCTTCAGCCTCCAGCCGCACGATGGCCACGTCACGCAAATAAACCGGGCGATCTTCGAACACTCCAACGACCACCGCACCCACATCCTCTGCATTTCGCAGAAAGACACCGGTCTCTAGCAAAACTTCTATATTTGCAAACGGTCGTGAACCGGAATGTGCCTGGCGGTTGGCTTGACGCAAGGTGTCCACAAGCCCCAGAGGATCAATCCCCCGCGATGCCAGAGCGGCAGGATCCACGCGCACACGGATTTTGTTCCGAACACCACCAATGAGCGTGGTCTCTGCCACCTGCGGGATGGATTTAATCTGATCATCCACCTGAGCGACCAGGCGACGCAACGTGAGATGATCATACGTTGCACTGTGGAAGGTGAGAGACAACACCGGAACGTCATCAATCGTTCGTGGTTTGATGAGCGGATGACTAACGCCTGTCGGGATCCGGTCGAAGTTGGTCTGCAGCTTCTGGTTCAGGCGGACCACCGCTTTCTCAAGATCGGTGCCCACCATGAAACGGACCACGCTCATTGCACCGCCAGGGCTTGAGGTGGAGTAAATATACTCAACTCCCGGAATCTCCCACAAGAGCTTCTCCATCGGGCGCGCGACTCGGTTTTCTACCTCTTCCGCTGATGCCCCGGGCATAGACACCATCACATCAATCATCGGCACTTTGATCTGCGGCTCCTCTTCGCGTGGAAGCTGCAGCACCGAGAAAACGCCCAACAGAATAGACGCCGCCACAGCAACCGGCGTGAGTTTGGAATCTATGAAAAAATCCCCGAGTTTACCCGCAAAACCGAAACTGGCGGTGGTTTGAGATGATGTATCACTCATTCTATTACCTCCAAACGCACGCCGTCACGCAACGCCGCGGGGGGATTAAGAACCACCTTTTCACCGGCCGAGAGACCTGCGAGAATTTCGACCTGCGCCCCTCTGGCACCAGTTGTTTTCACGAGACGCAAACGGGCGACATGCTGTCCATCAGTCAATTGCGACACAACAAACACTCTCTCCATCTGGCCGAAAGGGGAGAGAGCTTCAGACGGGATGCTGATTGACTCGATCTTATTTGCGGGCCATTCAACCCGTACGAACTGTCCCGAGCGGGCGTTAGCACCGGGTGGTAAATCAATTTTAGCCAACCGCGTGCGCGTCGTCGGGTCTGCTGCCGGCGAAAGCTCTGACAGTGTGCTAAGAGCCAGGGTTGCGTCGAGTTCTACATTTACCTGCATGCCGAGTTCAAGCAATGGAAGAGAATCCGGGACACGCACTTCGACCCGCAGTGCTCCTAAACCTTCGATTTCGAAGAGTTTTGAGCCTGGCGAAGCGAGGTCGCCCTCTTTCACAAACTCCTGTGTTAACACACCTTCGAAAGGCGCCTGGATTTCGGTGTAGGAGAGCATCGTCTTCGCCTCATTCACCGCTGCGGTGGTGATTCGGACTTTGTCTTCGAGGGCCCGCACAGCTTCTGCGGTGGATGCTCCCTGAGAGAGTAGTGTGGATTCGCGTTCGAGGTCGCGTCTGGCTTGGGCCAGTGCTGCCTCTGCTTGTTCGAGGCGGGCTGCGATTTCGTTCGCAGAAAGCCGTGCCAGAATATCACCGGCAGCGACGCGTTGCCCGAGTCTGACTGGAATGGAGCGTACGCCGCCCATAATTTTGGAAGCAATAATTGCGCGTTCGACGGGGCGGACGGTGCCTGGGAGGGATTGGAAGCGGAGTCTGTTTTCGTGGAGCACCGCAGCGGTTTTAACTTTGATGGGAGCGCCGCTGGATACAGAAGGAGTGTGGAGCGGCGCGTGTTTGCCGCAGGCCGCAAGGAGCAGAGACGCGGTTAGGACTGTGAAGAGAAATAAAGATCGACTCATAACAAACCGAATTTGGCTACAGAATAACTGCTTGCATATATAATTATATTGTCAACGGCAAATCTTAAGCCATGCTTCCTCATATCTCCTCCTCCATTCTCCCCTCAACCCCACTACTCCCCGATCAGCAACTAAATACTCAAATCAATCTCACTTCATTCTTCCTTTCAAAAATACTTTTTTCCCACCACCATCAATCTCAACAACCGCCCTTAACAACAAACACAATCGTCACTCAGCAAAAAATCTAAAACGAAAATTCCTTCGTCATGCACCCCAAAGAGTGATTCCAGCATCCATAGCAGCAGACGCGACTTGTTCCTTCTCTAATATGAGCGTCTTGCCAGCCTCAATAGCAATAACTGCCACTCCAGACTCCGCAGCGGTCTGGATGGTTTGCACTCCAATAACGGGAACATCGAAGCGCATATCCTGGTTCGGTTTGGAAACTTTTACCATAATAGCACCACCTTTCCCAAGGGCCCCACCACGTTTGATGGCGTCATTTGTGCCTTCAAAAGCTTCAACGGCAAGCACTGTGCCTTCACGAACAAGGACAGTCTGCCCAATGTCTAGGCGGCTGATTTCTTTCGCAATCCTCAGCCCAAAGGCAATGTCTTCAATCTCAGAACGGCGTGGGATGCGCCCAGCAATATGGCCCTTCGGCGCAAGAAGATGTTCAAGAAAAGTCGTCGCAGGGGCAAGCGTGATGCCTACCCGCGCGAGTTCATTGGCAATAGCACTAAAGATCGATTCCGCGTTGCGTTCTCTGAGCTTCGACAGAAGCAAAATAGCTTTAATGTCAGGCCGAAGATCGAACAAATTTCTCGGCGCAATTTGTCCGGCCATCACCGCGTGTCTGATTCCTTCATCCCGGAAAAACTTCAGCAAACGACCGAGTTGCCCCACACGCATCCATTGGAACGAATCCACACGCTCAGGAAAGGCAGGGTCTGTCTCCCCTTCAAAACAGGCGGCCACAATACGTTTGACCCCGGCTTTTCTTGCTGCCTGGACGAAAAGGCGCGGATAGGCACCGCTGCCGGCTATTATGCCAAATTCCGCGGGGATAATCTCAGGCGAGATATTTCCCTCCGATATTGTGCGATACAATGACACTTTGGAAGCTTCGGCCATAGTCTCAGCCACGTCAACTGGAGGCAACAAGAACCACCCCCGTGCAGATTAAAGCAGCTCCGACCCATCGCGGCCAGGGAAGAATTTCCCGGAGATAAAAGCGTGAGACCAGAAGAATAAGCAGAAGGTCTAAGCTGTTGAGGGGAAATGATTTGCTTATGTCGAACTTGTGCAGAACTGTGAGGTAAAGAAGATACCATGTGCCCCACAGCAAGAGTGCGATTTGGACATAACGAAGTCGGAAGACCATGAGGAGGAATCTAACAATATCTCCGGCCCCCTGAATCGCAGTTTGCGGAAGGGAGTTGAGACCGCGTTTCAGACAGACCTGCCCCGCCATCTGTATGAGAACAACAAGTCCGACAAAGAGAATCGTGCCAATCATTTCGGAAGTGGGTGTGCGGGCGGGTGTTCCGGAGGACGATTACGAGTCAATGAGCAGATCATGACCCCTGTGAAAATCAGCGCAACGCCGACCCAGCGCTGGATTGAGATTTCCTCCCTAAGAAAAATCCAAGCTCCGACGGGAACAATCGCGTAGCTGAGATTAATGACTGGCACCGCGATACTGAGGTCCACAAGCATCAATGCCCGTGCCCAGATGAGAAAATTTACGCAAAGCAACCCAGTGGCGATCCAGAGACGTGGCTCCGTAAGCATTTCGTTGGCCAATGCAGTTGCTGCGCTATCATTCTCCGGCAACATCGCCAGGACCACGGCATGTGAGGCGCGCTCAACTGCAGATTTGAGCAGAAGCTGAGAAGTGGAATCCACCGCGACCACGCAGAGAAGTAGAAGAAGAGCGTGGAGGCTGAGGCTGTGTGGGCCCCGGATGCCTCTGTTCAAAGAGTTGGACATGCGCGTCGGGTGCGTTTCAGTCCGCGCGATGAGTTTTGACGCGCGTTTTAAGGCTTCTTATTTTGGCGCATGAACGTCGGGATGTCGAGATCTTGTCCGTCAATAATTGTCGGGGCACTCTTTTCAAATCGCCCTCGAGTGGTGCCTTGGTCAAATTGGAGGAATTCCTGCTTGGCTTGAGCAGTTTCACTCCGAGGGCGCACAACCCTGGCCGCACCTCTTTGAGCTAATTTCTCCTCGTCCACGTCGAGAAATTCCGGTGCTGAGTGTGCAGACTGCTGCTGGTGGGGAGGATCCTCCGGGGCTTGGGGTTTGGTGCTAGTCGAAGGTGTTTCGGGAAGCTTAGGTCGTTCGCTATGTGGGGAGGAAAACTTTTTAACCAAAGCGGAAATGGTATTTTGTATGCCAATCGGGGCTCGCGGATGAGCTGATGCTTCGGGTTGTGGCATGGACGCGGCAACGGAACGTTTGAGGTCGAGCGCTCCCTGAGTGGCGTGCAGAATTTCGGAATCTCCGGCGGATTTATCAGTTGCATCGTTATTTTCAGCACGGTCCTCGAGCTGAGAATCTGGTGTGCTGACTGCCTCTGGCTGAGTCTCTTGAATCTCTTCCGGGGGGCGTTGATCTTCTTTTTCAGGGCGAGGAAAATGAGGCTCTGGTTCCTGCAGTTCGTTTTCGGCAAAGAGCGGTGGATGCTGAGACCGTGCGGTGGGTGTGGGCAATGGGTTTTGGCGATGGATACGACGCATTGCCGGAGCGGTTTGGGGAGAGCCGAGGGGAGAAATAGTTGGTGGCTTTTCCCCGGGACGACTTTGGTTGGATACTGCCTTAGGATAGCTGAGCGCAGCTGGAGGAGTCGCAGCGGATAGGGGGGGGGGAGTTGGTTCCGCCGTGAAGGAAGTTGGTGGATGCGTCTGCTGCGCACGAATGGCCGGAGTGCGTAAGTTCCGCTCATCCGCACCGGTTTGCTGCAGGAGTTGGCGACGGCGCGTGTATTCGGCTTCAGGCACGCTGCCAAGAATGATAACGCTGATGCACCCCCCTAAGCTCGGGTCGGCCCCGAGTCCAAAGAGCACTTGGGTATTTTCGCCGATTAACCTCCCCAAAGCCTCCATCAAGTCCTGAACTTCGATAAGTCTCATTTCACTACCGCCATTTACCTGAACAACGAGATTTTCGCAGTGTTCCAACAGAAGGCCCCGATCCATAAGTGGATTTTGGAGCGCTTGCTCAAGAGCATCTAATGCACGATCTTTTGAGTCTGAAAGGCCGAATCCAAACAGGCAGCGAGAGTCTTTAAGCTCAACGGCTTTGAAGATTTCGTCGAGACTAAGCTGGATTAAAGATTCGCGACAGGCGATGGTAATTAGTGCCAGGACAGCGCGCGATATGGTAATATCAGCGTTCGCAAAAGCTTCTTGAACACCCGCCTGGGGCCCCAACGGCTCACCCATTCGGTCGTTTTCAAAGACAATAACAGCGTGTGCAGCCGCGCGGAGAGCGCCGAGGGCGTCCGAGGCTTGTTTGGCCCTTCGCCGTCCTTCAAAGTGAAACGGCATTGTGACAATAGCAACGACGTAAGATCCCGATTCTGCGATGGCTCGTGCAATGACGGGTGCAGCCCCCGATCCCGTTCCACCACCGAGACCAACGGCAAGAATCACCAAATTACAACCACGGACGGCGTTGCGGATTTCATCAGTGCTCTCTTCGGCCGCGGCCATGCCGATTTCGGGATCGCCACCTGCCCCCAGCCCGCGGGAAACCCGTCGGCCGAGTTGGATCTTGATTCCCGCTGAGGAAACCGAAAGGGATTGGACATCTGTGTTCGCAGCGATAACATCCGCGGCGGAAGCGCCCTCAGAAATGAGTTGCTGGAGGGCATTAACTCCCGCTCCGCCGAGTCCTATGATCCGAGATTTGAAGGGTTGATGTGGCATAAAATAAGAACTGGGGGTGAATGTTTATCTGGAGTTGATGGGCTGTTTTAACTTATCGGACGTTTTTTATGAAAGATGCTACCAAAAAAGTTTTTTACCAGATCGATTGGTCCCGATTGCGGGAGGTTTAATATAATATCAGCTCCGGCGCGGGTGATGCCAATCGGAACGACAAGCGACGGGTTGTTCAGCGTGTTGGGAATCCCCTGTATTTGAGGACGTCCGATGCGTGCCGTCGTGCCGAAGAGTTCGGCCGTGAATGGGAGCAACCCTGAAAGATTGGCGCATCCACCGCAAATTACAACCCCGGCTCCCAAAAAGCCGAGCAGTCTATCTGATTCGAGCCGTGACCGGATCAACTCAAATATTTCACGCACCCGCATGGAGACAATCAGATTAAGATCCTGACGAGCAACGTCGCGGCCTGAGAATGAAGCATCTCCTTTAATGGATATCGTGTCTCCCGGCATAGCGGTAGAGGGATCGAGGCTGGCCTCTTCGATTTTTAGCCGTTCGGCGATCTGCAAAGGCAGCCGCAGACCGAGTGAAATATCATTGGTGATGTGATCGCCACCTACAGCCAGCACTCCGGAAAGCCGTGGCACACCCTCTATGTAAGCGATAAAATCAGTGGTTCCGGCACCAATATCGAGAACCAAAACCCCCATGTCGCGCTCTTGAACGGAAGTTGCAGAGGCCGCAGCGGCAAAGGAGGGTGCGACAACTTCTTCGATGTCCAGTCCGGACTTGCGGAGACAATTAATGCTGTTGGCCAGCCGTGTCCGATCCGCACTAATGCAATGAAAATCCGCTTCCACCTGACGAGCAATCAATCCGACAGGAGTAAGCACCTCTTGTTCACCGTCGAGTGTGTAGCGCATCGGCAGGGCATGTATCAACTCTCGGTCATTTGTCTCACTCTCCTCCCGTGCGCGCTGCGTGAGGATATCGAGGTGCTCCTGCTGGATGACGTCAGGGTTGTCGAGGCTCATCGAAACGCGATGCTCAAACCCACGAATGTGAGACCCTGTGATACCAAGAAAGACATATCGAATTTGAGTGTCTGTCCTCTCTTCCGCTTCAATGAGCGCGTCGCTCACACATCGGAAGGCATTGTCAGCATCGACAATCTCCCCTTTACGAACACCACGCGACGGCTGTTCGCCGGTGCCTAAAATGCGCAACCGTCCGTCGGGGTGCACTTCGCCCACCACCACACACGATTTGGAGGTGCCGATTTCGACTCCTACAATGATTTCTTCTCTTGACATTCGGAAAAATTCGAAAAGCGACTAGTTTCGCGGAAACATTTATGGCGACGTAATAAACGGACGAAGAGGAATGTCGTGAGCACCTCTTTTGGATGGCGTTTGTTGGGGGAGAGGGCGCTGAACCGAGACAGTGGGTTGAGGCTGGTTGCGTTTGATTTGAGATTCCGGCCTGCGTAGCTCCTCCCGTTCGGCATCGGCTTCTGAACGACGCTCGCGAGCACTGGCAACTGGCTGGGGTTGGGCACGCGGGACGGTCGGTGTTGCGGTCTCCCGCACTGAGGTCGTTGCGGCAGGTTGTGGACGTTCCCCTGTGACGGGAGTGGCCCCTGCAAAGACAACTGGAATGTTTCTGCGCATCATCAAATTCACGGTCTGAATCCTCCGTCCTTCGGAGTCAGTGGCTTGCAAAAGAGCCCCAAGCTGGTCCAATTGCTCGCGAAGAACTCCTGTATCCGTGCCAAAACGGTAAACCGATCTCCGCCTGTCTACAACTTCCATGCAATAAAGTTTGGAGAGGTCAATGTGCTGTATCTGCAGACGAACTCCAAGCGGCGTGTCCGAAGTGATGCGGAGAAGTTCTAGAGCTGCCAGAGATTCACGTGAACTCAGCGATTGGCCCGGTCGTAAAGGCAACTCCGGACATCCGTAAATAAAGGGTAGACTCAGATGCCCTTCATCAGTGTCAATCTCCGGAAATACAAAGCCACGGCTGTCGACCAGAAAGGATTCCCTTGCAAGCTGCTCCCCGTCGGCATTTTTAGAGGGAGCAACCCATGCTACCGGCCTCCGCACTCGGATACGTATGGCGATGTTTCTCGGCAGTTGTCTCATAATTTTGGCATCTTCCACCTGCGGAAGCGAGGAAAGACGTCGTTGCGCTCCGCGCAGATCAACGAGGAAAATATTCTGCCCGACATTAATTCCCGCCGCGCTGAGAATTTTTTCACGGCTGATGGGAGCGTCGGAAGAGACTTCAACCGCTGCGACGGAATATTCGGGGTTGTTGATAAAAAACTTAGAGATTAACTCGGAGCCGCCAGCCCAGAGCCCCCAAATAGCCCCCCAAACAAACAAAACCCAAAATAAAATCCGGGATCCGGATAAGAACGCTCGCCCTGCAACCGCTCTTGCACGTATGCGGGCATGCAGCACTCTGTCCGGAGTTGCACCGGCTCTGCGGCCCCTTACGGTGCGGATATTCTTGCGAGTTCGGATAGGCATAAGTTTATTATGTCGCTTCTAATATCGCTGAGCCGCGGGAGAGTGGATCGCCAGTTTGAGGGCCTGGTATAGCTGCCCCAGCGCTCAGTCAAGGTTATTAACAGGTTTTATACCACTTCTTTTCTCATATTTCACTTGATGAACCAAGAAATTTTCAATTTTTTCCGATCCATTAACAAATCCTCATGCTTTTGGCAGTTCAATTCCTGATGCTCGATCTCTGCTGGGTTTCAGCTTTAAATAGATATAGCAGAGATACTGCAACCTGTTGATACCGAGCGCCTGCGACCCAAGGTTCCCCCACGCATGGTCGGCTGCGCGTCAATCGACTGAGCCCGAGAATCCAAAGTGGCAACTTGGTCGTTGAGTTCTTGCACAAAGGCCAAGGCAGATCACGAGTGTTTGCGTTCTGAAATCAGACAGCTCGCTGCGTCAAAAAATCGGTCTAATGAATGGTGTGAGAGAGCGCAAACGATCAGTTGTTAGAAAACCTAATAAAAACATATATTAATCAGTAAATACACTTATATTCGTTTTCTATTGCAAATAATGGCATTCGGAGCCATATTACATATGTGAAAATGAGTGCCCCCCCAAGACGACCGCCGCCTCCTTCGCAGCTCTCTTTCTCCTCAGTCCCGCCGGTTTTTGTCCGCACGCTTCAGCGCAGTCAGGTCTCTTCATAGAACCCGATTTGCTTCGCATTGATTTTTATGAAATGACGAGCGGACTTGAATTGACGAAAATTTTTCGGTCCGATTTTTCCACTAAACTTCAAAGACTTCCGACTTTGAACGCCTCGAGCTACGATCACGAGGGAGGGGCAGGGGCAGAATGGTACGATCTCTACACTAGCGATCCTCTGGGAAATTACCGGCCCGATGGAAATTTCCTAACGATCGATGTTCGCTGCGATTATTGGGACATTGCGGGGAATATTGACGCAATCCACCTCATTTGGGGTGGATCCGAACCAGGAATAGATTATGCCACGCAGGTCACCAGGGTGATCTACGGTGGACCGATCGGAGCCCTAGCCCAGCCTTCGTGGACGCCCCGCGTGCTCGGCCCATCGGACTCACTCGGGGCGGGCCTTGGTGCAACACGTCAGGGCAGTGGTTCGGAAAACGTTGAACTAATGTCCATCACGCTTGCGTTTCCGGATTCCTTTCCCGTTTTGGAAGGTTCTCTCTCCAACACGATCACCCCTGACGCTCCTTTAGGATTTAACGCCGGAAATATCGGTGGATTGCAGATTAACTCACTCCAAGTAAACGCATCTGGCAACTTTTCAGCCACCCCATCGCTCCTCTCTGGCACGGCGTTCGGACAAGGCGGCACGCCACCACCCCCACCTGATTTTGCCCTCTGGGGTGAGGATTCCCCACGCCAGTACTGGGATCTGAAGTTTGATGGCTCATTCACGGGCCCGGCAAACCTGACTTTTTTCTATGATGAATCAAACCTGCCACCGGGTTTCAGCGAGAGCGTCTTCATCATCTATCACCACAACGGCGCAGATTGGGAAATGCTTCCCAGTGTTGTGGACTCCGATGCCAACAGTATCACCGTTTCAACCGACAGCTTCTCACCCTTCCTTCTTGGCGTTCCCGAGCCGAGCACGCCAGGGTTGCTCCTCCTCTCACTACTCGCCGGAATGTCGTTACGTCGCTTTATGCCGCCGCACCAAAAAAACTAACTTTGTAATAAAACTGAATCTCGCCGTTGGATTTCGAGCATCGCTTTGAGCGATATTTGTGCCGTCATAACTCGCTAAACAGTAAAGATCGGATGGTCGCCCCCCAAGGCGAAAATCCTCCTTCGGTATTTCGGTTTATAGATTTTTGTTCTGTTTTTGACGGAGCATCTTGAATTTTTTGTGCTTTGGAAAATTTCTTTATTATGAGGATTGTTGGTGCGAAAGAGATTGAGTGCTGAAGGTTGAGAATCTCAAATGGATGCCTCCGGGCCAGGACGAAGCGCTCATCGAAAGCGTCTCATTCGGTCTTCCTCCCTCTCATCTTGCCGCCGTCATAGGACCGTCTGGCTGCGGAAAGAGCACACTTCTGCGTCTGCTCGTCGGTATTCTTGAGCCTGATGACGGGCGAATTATTTGGAGTATCCCGACCGAAGAGTTACAAACAGACGGGCATTTCGCCTTTGGTGAAGTGGCTTATGTTCCGCAGTTTGACTTTGCACACGAGCTTCTTTCAGTTCGGGAATGTCTTGAGGATGCGCTTCGGTTACGGCTGAATTGCAGAGCAAAAGAAGTGCGACTGCGCATCCGGTCCATACTTAATGCGACGGGATTGGCTGGGATCGCCGATAGCCGTGTTAAAGTTCTTTCGGGTGGTCAACGCCGTAGACTGGCTCTTGCGGTGGAGTTAGCCAGCGACCCTCGTGTTTTGTTATGCGACGAGGTCGCAAGTGGGCTTGATCCCAAAGCGGAACGTGAGATCACTGACCTTCTTCACACACTTGCCAAAATCGAACGGCGCCTTGTGATTCATGTGACTCATTCATTGGCTCATATCCCCCTGTTCGACTCCGTAATAGTTTTAATGGCAGGCAGGTTGGTGTTTCACGCCCCGCCAGAATATCTGATGCACTATTTTCGGATCGAACACCCGGAAGAGCTTTACCCTCGTCTTGCGATGCGAAGGCCAGAAGAATGGTCCGCCTCGTGGGTGAAGCATCGGGCTGTTTACGAAAAGCTTATGGCCGGAGAAACCGCCACCGACGTGCATATCGAGTCGCCAGAGGTGTCCGGGAGACTTATTTCGGACTCTCCCCGGGAGCCGGAGCTTGTTGGAAGGTTAAAAATCCGATCTAACTTGGAGCGACCGGCCTTTGAGGTTGGCTTTGAGGAGGATCAAAATGTCTCAGGAGCGACTTCAGATGAAATGTCCGCGCAGCCTGCTCTCTCAAAGAGCCGTTTTGGTGAGTTGGCGCGGTATCGGGTGCCCGGGGTTGTGAGACAGTTTCGGGTGCTGGTGCAACGTCGATTTCTGCTGTTTTGGAGGGATGCTGGCGGTATGGCCCTTCAGGTTGCTCTTGCATTGGGATTTCCGCTCTTGGTTGCGTTGTTTGCTCTGGATGGCCTGCCGCAAATTCGGAGCCTAAACATGACCCTCGATATTGATCTTCTGCAGCAGCTTCAAGAGGCCTATGATTATATTGTAGAGAGCACCAAAACCGGTTCACTTGTCTCAGGCCTTGTAATGCTCCAAGTGATTTTACTGGGGTTAATCGGAGCAAACAACACCGCCCGGGAAATTGCCGCGGACCGTCCGTTGATCGAGAAGGAGAAGCTCGCTGGCCTGTCACCAGGTGCGGATCTGGCTGCTCGCGTCTTTTTTATCACAAGTCTCGTCGTTGTGCAGTCGCTCTGGATGGCGTGGTTTGTCGATTTGCTCTGCAACTTTCCAGGCAAATTTGCGCTCCAAGTCACTGTGCTTCTTTTAGTTAACGGGGCGATCACAGCAACAAGCCTTGCCATATCCAGTTGGAGCCGAACACCGGAACGGGCTTCCCTGTTTTCGGTTTATCTTGTTGGTTTTCAATTACCGCTCTCGGGTGCTTTGCTAGCCCTACCGGAGTTTGTTGGCTGGCTCACGCGTCCGTTCGTTGCCTCTTACTGGGCCTGGTCAGGGTTTCTGCAGACCATGCGTCATACCAGGCATTATGATGTTGCTGTTCAAGTCTCTCAGACACCACTTGCCCCCTTTGAAGTCTGCGTCTGGGTATTGGGCTGCCATATATTGATTGCTCTCTTTTTTGCCTGGGCTGGGCTACTAAAACGACGATGGGGTGACTGATCGCCGTTTTTAAGTCTCCTCAGAGAGATTCCTTTGCGAAGTGCGCCAGACGGAAACCTCTTCAGGACGAAACGGTTTGCCGCGCCAGGTGAATCCTCGCCGGAGAGTGAATTCGATAACTCCGTCCTTCTCAGGATTTTCGCTAGCGGTAAATCTTGCGATTTTTACCTGGCTCTTGTCGGCCATTCCGGCACTCTGGGGAAGGCGTTCAACTCCCGAGCGGGCGAGGATTTCGACAAGATAATCTACCGCATGAGCAATATTCAAACTTTCCTGACGCAGCGCTGCCATGTTTGGGTTGTCGCCCTCAGCAACACAATTTTTTTCAACGAAACGTCTGACACGGCAATGTATTCCATCCAGGTCATCGTATAGAGAGATCAAATCTTTGAGAACAGGTTTAAGAATTTGTTCGAGAAGAAAGGCATCCTTGTAGCCACGCATTTCCTGGTGAAGCACGTCCACCAGCCTGTTTGAGGAATCCACTTCGGACTCGCGCTGCTCCGTTAATTTACGAAGAGCAGCTAGGTCAGAAGAAATTGGTGCAAGGCCAGCCAAAGCCGATTCAATACGAGATATGGCTTCTGCGAGCGAATTAAAGCTCCTTGAGATAAGATGCAAACGTGCTTCGAGCGGCTCAAGGGCTGCGGCCACTGCGGCTTGAAAATGTGGAGAAGGGGGTTGGATCGATTCAGAGGATACTTGGTCTGAGCTCTTTTCTGCCACGCTCGCGGCCACTTCGACCAGCTTGTCCATGACAGCATCAAAATCTGGATCATTCAACTGGCGCACTCCTATCTCTTTTCCCATACGGTTTTATTATAAACTAGGCGGCAAGTCCCTTCGGTTCTCAAGTCGGTTTTTTGAATGGTAATAATTTAAAATGGCCTCGATGAGTCCATCGACATCATGGCGTTCGGCCTCAATGGATGGTTCTATACCGGCTTCGCGCAGAGTTTTCGACGTCACCGGTCCGATGCTGGCCACGCACGTCGAAGAACCTGGGCGCAATCCCATCGCAAGAAAATTTTCAACGGTCGAGGAACTGGTAAAGGTAAGCAGATCTGCGCCTGTCTCAAGAAAACGCCGCACCGCGCCATTCACGTCACCAGTGGCCGGAAGGGTTCGGTAGGCGGGGACATCATCCACAATCGCCCCTCTTGCTTTGAGACCTTCGATCAAAACATCCCGCCCCCCTGCGGCGCGAGGAATAAGAAAGGTCAAATTCTCTACAGAGCCATTTTCCTCAAATGCTTTGAGCAATCCTTCGGCGACAAAATCTTTTGCCTCAAGATCCACGGCAAACCGAAATTCGGCGATACGTGCCCTGGTGGCTGGCCCCACGGCTGCGATGCGGACGCCACCGAGTTCCCGAGCGTCTTTATAGATCTTGTAAAACATCGTAAAAAAGGCCTCGACAGCGTTTGGGCTTGAAAACACGAGCCAATCGTAACGGTGTGCGTCCAGAACCACCTCTGCAAATGTTTTCTCATCCTCCGGTGGTTCTATGCGAATAGTGGGCAATTCATCCACCTCGGCGCCGAACAGGCGAAGTGCGTTGGCAAGTTTCCCAGCTTGTTTTCTAGTGCGCGTGACGACCGCCCTTATTCCTGCGAGGGGTCCCGGATCAAACCATGCAAGCTGGTTTCTAAGCTTCACCACCTCGCCGATGATAGTTACGCAAGGCGCCGTAAAACCGGCGGCTGCTGCCTCATCCGCCAGTTTGCCTACCGTTGAAATCAGCACCTCTTGTTTCGGAGTGGTTGCCCAGCGGACAATCGCGGCAGGAGTCTCCTTGCTCATTCCTGCCTGAGTCAGCCCGTCAAGGATTGGTCCGAGCCGCTCCACGCCCATCAGAAAGATCTTGGTGCCTGATGTTCTCGCCAGCGCGGAATAATCAACGGAGGGCACCGATTTGGACGGATCTTCATGGCCGGTGGCAATCACCACTTCCGACGCCAATCCACGGTGCGTGACTGGAATACCTGCATAAGCCGGACCGCCAATCGCGGAGGTCACCCCCGGCACAATTTCATATCCCAGACCGGCTTGCGCCAAAGCAAGTGCTTCCTCTCCTCCACGCCCGAACAAAAAAGGATCCCCACCCTTCAACCGCACAACACGCTTCCCCTCCCGAGCCATGAGAATCAAAAGAGCATTAATCTCCTCCTGTTTCATGGTGTGATCGCCGGCCTTTTTGCCAACGTAGATAAACTCCGCCTTTTCCGGAGCGAATTGCAGTAGAGCCGGATTGCAAAGATAGTCGTAAATTACCACATCAGCCTGCTGAAGTAGCTCACGGCCACGCAGCGTGAACAGACCTGGATCTCCCGGGCCGGCACCAACGAGAGCGACCTTGCTGGGGTTTCCGGGGGCTTTTGAGGAGGATGCGCTTGTGGACATCGGCAGTTTAATATTTTTTATGACACGAGGTGCACCAGAAAGGCGTTGAACCCGCTTCTTTTGCCCATACACTCCCCGCCCGCAGCAATCAAGTCATCACGCCGAAAACGACGCACCTTTTAAATCCATGAGCGATAGACCTTTCTTCAGTAATCTGCGTTGCCGCGAATGCGGACGACTTTACCCAAAGGAGGCCATTCACATTTGTGAATTTGATTTTGGCCCACTCGAGGCCGCATACGACTATGACGCTATTCGCTCCTCAATGACCCGCCAGGCGGTCGAGGCTCGCCCACGCTCAATGTGGCGCTACCGCGAACTTCTTCCCGTTGACGGAGCGCCCACGGTCGGGGCCCAGGTTGGCTTCACACCTCTGGTCCGGGCGAGCAACTTGGCCGCACGTCTTGGAGTGGCTGACCTGTTCATCAAGAACGATACGGTGAATTATCCTACGCTCTCTTTTAAAGATCGCGTTGTCTCCGTGGCACTGACCCGCGCTCGCGAACTCGGGTTTGATGTGGTCGCCTGTGCCTCTACTGGTAACCTCGCAAATTCCGTCGCAGCGAATGCCGCTTCCGCCAAGCTCAAAAGCTACGTTCTCATCCCTGCTGATCTCGAACAAGGCAAGGTCCTTGGTTCGCTCGTCTACGGCACTCAGGTCGTTGGTATCCACGGACCTTATGATCAGGTGAACCGCCTCTGCTCAGAAATCGCCCAAAAATATCACGTCGGTTTTGTTAATGTCAACCTTAGGCCTTATTATGCGGAGGGCTCAAAAACGATGGGCTTCGAGATCATGGAACAACTAGGATGGCGCATTCCCCGACACACGGTTGTTTGCATGGCCAGCGGATCGTTACTAACAAAAATCCATAAAGCCTATTCTGAATTCATAAAAATCGGTCTCGTGGAAGAGGTCCCTTACAGCATTCATGGCGCACAAGCACACGGCTGCTGCCCTATCTCAACAGCAATGAAGCGTGGCTCAGACATTGTGAAACCCGTTGCTGAACCAAAAACAATCGTCAAAAGCCTGGCTATTGGAACGCCTGCTGATGGCTATTATGCGATCCATTCCATGCGTCAAACCGAAGGCGTTGCTGAAGACTGCACAGACGAAGAGGTCCTCGAAGGGATCCGATTACTCGCCTCAACGGAGGGAATTTTTGCCGAAACCGCAGGCGGAGTCACAGTTGCCTGCGCAAAAAAACTCATTGATTCGGGCAGAATCCCTCGCAATGAAAGTATTGTTCTCTGCATAACCGGTCATGGGCTTAAAACTCAGGAAGCTATCGTTGGCAATTGCGGCGAACCCCAACTTATTTCGCCCAGCCTTCGCGAATTCGACAGTCGCTTTGGCGAAGAACTGGGTGCCGTAAAAAAATAACACAAGTCAGATCACTTTTAACTGACACGCTCATCACTATGCCCATTACAGTCAATATACCCACTCCCTTACGCAAACTGACCAGAGATGCCGCCTCCGTTCAGGCAGTCGGTTCAACCGTTGGCGAGATCATCGAGTTTCTCGAGATCTCCTATCCAGGCCTTAAAGAGCGTCTCTGCGACGACGCCGGAAACATTCGTCGCTTCGTCAATATCTTCCTCAATGACGAAGACATCCGCTTTCTCGAGGAAAAAGCAACACCGGTCAAAGACGGCGACGAAATAAGCATCGTCCCGGCCATCGCCGGTGGCTAAAGTCTTTCGGTGAAAATCCAAAAGCCAAGAAGTTAGAATTCACAGATAAATCTGCTGCGAGGGATGGGGGTGTCGTTTTTCGCATGCTTCGCTTTGCCAATCCCATGAGTTAGATCCGAGAGTCATTCTTTCATCCTAAATCCCGCAGCTCGCCTTTGATGGGGAGGCCTCAGCAGACCAACTTTTGCAGCTCAGCGGCTCGTGTGAACTAAGGCTCACATTTCCGCTCGACATCCATACGCGGTGCAATTTGGACTAACCAGCGCCTCCTTGGGTCACTCCCTCGGCACATCTCTTCCCAAAAGTTCTCCCAAGCAGCTAATTTCTGCATTCTCTCGCTCCCTACGACTTTTTAGGAATAAAGTAACTGCTCAGGTAGTCCCACCATGGGACCATCAGTAACCGAAGAATAGATTACCCCCCCCGAACGCAACAGAAAAAAGTTCGTTTTTTGCTGAATTCACCAGGGGGGCCTGCCGTATCTTGCTCGCCATGACAAGCGT
>CALDSX010000126.1 GCA_937924445.1 uncultured Chthoniobacterales bacterium
CTTTGAAATACCAATCGCGCCGCTTTTGCCAAGATCCCCGACTGCCGAGGCCCATACCGGTCAGGATCCATGCGGAGCCTATGTGATTTGATGGCACGACACTCCCTCTTTTTTTACTTCAATCGCCGTTTTCGGGTTTAAAGCTGACTGCTTAAAAATCGTCATTTTTGGAGTATTAACTACACAAACATAGTTGCATGGCCGGGCAGGTGTGAACACTTAGGATTACCTTCTGCTTGTATTGAGGTCGAAGGGAGACGCGTGTTCCGTGTTCTTTTTGGCCAGCTGAAATTGTAACTCCTTTTTTCCTTATAAGGCCGCGCTCAGATTTTTACAATTTCCTCTTGCGATGTAACGCCCAAAAAGGGTGTGCTGGTGGTAACAAGTTGAGCTATATCGGCAGGTTTGAATGTTCTGTGTAAGCCTGCAGGTCGAGGTGATGATCCTCCTATTGAAGGGACATCACTCTGTGCAGTGTCAGCTTTCTGGCGGTCTTCGCAACGCTCTCTCACATGCTCCGATTCTCTCCGGTCGGACCTCTTACCTGCGCTTTGATTCGCGTCTCTCTCTACCGCAAATGGCGACCGCACACCTTCCCACCATTCATCCGTCCACGCTTTTTCTTGACCGCCTGCTTAATAGTCCCAAATATTGTCAGTCAGGAAGCTTTGATGAGTTTTAAAACCTATTCACAACACGCTCGTTCGAGTTGCTTAGACTCATCTGTGCTTCAATCCAAGCGTAGGTTTGTGCTATGCCCTCTCGCAGTGGCACAGAGGGCTCCCAACCGAGCCGTTGGCGAATTAAGGTGTTGTCGCTCGAACGACCTCTGACGCCTTTGGGTGCATTGAGATTGTATCGTCTTTCGAGCTTCACGCCGGCGATCTCCTCCACAATATCCACAAGCTGATTGATCGTGACCATTTCTGAGCTTCCAAGATTTATTGGCTCGACAACGTCGCTGTCCATCAGCAAGAGAATACCTTTAATGCAGTCGTCTATGAACATAAAAGAACGGGTCTGTTGTCCGTCTCCCCAAATTTCGATTTCGTTTGCCCCAGACTTTTTCGCCTGGATAACTTTGCGACAAATCGCCGCCGGAGCCTTTTCGCGTCCCCCGTCAAATGTGCCATAAGGCCCGTAGACATTGTGGAAACGCGCGATGCGGGTTTCCAAGCCGAAATCCTCTCGAAAATGGCGACACATCCGCTCGCTGAAAAGTTTTTCCCAACCGTAACCGTCTTCAGGATCTGCCGGGTAGGCATCCTCCTCCTTCAGCCCCGGGTTATTGGTCTCTTTTTGTTTGTGGGAAGCGTAAACGCATGCGGATGAAGCATAAAAATATCGGCGTGCGCCACATTGTCTAGAGGCAAGAAGAAGGTGAGTGTTTATCAGCACACTTAGCATGCACAGGCCTTTATTCAGCTCGATAAATCCCATACCTCCCATGTCTGCTGCGAGATTGTAAACAACATCGCAGCCATTTACTGCCTCGATACAGGAATCTTTCTCTTCAAGATTAAATGTCAAATTTTCTGCCTGTTCAAATCGCTGATACCACTGCCATTGAGGTTTCTTGTCCACAGCGCGCACACTGCAGCCCTGAGCCAAAAGCGTTTTGACAAGTTCGCCTCCAATAAACCCTCCAGCGCCAGCGACAAGTATCGGGTGTTTGCTCATAATTTTCTACAGATTTGATAGACGGCCTTCGGAAAGTATGGATTGCAAGTTTTTGCAGATTGCTTATCTGGCTTTACCAACTCGTTTCCACAGAACCCAATATAACGCTTCGCTCAGTGTTGTTTTGGTCTTCATGAAAACGATCCTTGAAGCACATGTTTACTAGCGGTCTCCCGCTCGAATGCAACCGCAAAAGCATAAAAAATTCGTTACACTGCCTCCGCGTCTTGAGGAGGGAGCCCATCAAGCCCCAAATTCTGGTTCATCCGGAAAGTTTCGTCCAAGAGGGATTTCGAGCGACGCGCCTACGGCGAAACTGGAGGAACAAGGGCCTCATTGCCGGCCCTTGTAAATCCCGGCTAGGGGGAACAGCTTATGGGTATGAAAAGTCTGCTTTATCATGGGTTTGGCATCAAAGGTTACCGGCATCTGAGGACGCGATATGAGAAGGGCCAGATCATCTTCGAGCTGGAACCGGACAAGGAACCGGAAGCTCCGCCAGGGCAGGGACTGCGGAAGCGGGGTTTCCGCTGGCGAGATGTGCGAACCGTCAGCGTCGGACTCAAGCCGGTCATCCTGCGGGTCAAAGTCCAGCGCTGGTTGAACACAACGACGGGAGTTGAGTTCGAGCAGGCCCCCCCTTTGTCGAAAAGTACACGAAAATCACCCGCAAGCTCGCCCGACTGATCGTTGATCTCGCCCGTTTCATGACGCTCCAGCGACATCGCGGGCTGGTTGGATCTGGGTTGGGATACGGTCAAGGCCGTCGTAAAACGAAGGCTGGAGAAGGACTACCGGCGCATCGGCTAAAGGAAGGTTCGTCGCATTGCCATTGACGAGATCTATCTGGGTCGCAGACACAAGTATGTCACCCTGGTGCTGGACATGGATAGCGGAAGGATCATCTGGGTGGGTGCGGGCCGAGGCAGTGAGGCTCTGCGGGGGTTCTGGCGCCGCTTCAAACTCAGCGGAGGGCGCCTCCAGGCAGTGGCCATGGACATGAGCGGAGCCTATGCCGCCAGCGTGAGGGCACACGCCCCGCATGCCCTTTTGACCTTCGACCGCTTTCACGTCATGAAGCTGATGAACGAACGTCTCGACGATCTGCGTCGCGAGTTGGTGCGCGATGCCAACACCCGGGAGGCCAAGGAAGCCATCAAAGGGCTGCGCTGGCTGCTTCTACACCGCAAAGAGAATCTGGAAAAGGACGCCGCCAGCCGCTTGCAACGCAGCTTGGAAATCAACCAGCCCCTGTAATGTGCGTATCTGTTGAAGGAGGAACTCACTGAGCTCTGGCAACAAGCCGACGGCCGCAAAGCGTGGGCATTGCTGCGAGAATGGTGCGCCAAAGCCAACGCCAGCGCAATCCGTCAACTCGCCGCAATGGCCAAAACCCTCAAACGCCATGCCTGCGGAATCTTGAGCTTCTACAAAACCGGCTTGAGCAGTGGAAAGATGGAGGGCATCAATCGGAAAATCTGCGGACTGCTCGCCAGTGCTTTTGGTTTTCGTGACCAGGATTTCCTCAAATTGCGCCTCTATGCATTGCACGAAGCCAAATTCAAATTCCTCGGCTAAGACGAAACTTTCCGGATGAAGCGAAACTTCCCGGATGAACCGATTTTCTTAAGCAGGGGTGGGTTTTGAGGTGCCGCTGGATGGAAGGAGACGGAGTGCCTCACGGGGGATTTCGAGTGGGTAGGAACGGCCGATTTCGAGGGGGGTCTGCGGGAGTGCCTGCGGCGTGATGCGCACAAGCA
>CALDSX010000127.1 GCA_937924445.1 uncultured Chthoniobacterales bacterium
CGCGAGCGACACCACTCGGGATGTTCGTCCAGCAGCCCCCGGATCCAAGCGATGTCCGCGCCGTTCAACTGGCGGCCTTGCATCACCAAGACGCTTGTCATGGCGAGCAAGATACGGCAGGCCCCCCTGGTGAATCCAGCAAAAAACGAACTTTTTTTCTGTTGCGTTCGGGGGGGGCGGGGTAATCTATTCTTCAGTTACTGATGGTCCCATGGTGGGACTACCTGAGCAGTTACGGTTGAGTTTTGTTTGCCGGGAGGGACGTGGCAACACCCCATAAACGGGTTTTATCCGCAAGGCGGAAGAAGCGGCGCAAAGCGGCAGTGAGGCTGGCAAACTAACGCAATGAATCGCAAAGTGCCCGGATGACGGCAGGGAGAAACCGAGATACAAACAATTCGGGCGATGGGATTTTCTGCCGAAATAAATTTAAAAAAAGTTCACTCAAAAGGAGAGTGTTTCGAAAAAGATAATCAGTGCGACGTCAGCACCTCCAACCTGGCTCGGGAAAAGCCAGGTTTCTGGAGCTTGAGGCAGCCATGGAATTCATCTCCACAAAGCATCTCCACAAAGCGATCCCTCAGCTGCGCAAACTCTCCTCTCCAGCAAGCCAGTCTTTTTGATGTATGTTCTCTTGGTATAAGGCTCACGCAGCGACGCAAAGACGCGAAGAGGCACCGGAGCAATGTTCTCCTTTCGTTGTTCTGCGTCTCGTAAGAGAAGCTCCCAACCGCAGATGGGGTGGAGTGGGGCAGCTCATTGGAACAAATTGAAGGCGCGGCAATCACAGGTCAGAAACTAATCCAGAAGCAGCGCCTGACGTCTAAATAGAAATTCCCGGCCGGTGGCATGCGACCCATCCATGCGTTTTCATCGCTTTGTTCAATGAGTAGTTCCAGCCAATCAGAAAATTTTCAACTGCATTTGTAGAAGAATAAGATCCAGTTTCCTCACAGCACAATTTCGCAGAGCTGTAAATTTTTGTCTGCGCATTTCCGTCCATTGAGCACGAGCTAACAGTTCACCCCCCCCTGCTGAGGGTATCGAGCCTATTTTTGTGGTTTGGAGGTAGTTCGGGGGGGCGAGGAAGGTTCGGTAATTCCTTCCACCGCTCTCTCAAAGGACGACTTTTGAACGTTTTTCGTCCACTCCGAGATAGCTGAATATAACGCTGAAGAGAATGGTCTGGCCGCCGAGTGATGCGAGGGTACGCCCGGCAATGACGGTGCGGGTGGTGGAGAGCGGATCGAGTTCACCAAACCCGACACGAGCCCAGCCTAGAAAAGCCGCACTGATAACAACGATCCCGACCAACAAAAGCAGCGCTCCGGCAATGAGCCCTCGCTCCAGAGTAAAGATTCCAAACGCTTTGGCGAGGGTGTGATTTGCTGGTAAGAGGCCACGTGTAAAGGCGAAAATTCGAGCAAAGCAGGCAAAGAGGATGGTTTGATACCCGAACAGCGTGATAAGTCCGGCCACTTCGAGAGTGTTGAGGTCAAAATTAACTTTTCCCACGGAGATAGGTCCGGAAAGGAGGCGGAGGAAAAGTGCGCTGCCCAACAAAAAAGCAGTCAGGCCTGGATAAAGGAGAAACCAGCGTGGCGAAAATAAGAGCATGAAGCGGAGGTGGCGCCAGCCATCACGCCAGCTTCGGAGATGAGGTTTGCGAGAGCGTCCGTCTGGATGTAGTGTAATGGGGACCTCTTCGATGCGCATACCGCGCAATGATGCCTTGATAACCATCTCTGAGGCAAATTCCATGCCTGAGGTGCGCAAGTCCATTGCCTCAAAAGCGGCCTTGGACAATCCCCGAAGACCACAATGGAAGTCGTGGCTTGGGCATTTGAAAAAAAGACGTCCGATAAACGTGAGGAGAGGGTTACCGATCCAGCGGTGTTTCCATGGCATACCCCCGGGAAGAATAGTTCCACCGCCGCCGGGCATACGGCAACCCATCACCAAATCAGCCCCGGCTCGGAGGGATTGGAGAAAAGGGCTGATTTTTGAGAAATCGTAACTGAGATCCGAGTCGCCCATGATGATGAAACGCCCTCGCGCTTCGGCCATGCCGGCTCGCAGAGCGCTTCCGTAGCCTCGCTCGGGGACGTGGACAACACGAGCTCCTTCACGCTTGGCAATTTCGACGGAGCCGTCTTTGCTCCCGTTGTCGGCAATGACAATCTCGCCTATGACACCGGCGTCTGCCAAACCTTGGCGAGCGGCCTCAATGCACTTTGCAAGTGTCTCCGCCTCATCAAGGCATGGCATGAGGATGGTAACTTCAGGGTCCATTTAATGGGATGGCAGATGGAATGGATGAAGTTGGTGGCTGTTGACGGATGATTAAATTTAATTGCCGGGCCGCTTCAACAACTTGAGGTCTATTCGATTTGAGGGCTTCGTCCAGTGCGCTGGATGCTTCTGAATATCTCCCCTCTGTAGCTAGCTGCGCTGCCGTTTTAATGGCATCGGTCCCTGGAGCGTCAGGTAAGGCGATGGCGAGTTGCTCAGCCATCTCTCTGTAGCGCCTCTGACTGACCATCAGGCGGGCCAACTCTATCCTGGCCGGAGCGTAGTCCGGTGAGTTTTCAAGAATGCGGTTGAGGTCGAACTCCGCGTCCAAGTCTTTGCCCTCAACGATGCTTTTATATCGTGCAAGGTGAAGGGCAGACTCAGCCTGGCTCATTTCGGGAGCAAAGGCCAAGAGAAGAACTCGCTGGCCGAGAAGGTCGGAAAGCGAGTTTTTTTGGAACAGCAAAGGACGCGTAAAAGCTGGGATCCATCCGTCAAATAGAGCTTTTTTGGCGAATGATTTGTCAAGCGTTTTACCCAGAACCGTGCCGGGATATAAGATTTTGAAGTATGGCTCGATGAAGTTTTCCCATGTCATGTTGGAGATGTGAGTAACCCCGTGGCGTCTCAACAGTTCCAAAGCCTCCATGTCGCTCTGCGCGTTGAGTGCAGCGGCCGCCGCTTTGAGTCCTTCGACATTTTCCCAGTAAAGAGTCCCAATGGTTCGAAAACCTCCCATCGCCGCAAGGAGGCAGGAGGAGTTTGGGCTGCTAAGCAAGACAACAGGACGACCTTTCGCGTCGTCGAGAATCGCTCGGGCCATTCGACGGTGCAAGAGCGCAAGGCCCTGACCGGGCGAAATACTCATTGCCCCTTTTTGTTGGAATTGTTGCCAGGCGATGAGAAAGGAATTCTGAAAGGCAGGCCTAACAAGCACAAAACCGAACGTGGCCAAAATAACAACTGCGGCTAAACGGCCCGTAAAATCTTTGGCAGCCAATCTCCAGGCTTGAGGGATTAACAGAGCCGCAAGAGCTATGTAAAGCGGTCCATTAAGCATACCCCAACGAACCTGATAGAACTGCAAAGTGGTCACCAACAAAATGGGAATTGAAAGAAAAAGAAGGGTTGCCTTGGTGCCGATGAAAATTTTTCGGGAGAAAAGCAAACCGAAAGCCATGATAATGAAAATGGGGAACCATCCGATGGCAACGCTCCAAGTCAGCCCTCCCAGTTTAATTCGGGTGATCAGAGGCAGCAGTTCAGCGATATTCTTCCAGAGTCGACCCATAAACGGATCGCTCGGGATGTAGACGTTCGGGCCACCCAGCAGGATGGCCAGCGGCAGGGGTAGACAGGCGGCCACCGGGAGGAGCAGCTTTTTTAGTGGAAAAGTTTTCCATTCCGGGGCGCACAGCCAGTCCATCAAAAGCCAAAGAGCCGCACCACCGCCGAGCCATGCGAGGGAATAGAATGGATGATTGACCTCTAGACGGAATCCCAAGTAAAATGGAAAATATTCGAGCAGGTAGAAACCTAGAGAAATTGCTGCGCCTCTTTTCGCCCAGTACCACCAGACTTCCGCGCGAAGGCGAGCAGATCCCTTGACTGGCCCGTAGACAGCGGCGATTATGATCGCAGAGATACCTACGGTGCCGAGAACGATTGCCGTGGAGAGGGCGCTGAACCATAGTCCTGCCGCACCGCAGACCGCCGAAAAAAGCATTCCCTGCCGTGCTTGGGCCTCATTGACAGGAGCGAATTTGCTGGAGGTGCTTGTGTCGCCAGCTTCCCGAACCCAACCGGCACCGGCCCAAGCGATGCCGAAGACGAGACCTAGTAAACTGAACCCGATCAGGCCGTGATGATCTGGATAGGCGGGCCAGAACCCTTCATAGAATGTCGGCACGCTGACCATGCCTACCGCGAGAACAGACCCGCAGAGTGGTCCGAATCGCTGTGCGGAAAAAGCGCTGAAGAGAAGAAGCGCGATGATGAGAAGAATCGGGTTGGCCCAGATGGACATGCGATAGATGCTGTTGCGGAGGGTGTCACCGGTTACTGCCCGATACACTTCCCCAAGAGCTCGCAGATACCATGCAAAAGCCGAGTTCCAGTGCACCTCGCGTCCTTTGGGTGCATTGTCAAAATCGGTCCAGCGCACGCGAAAATCGCCATGCTTCCCGAGATCCTCCGCATGGCGGTTCCAGACATAACCATCAAATGCGATTTCGCTCAAAAACACCGGGAGCCGTTTTTCCGGAGGGAGTCCGGCGTCCTCATTCTCACATAAACGGACTGTGATAGCATCCACCAAGAATGCATGAGCGAGCACCCAGACGACGGAGAGAGTTAGCGTTACAAGAAAACCGCCCCAGACCCAGGGCGAGTCCCGCCGTGGTTGAACTTTGGGCGATGACTTGCGCTCGTCGAATTGCGCCAATGCGCCGACAGAGTGATCCTCTCCGGGGGGGATGGGAGGAGGTGCCTTTTGGGAGCGCTTACTTTTTATTGATTTCATTACGACGGGATTATGTTCAAATTTCAATCAAGTAAAAGCCGTGTTTGAAGGCTTTTTCTCTATCCGAGGTCTCGCCAGCACTGCAATCCATTTGCCGTGACGACGCGTTTCGATCAGCTCAAATTTTGCAGCGCGAGCAGTCTGAGCCACTTGCTCTTCCTGCGAGCGGAGCACGCCCGAAAAAATCAATCTTCCACCTAGCGCAAGTCGCGAGTGGAACAGCGGAAAAAGTTTTTCAAGAGCACCAGCAAAAAGGTTGGCACAGATGAGATCAAACGTCTCCCCGCCGAGGATGTCATCAGAGACCGTACCAAGGCGGATGTTGATGACGTTGGATAAACCATTGAGGCGGGCGTTCTGTCTTGCGACGCGGACAGCGAGCGGGTCATTATCAATTGCCAAAGAAAAAACACCGCCCAATCGGAGGGCAGCCAAACCCAGAATTGCCGTCCCGCACCCTGCATCGAGAACCTTTGCGCCTCGGGGCGGATAGTCCGCCAAAAACCGTAAACACATTGCGGTGGTGGCATGCTCTCCCGTGCCAAATGCTGCAGAGGCCCCGATTTGAAGCCACATCCTACTTTTTTCCTTATTTGGTGCTGGTTGGTCTGATACAATCAGCGCTTTGCGAATGCGGATCGGAGCACGCCTCTGCGACGTCGCCGCGACCCAGTCGAGGTCTTTTTGCGGCTGGGTCATGCCGCCAAAGTGCTGCTTAAGAAAGGTCGCTTCGCCGCGGGTGAGGTTATAAGCCGTGATGAAGAGCAGCTTGGCTTCTGGACCTTTTGAGACGAATGCGACACGCCCCCCTCCAACCGCCCCACATATTCGTTCCTCCCATGCGTCTGCCCACTTCGACGACGCGACTTTTCGCCAACAAAAGATTCTATGCGGAGCGCTGGTCATTTGCCGGGATGCGGTTGCCACTGTAGCAATGTTAGAGGTGACCGCATTTAGAAAAAATAATTTTTTTCCGTTTAGAACTTTTTGTCCTGAGAAATTAGGTGCAATCTTGATGCAATCGGTTTGACCCTGACGATGGTCTCTCTAGTATTAGATATTCTACATGGCAATTTCCCGCACACGCAATTTTTGTATCATCGCCCATATAGACCACGGCAAGACGACTTTGTCGGACCGGTTGCTTGACAGCACGGGCACCATTACGGAGCGCGAAAAACAGGATCAACTTCTCGACTCAATGGAGCTCGAGCGGGAGCGCGGTATTACAATTAAAGCGCATCCTGTGACAATGCGCTACAAAGCTGCCGATGGCTATGAATACGAACTCAATCTGCTCGATACTCCTGGCCACGTGGATTTTGCTTATGAAGTCTCGCGCAGTCTTGCTGCCTGTGAGGGGGCGATTCTTGTTGTGGATGCGGCCCAAGGTGTGGAGGCCCAGACCGTGGCAAACGTTCACCTTGCCTTAAAACAGCATCTAACTCTCATTCCTGTCATTAACAAGATTGACCTTCCCAACGCCGACGTTGCTAACGTGCGACGGCAGCTCGAGGAAGTGTTGGCGATACCTGGCGACGAGGCGATTCCTGCCAGTGCAAAGGCAGGAATCGGGATTGACGAAATTCTTGAGGCAGTTGTCGCACGCATTCCCCCACCTGCCGCGCCGCAGGACGACCATCTTCGCGCGCTGGTGTTTGATTCGGTCTTTGACATTTACCGCGGAGTCATCATTTATGTGCGGGTGTTCGGCGGTCAGTTGCTGCCTGGCACAAAGATTCGCCTCATGAGTAACGGAAACGAATATGAGGTGAAGGAGGTGGGTGTGTTCACGCCCAAACCGGTCGCGCGCCAAGCTCTCACCGTCGGCTCTGTCGGCTATGTGATCGCAAATATCAAATCCACTGCGGATGTGCGTATTGGCGACACCGTCACCAGCTCGCGCGACCCTGCCAAAGAACCGTTGCCCGGCTTTCAGGAGATACATCCGATGGTCTTCAGTGGCATCTACCCGATCAATACCGCTGACTTTGAACACTTAAAAAACGCTCTGGCCAAGCTGCGCTTGAACGATTCTGCATTTATCTATCAACAAGAGAGTTCAGTCGCTCTGGGTTTCGGGTTTCGCTGTGGTTTTCTGGGTCTGCTTCACATGGAAATTATTCAGGAACGTCTTCGGCGAGAATACGATATGGATATCATCGCCACCTACCCGAGTGTGGTTTATCAGGTGGTTAAAACGAACGGAGAGGTGCTTGAGGTGGATAATCCCACTCACCTTCCCGATCCGAGCGTGATTGCTGAGATCCGCGAGCCTGCTGTCAAGGTCACCGTCCTGTGCCCGAACGAAAATATTGGCGACATGCTCGGGCTCATCATGGACAAACGCGGCGAAGTCTCCCACACAGAGTCGCTCGATTCGCGGCGTGTGATGCTTGAGGCTATTATGCCGTTGAATGAGATTCTTGTAGATTTCAACGACCGCATCAAGAGCCTCACGCGCGGCTATGGCTCAATGGATTACGAACCCGCAGGCTATCGTCCGGCTAAACTAGTGAAGCTCGACATGCTCGTCAATGGTGAGCCGGTTGACGCGTTCTCCTCGATCGTTCACCGAGACAAAGCTGAAGCCCGAGGACGCGCTCTAGCCGCAAAGCTGAAAGAGGTCATCCCCTCACAGCTCTACCAAGTGGCAATCCAAGCTGCTATTGGTGGAAAAATCATCGCACGAGAAACCATTTCCGCGATGCGCAAAAATGTCACAGCCAAGTGTTATGGTGGTGACATCACACGCAAACGCAAGCTCCTTGAAAAGCAGAAAGAAGGGAAAAAACGTATGAAAGCCATTGGCCGGGTCAATATCCCACAGGAGGCATTTATTGAAGTGCTGAAGGCCTGACCCACTTTACAATAATTTGATCTATGCCAGAAGCACTTCGACGAACGCCGTTATTTAACGCGCAAGCCACACTGGGTGCCCGTTTTGTTCCGTTTGGCGGATGGGAGATGCCAGTCCAGTTCTCCGGCATTCTTGAGGAACATCGTGTTGTCCGATCCGCAGCTGGGATCTTTGATATTTCCCACATGGGCCAGCTCAGAGTCTGCGGAACAGGAGCCGCCGATTGGCTCGACAGTCTTCTGACGAATGCGATTAAAAAGCTCCGCCCTGGTCTTAGCCAATATACCTTCCTTCTTAATGATCAAGGTGGCGTCATTGATGACCTTATTGTTTACCAGACAGATTCGGACGAATTTCTCCTCGTCATAAATGCAGCAGTCGCCGCCAGAGATATTGAGTGGTTGCGCTCTCACATGCCCACAACAGGTGTTGTGATCGAGGATCTTAGCCCGACCAGCGCTGCTCTCGCTTTGCAAGGGCCCGCCGCTCCGGCAATTTTTGCAGCAGCTTTTGATGCAACCTGCCCCGGTAGACGCACGATTCAGCGTTTCGTTTGGGAGGGTCTTTACTTTTCCGCCGCCGGCACAGGCTACACGGGGGAGGCCGGATGCGAATTGTTCTGTGCTGGGAAAGATGTTGAAAAGCTTTTCGCGCGCCTCCTTGCGGCCGGAGCATCGCATGGCATTAAGCCGTGCGGCCTCGGCGCGCGCGACACGTTGCGTCTCGAGATGGCTTATCCTTTGAATGGTAGAGATCTCCTTCCCACACGCTCTCCGGTGGAAGCTGATCTGGCTCTTTTTGTTTCGGCAACCAAAGACGCCGTGTATCCCGGACGGATGGTTGTGGAGAGTCATCTGAAAAAAGGCCCTCCGTCGCTGCTAACCGCTCTGATTCTCGAGGCAGGCGCGCCCCCACCCAGGGCAGGCTACTCTGTGCTTGCAGAAGGGGAAAAAATAAGCGATCTAACAAGTGGCGCTCTTTCTCCGACGCTCGGTCTCGGCCTTTGTCTTTCGTATCTTCCACCTCACTTTTCAAATCTTGGCACACAGCTGGAGATCGAAATTCGAGGCAGACGGTTTCCCGCGAAAACGGTGGCCAAACCATTTTATAACCCGCAAAAATAAATGACCATTCCTGATACACTTAAGTATACAGACACTCACGAGTGGCTCCGTCCAGAGGGGGATCGCTGCGTGGTAGGCATTACAGACCACGCCCAGTCACAACTCGGGGATGTGGTTTTTGTGGAGTTGCCTACGGTGGGGCGGCTCGTGGAAAAAGGGGAGGCATGTGCCGTGGTGGAATCCGTAAAAGCTGCCGGGGATATTTATGCGCCTGTGGCAGGTGAGATTGTCGCTGTCAACGAGGCTTTGGTTGGCGACCCAGGACGCATCAATGCCGATCCTTATGGCGAAGCATGGCTTTTTGAGATTAGGCCGACGGATTCTTCGAGTCTGAATTCTCTGAAAGATTCCGTTGCCTACACTGCGTTGCTTTCGTCATGACGCCGCACGGCTTTCACAGTGCGCGAATAGACAAATACCTTAAATGCAGATTCTTGACAGGTTATCCGCGTTTACTGAGGATGCGGATTGAGTCGGCAGTTTTTTTAGCCTCTTCGATACGTTTGAGAAGGTTTTCCTGCTTTTGGATAATTGCCTCATTGTTTGTCATGATGGCACGCAAAGATGGCAGATAGCGTTCGATACTCGGTGTGGCTGGCGCCTGTGCCTGAAGAGTGAAGGCCCCGGTCAGAAACAGCGCAATAAACAAGGGTAGAATGTTTGGACGACTCATCAGTTGTTTTTGTTTAGCGGGGAAGGTATGATGTACGCCCGATGCGGCTGCTGTAAATGCGTGCCTGACGCAGCGACTCATCGAGGGCGTCCATTTTCGTTTCGAGTTCGACCAGGTTTTTTGCAATTTTGAGCTGTTGCTGGCCGATGGTTTTAATCAATTCATCCAACTCCCGAAATTCCGCCGCTGCATCCGTGGCGGACGAAGCGGACTGTGCGTGGACAAGAGTCGACGGGGAGTTGAGCAAGACATTGAGGATGGCCGCGATTAGAAGGCCCGCGCATGGCAAAAGAAAAAACTGCTTGCGATTCATAAAAGGATGATTCCCGAAAACCGTGGTAAGAATCAAGCAAAATCATCTTATTAACCGGCGCTTGAATTAGGCTGAAGAAAACGATCCGTCTAAAAGGGGAAGCGGGCCCCCTCCGGCAGATCTGACACCTCTTTTTCGAGCATTCGATCTCCGTCAAACCGAAACCATCCGCCAAAAGGCCGTCCTTCAATTAAACCCGGTAGCCAGTAGCGATCGTCCTCCCACATGCGGTCGTAAGGAATTTCGCTAATCAGCGACCAAAAGGGACGGGCTTCGGTGGTTTCCATAAGTTGCCCCTCAAAATTTGAGGCGCGAAAAACCGCACATTCAAGCCGGTAACCATTTGTAAATTCAAACCATAGATGCCCGATGTGAACCGGAGCAATAGGAGTAATCCCAATTTCCTCTCGGGTTTCACGCACTGCGGCGCAATGGAAGGTTTCACCAGGTTCGAGTCGGCCTCCTGGGGCATTGACTTTGCCCGCTCCGAGACCGCGTTTTTTTTCAATTAACAACACCTTCTCGCCTTCGATTACAAAGAGCAGAGTTGCCCGTTCCGAAGGAGCCCATTGAGGTGGATGAAGACGAAAAATTAAATTGTTCATTCGATTTGGCCGATTAAAGCAGAGGCAGAGAGCTGTCGGAAGTCGAAGCCCTAAGGACAGCATGACAAATTTTAACAGCCTGAAATGCGGCAAGCACGTTGTGGACGCGAAAAATGGCCGCACCATCACGTATTCCGGCAGCGATGCAGGCGATGGTGCCAGCGTCGCGATCGCGGGGATCTGCCAGGCCTAGGACGTCTCCTATGAATGTTTTGCGGGACAAAGGAAGCAGCAATGGCCTGCCCAACCCCACCAGCCGACGTGTGGCACCCAGTAAGCGGAGGTTATCCTCTTTTTGTTTGGCAAAATCAAACCCCGGATCCATCACGATTTGCTCAAATGGCAAACCTGCAGCCTGTGCCATCGAAATTTTTTCGAGAAAAAAATCTTCGACGGCGGCAACAACATCACCATACCGCGCATCCGTCATGGGCACCTTTGGAGGAGCTAAAGTGTGCATAATGAGCAGGGCAGCACCCGTTTCGGCACAAAGCCGCGCGTTTCGGTCGTCGGGCAAGCCGCCCATATCATTGAGGATATCTCCCCCACATTCAAGTAAAGGCCGGGCGGCTTCCGCTCTCCAAGTATTGATCGAGAGCAAAGGTGGCCATATTTGTTCCTCGTCCTTGGGTGATGCGGAAGCGATCTCTTTTTCAAAGGCCTCTATAAATGGGCGAACCCGGGAGACTTCCTCTTCCGCCGAGATCGGAAGGCGATTTGTCCTAGCGCTCTCGCCGCCAACATCAATGATGTCCGCCCCCTGGTGTGCAAGCCTCTTTGTGTGGTCGAACGCGTGACAAATATTGAGGGTGCCATCATGGCAAAAGGAATCATCGTTTAAGTTCACTATACCCATGACCAGCGGGCGACGTGGAAACAGAATTTCTCGGCCCCTGCAAAGCAACCTCATGTGGCGTTGCATTGAAGACTGGTTCACTTTAGGAATGGTTTGAACAGTCTCTCCCGACCCTCAAAAAACCAGACGCCGTCATAACCGACCTCCTTTGCGAGCGCAACAGCTGCGTCATAGTCCTTGCCGACCTCTAAAGGGGCGTGAGCGTCAGAATTTATCACAATACCGATTCCCGCGTCGCAGGCCATTTGGAGAAAATCGCGTGAGGGATAGAGTTCTCGGCAATCTTTACGTAAGCCGGCTGTGCTCAATTCGAACAACGCCCCAACCTCGGCAGCCGCGGCGATACACCCTTCATAAAACCACCGAAGGTCACCTTCCGGCCTGCGACCAAATTTTTTGACCAAATCAGGGTGCGCCATGAAATCAAACAGACCTGAGCGGATGGCTTTCTCAAACGTTTCAAAATAAATTTGCCAAACATCATCCACAGAATAACGCGTCCATTCGGAGAGTTTGGCGGGGTTGTCGACATCCCATCCGGGGAGAACATAATGCACGGAACCGATTAGATAATCCCAGTCAGCCTCTTTGCTTAAATCCTCAATCCAGGTTTCTTGACCGGGAAGGAAATCGCATTCCAGCCCGAGCCGAACAGGAATGCGCGCTTTCTCACGCGCGTGCGCGACCGCCTCAAGATAGAGAGGCAACTCCTCTAAATCCATTCGCCAGTCATCAAACTTTTCAGGCATGGGATTATGGTCAGAGATACCGATTTCGGCAAGCTGCAATTCTTCGGCCCGTCGGACGAGTTCGACGGGCCATCCTTCGGCATGTTTGCAGAGCGGTGTGTGGGTGTGGTAATCCGCAAGACCGGCCGTCGCGAAAATCGGCTCTTGCTGCTCGTTTATTTGTGATGGCATGGTTTTCGCTACTACTTTTATAGATAAATCTGGAAGGACCTGGCGGAGGGGGTGGGATTCGAACCCACGGTCCCTTTCAGGACTCCGGTTTTCAAGACCGGCGCGATCGACCGCTCTGCCACCCCTCCTGATGAAGACTCTGCAGACCTATAATTTTTAGGCCAGTTTTCGTGACTACTTCACCCCGCACAATGCCTCAAATTCACACCAGGAGCAACCGGAGAACGCACCCTCAGAAACAAATTTTACAGGCCATAAAAAAGTCTTCAGTTTACTTACCAAGCCTAGAGACGATTTAAACAATGCTTGAATTCATTTAGACTCATTAATTGCGCCAAGTTTTTGATGAATTGTCGAGTTTAATTAAAAAAGTATGGTATTCTACGCGAGGAAAAAGGGCATCTGGCGCCGAGCGGCAGAGGCTTGACAAAAAAGTCAACATTAACGAATCGCTATTATGGCACAATCAACCAAAGGTAAAAATCCGTTCTCATTTCGCGTTCCCGACGAAGTTGTTGAAATTTTGAAGACAGCTCCATCGGTAACTGTGGCTCACTCTGCAGAAGATCTTTTCGACCTTGCGATTCGCGACGCAAACGGTGGTTGGCATCAGGTGACTTACGACACTCCCGGCAAAGGGCTTGTCGTCGAGGCCGAGGTTTGCCACGTTCGAAACGGTATTTGCGCAAATTACATGGAGCCGTATATGCGTCGTCGAGACCCCGATTGCATGGTCATCGGAGATGAGCTCCCGACAGACAAGCCGACTTACAAGGAGAGGTATGGCAGGTCATTTGAAGATCTACGGAAAGAAACCTTTAGCTGGCTCGCAAAACAGCCTCTTGCCGTTTTTCCTTTTTACGCGGGAATGAAAGGCAAAGGAACGGATGCTCTTGTTATCGCGCCAGATAATGCCGGATTCTTCGCACTCGGTTTGGCTCTCTTGCAGGGCATTCTCAAACCTGAAGAGATTCCCCAAGGATTCGAGCCAAGAGCCCTTATCTTTGTCGCACCGCCTTTTCGTCACACTCATTTTGACGGCAAACAGGTCGTCGTTCACAATCGTCTCCCTGGGAGGCACGAGCTTTTTAGCTACAACCTCTATCCCGGTCCGAGTGCGAAAAAAGGCATCTATGGGGTGTTACTCAACATCGGCGAGACCGAACAGTGGGTCACCATGCATTGCTCCACTGTCCAGGTGGTCACACCTTATGACAATAAACTGGTCATCTCCCACGAAGGAGCGAGCGGTGGTGGCAAAAGCGAGATGCTGGAGTACCCGCACCGCGAAGGAGACGGCACCCTGCTCATTGGGCGCAACATTCTGACAGGTGAACAGCGCAAGCTTACCCTTCCGGCCACATGCGATCTTCGTCCGGTTACCGACGATATGGCACTCTGCCATCCTTCATTTGAACGCGGACGTGGCAAGCTCACTTTAGTGGATGCGGAAGACGCCTGGTTTGTGCGCTGCAACCATATCACACGCTATGGGACAGATCCACACATT
Organism: uncultured Chthoniobacterales bacterium; assembly: GCA_937924445.1. Taxonomy (GTDB): domain Bacteria; phylum Verrucomicrobiota; class Verrucomicrobiia; order Chthoniobacterales; family CALDSX01; genus CALDSX01. The sequence continues at coordinate 13,675 of CALDSX010000127.1, forward strand.
GAAGCACTGACAATTCATCCGCCACAGCCCCTTCTATTTTTGAATATCCAGGGCCACCCCAACGCCACCGCATTGTTGTGGGAACATATCGAAGACGAGCCAGGCAAACCGTGCCCAAACCCTCGTGTGATCATTCCCCGCAGCATCATCCCAAAAGTTGTTCATGGTGCCGTGGACGTGGACGTTCGGAGCATGGGCGTTCGAACCCCGCCCTGCACAAAGGAGCACCCGAGCTACGGCATTATTGGGCTTTTTCACGCACTCCCTGCGGCCCTCGCATGGTTGTGGCGGCTCGTGGCACCGCGAGGACACGCCAACCCGAGTATCGTCGCGACAGAGGGAATGTCATCCGAAGGCGTGGGTTCTTATTGGCCATTCGCCACAGGGCGACGTGTTGATCACGCAAACCTTCTACTGAACCAAATTATTGAAACACCCCGAGTGCGGTATGTTCTTATCCCAAATCAACATATCGGCGCATGGGAAACTGGCTTTATGCCACAATGGATCACGAGGGAATATTTGGCACGACGAGGTGGCGCACGATTCACCACCACCCAGATGCGTCCCTCTCGTTGCCCCTTGCTCGGCTACAACCCTGGCAGTATCATCGTAGAGGGTCGAACGATCGGAGCTTGGTTTTTTGAAGTTGACCAACAGCCCGAAGTAGGCGCAGAGGCCTATGATGAGGGAGCTAACATCTTAAAGGCCTTTTTCCGCAGGGAATTAGGTCAGTTCCTTACTGATGATCTGTTGCCGATCGGGCGAAAAATTATCGAATGCTGTATGGACGGCGGAACTCTCGATGATTACGAAAAACTTCTCAACATCCCTACTCTGGAACAGGAGGACATTTGATCTATTTTCGACGTCTCCAACTCATGCCAGAACCAAATGTCCTAGATAAAGGGTACGTTATCCGAAAACGGCTCGGCGCATGAAGTTGTTATTTTTTTTGTGACTAGGGTTCTCTAATAAATTGTTTCTCAAAAGTTTTTTGAAAATTGGGGTTTTGCTCCGAACACGCCTATTAGGCTGCTCGACTTTCGGCTCGCACAAATCGCCGCGTGGAGTTTTAAATATGCGGCCGTCACCGTCGACTGTGACGGGCATCGCCGGGTGTAGAACTTGGATTCGCCGACGTTGCGAGCCTCGACTCGAATCCGCATGACATAACTCAGCAATTCTCCGCTCATGGGATTGAAATCAACTTTTGGTGCGGGCACGCAAACCTGCTTGATCCAACAGCACCATGGCGCCTCTGCAGGTCTGATCATCAAAGATATCCAAGCGGCCGACCGCATAGGGTGCAAACACGTCATCACTAAATCGAAGGCGAACCTCACACTTCGTTCGCGCGCAGCATCACTTCTGACGAGCAGGTCGTCAGCATCCGCGAAAAAATCAGTGAACCGCTGCCTCTTACAGAAGACTTGGACATCGCGCTGTTCATTAAACCGCATGAACGGCTAACGGATAGCATCGCCTTTCAGGAACGCGTTTTGAACGTCAGCGCCTCCACGGCGCTCGGCCTCGACCTTAATATGGACAGCCTATGGCGAGGTGGCTGCTCCCCTACCGAGTATGTGCAAAAATTTGGATCAAGGATTGTCAATGTGCATAGGAAAGATAAGCCGACTGGAATAGAAGCCATTCGTAGAAAAGTCTTTGGCTGCGGAACGGCCACCATACCGCTTGCCGAAGGTGTCATCGGCATCGCCGAAGTTCTGGCTAAATTTAAGCGTATCGAACTCTAAGTGCACACAACCCTGAAGGTTAAAGGAGCAGTCGCCGTCCTTGCCGGCCGCGTTTTTTCATGCACAACCGCATGGGTGGGTCGCGCGACCTTCGGATGGGATAGCTGTACGCCTTTTGCTCAACTCCTCGTGGGCCATTTCTGTCTTTGCGGAGTGGGAGCCGACCCTGGAGGTTTTCTTCCTCAACTGCTTCCCATCCAAGGCGTGATATCCTC